>NZ_JBIRFA010000003.1:56130-386196 GCF_044327205.1 Kitasatospora sp. NPDC018058 | reverse complement strand
CTGTCCGCTGCCTAATCAGACGGGCTTGGACCCTCTACCGCTGGGATACCCGGCCTCGAAGCCCCCGCATCCGATGACCTACTGGCGGACGCCCTAAGTCCAAGTAATTGCAGAGACAGATAATCCGCGCCAACTGGCATACTTGTCAGAGGGGAGACGCAACGGGACGTACGGGCGAACGTGAAGGGAAGGCGAGCCATGGGGATCCGCGATGACGCCGCCGAGGTCCGGGCCAGCGGCTGGCGCACGCTCGCCGCACTTCACGGGCTGATCGACACCGCGCTGGAGAAGGCGCTCCAGGCCGAGCACCAGCTCTCGGTGGTCGAGTACACCGTGCTGGAGGCCCTCTCCCGGCAGGACGGCTGGCACATGCGGATGCAGCAGCTGGCCGGCGCGGCGGCGCTCAGCAGCAGTGCGACCACCCGTCTGGTGACCCGCCTGGAGGACCGGGGCCTGCTCAGTCGCTACCTCTGCGCGGACGACCGCCGGGGCATCTACACCGAGCTGACACCGGAGGGTCGCACCCTGCTGGAGGCGGCCCGCCCGGTGCACGACGCCACTCTGGAGGCGACCTTGGCCCAGGCCGCCGACGCCCCCGAACTGGCCCCGCTGGTCGACGCGCTCACCGAACTCACCCCGACCAAGGCCTGACCGGAGGACCGGGAGCAGCCGGAGGACCAGGAACAGTCGGAGGACCGGGAGCAGCCGGAGCAGCGGGAAGCGCCGGGCGTCACCGCCGCCCGGCCGCCAGCGCGTCCCGGTGCACCCGGTCGAGCAGGGCGAGCAGCAGCTCCTTGCTGGACGCCCGCTCCCGGACGTCGCACAGCACCACCGGCACCTCCGGCCCGAGGTCCAGGGCCCGGCGGACGTCCTCCGGGCTGGCCTCGCGGCGGCCGTGGAAGCAGTTGACCCCGATCGCGAACGGGATGCCCCGCTGTTCGAAGAAGTCCACGGCGGCGAAGCTGGATTCGAGCCGCCGGGTGTCCGCGAGGACGATCGCCCCGAGGGCGCCGAGCGCGAGGTCGTCCCACATGAACCAGAACCGGAACTGCCCCGGCGTGCCGAAGAGGTAGAGCACCAGGTCCTCGCGGACGGTGATCCGCCCGAAGTCCATCGCCACCGTGGTGGTCGACTTGTCCTGGACGCCTTCGAGGCTGTCGATCCCGATGCTGGCGCGGGTCATCCGCTCCTCGGTCTGCAGCGGTTCGATCTCGCTGACCGAGCCGACCATGGTGGTCTTCCCGACGCCGAAGCCGCCGGCGACGAGGATCTTGACCGCGCCCGGCACCAGGCTCTGGGTCGTCAATTCGGGTCTCCTGGATGGGAACGGGGTGGTGCGGTGAGGGGCGGGCCCGCCGGTCAGAGCCGGCGGACGCCCTCGATCACGGCCTGGATCAGCGAGATGTCCGGCGCCTCGGCGAGCTGGACCGGGGCCCGGGTGAGGATCAGCCGGGCCTCCGCCAGGTCGTCCAGCAGCACCTTGACCACGCTCACCGGCAGGTCCATGGTGGCCGCGATCTCGGCCACGGCCAGCGGGCGTTCGCGGCACATGTCGAGGATCGCGGCCGGTTCCGGTGCCAACCGGCTGGTGTCGGTGCGCGGGTCGGCGGTGACCACCAGGGTGATCAGCGCGAAGCCGTCACGGACCGGGCCGGTGCGCCCGTTGGTGATCGCGTAGGGGCGGACCAGGTGGCCGGCGTCCTTGTCGTAGAACCAGCCCTCGTCGGCGTCGGCGGTGGTCACGCACCGCCACCCGCGCCGACCTGGCCCGCGTCGCTGCGCGGCGCCGCGGTGAGGTACTGGCCGACCTGCTTGACCAGCATGTTGATCTCGTACGCCATCAGCCCGGCGTCCACCTGCTCGCTGGTGAGGACGGCGAGCCGGGCGCCCTGGCCGGCGGTGGTGACGAACAGGAACAGCTGGTCCATCTCGACCACGGTCTGCCGCACCCGCCCGCCGTTGAAGCGGTGCCCGGCGCCGCGGGCGAGGCTCTGCAGGCCGGAGGCGACGGCGGACAGGTGCTCGGCGTCGGCCCGGTCGAGGCCCTGGGACATGCCGACCAGCAGGCCGTCCTCGGAGAGGACGATGGCGTGCCGGGTCTCGGGTACCCGCGCCACCAGCTGGTCCAGCAGCCAGTTGAGGTCGCGCTGGGTGTCGGTGTGCTGCGTCATCACTGCTGTTCCTTGGCTTCCTGAACGGCGGAGGCTTCCGCAGGGGCTTCCTGAGGGGCGGAAGGGGCGGCCGGGTTGGGGGCAATGGCGGGTGCGTCCGGTTCGGTACCGGCCGCGCGGGCGCTCCGGGTGCCGCGCTGGATGGCGGCCATGGTGGCGCGCGAGCGCGCCGGTGAGGCGTCGGCGGCATCACGGCCGTCGAACCGGGGGCCGCTCGGGGCGGCGTGCGCCCCGGACGGCCGGGACGGCGACGTCGAGGACGCCGGCGACACCGGCGGCATCATCGCGCCGGGAGCGTGGGCCTCGCGGAGCTGCTCGGCGAGGCTGGCGTTGCGGACCCGCTGCGGCAGGACCCGCGGGGTGCGCAGTTCGCCGTCCGGGCCGTGCTCCACGTGGTCCTCCCGCGGGCGTTCGTGGGTGGGAGCCGAGCGATCGGCGGGGACCCCGTCGAAGGCGGCCGCCGGGTCCGCGAACGGTGCGTCCGGAAGACCGGAGGCGCCGGATGCGTGGCCGGAAGCGCCGGAAACCTGGCCGGGAGCGCCGGAGACAGGGCCGGAACCGATGCCGGCGGCGAGGTCCGCCGCGAGCCCGGCGGCGAGCTCCGGGGGATCCGTCGGAAGGTCGTACGGCCGGGGCAGTGCGGGCCGGGGCACGACCACCGCACCGGGCAGCCCGGGGATCTCGGCGCCCACCGGCAGCCCACCGTTGGACGGGGCGGCGCCGTCCTCCCCGTCCTGCCGTCCGAGCAGCTCACCGATGATCACACCACCGTCCGGCTCCCCGGGGTCCGCAGCCACGAGCCCTTCGGGAGCAGGCGGAGCAGACGGAACAGCCGGAGCTGAAGGAGCGGACGAAGCGGACGGACCATCGGTCGGAGCCGCAGACCCCCCGCCCAGCAGCCCGCTCAGTACCCCGGCCAGCGCACCCGACAGCTCCTCGTCGACCTCCCCGAGGTCGCCGTCCGCCGTCGGCTGCTGCTCCGGCACCGGCGTGCGGGTGACCCGTGCACCGGAGGGCAGTCCGGGCACCGCGGCCGGCTGCTCGGCCTGTTCCAGCAGCACCGAGGGCACCAGCACCACGGCCCGGGTGCCGCCGTAGGGCGAGGGCCGCAGGGTGACCTGGATGTCATGCCGGGCGGCCAGCCGCGCGACCACGAACAGGCCGAGCCGCAGGTCGTCGCCGAGCGCGGAGACGTCCAGCTCGGGCGGGTTGGCCAGGTACTCGTTGAGCCGCTCGTACTCGTCCTCGGTCATGCCGAGGCCGCGGTCCTCGACCTCGACCGCCAGGCCCTTGGGGACCTCCTGCGCGGAGACCTGCACCTGGGTGTACGGCGGGGAGAAGGTGGTGCCGTTCTCGATCAGCTCGGCGATCAGGTGGATCACGTCGGCGACGGCCTGCCCGCTGAGCGAGGCCCGGGGCACGCCCTGGACGACCACGCGGGCGTAGTTCTCGGTCTCGGAGACGGCGCTGCGCAGCACGTTGACCACGGGCACGGCGTTGCGCCAGCGCCGGGCGGGCAGCGCGCCGCCGAGGATGACCAGGTTCTCGGCGTTGCGCCGCATCCGGGTGGCCAGGTGGTCGACCGCGAACAGTTCGCGCAGCAGCTCGGGTTCCTCGTGCTCGCGCTCCAGGGCGTCGAGCATGCTGATCTGCCGGTGGATCAGGATCTGGGTGCGGCGGGCGATGTTGAGGAAGACCTTCTTCGTCCCCTCCCGGCCCTGGGCCTGGTGGACGATGGCCGCGACGGCGGCCTGCCGGACGGCGGCCAGGCCGTCCGAGGTCTGCTGGACCTCGTCGCCGATCCGCCGGGAGGGCGCCCAGGTGGGCGGGGTGGGGACGGTCTCCCCGGCGCGCAGCCGCCCGACCACCTCGGGGATCTCCTGCTGGGCGAGCGCGAGGGTGTCGGTCCGCAGGCCGGCCAGCCGGGCGGACAGCGTCCGGGCGGCCCGGACGCCGCGGATCAGGCTGAACAGCAGCACCACGGCGACGACGGCGGTGCCGGCCACCAGCGCGGTGCGGTGTTCGGTGTCGCGCAGCAGGTAGGCGGCGTAGCCCCAGGCGGCGGCGAGGCCCAGGCTGGGGACCAGCACGAGGGCGAGGAGCGAGCTGCGGAGGGAGCCGGACCGGCCGGCGCGGTGGCCCGTGCGGGGGGCCGATATGCCTGGCATCTGATTCCTTGGTGCAGGGCCGAGTTGCAGGCCGGGTCGCGGGTCCGAACGGCGGGGTCGGCCCGTGCGGACCGGACGGGCTTCAGGGCGCCGAGGCCGGGGTTGCCGGACGGAGTGACGGGGTGTCACCGTCCGGGCGGAGTGCAGCCACGGCCGCCGACGGCAGGAAACCTATCAGTCCCAGGTGCCCTCATCGCAACATCAACTGGCGATATGTGAACGGATGATGGCCGCGCCGCCCGCTCCCGGTGGATGCGTTCGTCGACGGAACGCCGCAGTTCAGTGCGGCAACGGCGAAGTGGGAACGGCTCTTCGGGGGACCGGGCGTGCCTCCCGAAGAGCCGTCAGGAACAGGTCAAACAGTCGTCGCGCTGAAGGTTCGCCGCCGTTCGGGCGGCGGTTTCCGGTGGTCTCCAGTGCCCGACGGCGGCCCCCAGCACCGGTTCCGAACCGGACAACCACTCAGCTCGGCCCGGCCCGGCTTCGACTCGGTCCGGCTCAGCTCGCCATGGAGATCGGCACCACCCGACCGCCGCGCGGGCGCGGTGCCTTCGCCTCGGCCTCCAGCTGGTTGAGCTCCGTCCACGCCCAGCTCGCCAGGTCGGCCAGCTCGGCCGACCACTGCTTGCCGTACGTGCCCGAAGCCACTTGGCCCAGCCGCAGCTTCTGCACGTCCGAGGTGCCGGCCGGGGCGTAGATGTGGGTGGCGTCCCGCAGGTAGCGGATGATGTTGTGCTCCTCCTGGGTGCCGCGCGCGGCGAAGATCTCCATCGCCTGGCGCGCCGAATCCATGGCGTACTCGGTGTTGACGAGCTTGGCGTTCATCAGCTCGGCGTCGCAGGCCTTGCCGAGGTCGAGCAGGTGCGAGGCGTGGTAGGCGGCCAACTTGGCCGTCATCAGCCGGGACTGCATCTCGCCCAGCTTCAGCGCGACGCTGTTCAACTGGTTGAGCGGCTTGCCGTACAGCACCCGCTCCTCGGCGTAGCGCACGGTGTCCTCGACGACGGCGACGTGGATGCCGAGCGCGACGGCGCCCAGGTTCAGCCGGCCGTACAGGGTGGAGGAGGAGTAGGCGACGTCGAGGCCCTGGCCCTCCCGGCCCAGCCGGTTGCCCGCCGGGATGCGGCAGTCCTCGAAGACCAGCTCACCGAAGCTGAAGCCGTGCAGCCCGCCCTGGGTGCCGATCGCCCCTGCGCGGAAGCCGGGTCGGTCGCTCTCGACCAGGAAGGCGGACAGGCCCTTGGTGCCGGTGCCGGTGCGGAGGACCACGCCGTGGACGTCGCCGATGTGCGAGTTGCCGACGAACACCTTGCGGCCGTTGAGCACGTACTCGTCGCCCTCGCGGCGGGCGGTGCCGGACATGCCGAGCACGTGGCCGCCGGACTCCGGCTCGGTGACCGCGATGGTCGGCAGCAACTCCCCGGACGCGAACTTCGGTAGCCACTTGCGCCGTTGGGCGTTCGAGCCGAAGTGGATGACCTTGGCGACGCCGAGCTGGGAGGCCTGTGTCATCGCGCCCATCGCACCGCTGACCCGGGCCAGCTCCTCCACGATGATGGTCTTGGCGAGGTGTCCCAGCCCGAGGCCGCCGAACTCGCGCGGGATGGTGACGCCTATCCAGCCGCGGCGGGCGATCTCGCGGGAGATCCCGAACTCGACCTCCCGGTCGGCCTCCATTCTGGCCACTTCGGGGCGCACCTCCTTCTCCGCGAACTCACGGACCTCCGTCCGGAGACTCTCGTGGCGCTCGTCGGTGAAGTAGTCCATCGCCATGCTCTGGTCCTCTCGTCGCGTGGGTGTCGTGCCTCCGTTCGTGCCGTCGATTCCGCTCCGACCGCTCCCCCGTGGATTTCGGGTGGGGGTGTGGAGGTGTGGCGGGGCCGATCGCGTTCTCACAACCGGGCCAATGCGGACCCCCGGGGCGGGTTGTCCCAGAGGGCGGGAACTACCGTCCGTGTCTTCGGCAGGGCTCATTGTCATATGCACACCCGGGCTCCACAGGTAGTTGATCTTGGATTGGCGGAATCCGGCTCATCTTTTTATCGAGTGGTTTGGTGTGGCGCCGGGAGGGAAGTGATCTTCATCCGCTCCGCCGATCCGCCGTGGGGCCGCTCACATGCTGCTTTGACTGTTCATCAGCAGGGGTGGCGAACGATCCCGATAGCACCGCGGCGCCCCGATGTCTGATTACATGTGCGCCATGACTGATGTGATGAGCACTCAAGGCCAGTTCCCGGGTGCTGCCGGGGAGTCCGAACGGACCCGCAGGCTGCGCAGCCTGGGACTCAACGAACCCTCCGCGGACGAGGCCTTCGACCGCTTCGCCCACCTGGCAGCCAGCATCACCCGCGCTCCCATCGCGATGGTCAACTTCATCAACGACGAGCGCCAGATGTTCCGGGGGCTCTACATTCCGCCAAACTCGTCCGACGTCGCGTCCGACGAAGGCGCCTCCTGGGCGGATCGGGGCATCGCCTTCGACCTCCCCACCCGTCAGATGCCGTTGAGTCACGGCTTCTGCCCGCACGTCGTCGCCCAGCGCTCGCCCCTCGCACTGGACGACATCCTCGCCTACCCCCGGTTCGCCGGAAACCCGGTCGTGGACGAGCTCGGCGTCCGGGCCTACCTCGGCGCCCCCCTCGTCGACGACACCAACACCGTCATCGGCACCGTCTGCGTCCTCGACCGGGAACCCCGGCAGTGGGGCCGCGAGCGACTGCGCGACATCCAGCACCTCGCCGAGGCGCTGCTCTCCGAGATCCGGCTGCGCGACAACCTGCTCGCCCAGCAGCAGGAGATGTTCGCCGCCTTCGACGGTTCCCCGTTCCCGATCATGCTGACCGACGGCCCCGGCCAGGAGATCCGCTACGCCAACGCCCAGCACGCCGACACCTTCGGTGCCCCGGTGGCGTACGGGTCGATCGGCACGGCCTACCCGCAGCTCGGCGCGGCCGGCCTCCAGCAGGCCGTCACGGAGGCGTACCACACCGGCCGCGCCACCGTCCTCAACGACGTCCGGGTCCAGTCCGGCCGCCCCGAGGCGCAGCGCATCCAGCAGATCTTCAGCTTCACCTGCACCCCGCTGCGCGGCGTGCGCACCGGCCAGGTCAACGGCGTCCTCACCGTCGGCATGGACGTCACCGCGCAGTCCCGCACCGAGGAGGAACTCGGCACGCTGGCCGCGCTGCTGGTCGACCGGCTCCAGCAGAACGGCGCCGCCACCGCGACCGGCCGCCCCGGCCTCGCCGGCGGGTCCGGACTCGTCCTGCCGAGCTGAGCCGCCGACCCGCCGCCCGCGCGCGGCACCGCGGCCGCCGGCTCCATCGTCCGTACCGTCCACCACCGTGGCGGGGCGCCTCTCACCCCCGAGGAGAGGCTCCCCGCCACGGTGCTGTGCGGGGGCATCGCGCAGCGGCGTACGGGCGCGCACCCCACCCCTCCGTCCCGGGCCGAGCGGGTGAACCGCCCGCCGCCCGCGCCCCGGCCGGGCCCGGCCGGGGGCCGTCGATGGTAGGCATGGGCCGCATGGACTGGTTCGCCGCCCCCGACTACTGGCTGAGCCGGCTGCTCGTCCAACGCCTGCTCGCCGGCCTCTACCTGATCGGATTCCTCGCCGCCGTCGCGCAGTTCCGCGCCCTCATCGGCGCCGACGGCATGCTGCCGGTGCCCCGCTTCACCGCTCGCGTCCCGTTCCGCCAAGCGCCCAGCCTCTTCCACCTCCACTACAGCGACCGCTTCTTCGCCGCCGTCGCCTGGGGCGGCGCCGCCCTGGCCGCCGCCGTCGCCGCCGGGCTCGGCGACGCCGTCCCGCTCTGGGCCTCCGTCCTGTTCTGGGCGGTGCTCTGGGTCCTCTACCTCTCCATCGTCAACGTCGGCCAGACCTGGTATTCCTTCGGCTGGGAGTCCCTGCTGCTCGAAGCGGGCTTCCTCGCCGCCTTCCTCGGCAACGCCGACACCGCGCCGCCGACCCTCGTCCTGTGGCTGATGCGCTGGCTGGCCTTCCGGGTCGAGTTCGGCGCCGGACTGATCAAACTGCGCGGCGACACCTGCTGGCGCGACCTGACCTGCCTGCGCTACCACCACGAGACCCAGCCGATGCCCGGACCGCTCAGCTGGTTCTTCCACCACCTGCCCGACCCGCTGCACCGGGTCGAGGTCGCCGCCAACCACGTCGTCCAGCTCGTCGTCCCGGTCTGTCTGCTGCTCCCGCAGCCGTTCGCGAGCTACGCGGCCTGCGCCGTGGTCGCCACCCAGCTGTGGCTGGTCGCCTCCGGCAACTTCGCCTGGCTCAACTGGCTGACCATCGCCCTCGCCCTCGCCGCGGTCGAACCGGCCCGCCTCGGCCTGCCCGTCCACGCCCGCCGCTACCCCGGCACCCCCGTCTGGTACGAGGTGCTGGTGATCGCGCTGACCGTCGCCGTCCTGGTGCTCAGCTACTGGCCGGTGACCAACATGGTCTCCCGCCGCCAGGTGATGAACCGCTCCTTCAACCGGATCCACCTCGTCAACACCTACGGTGCCTTCGGCAGCGTCAACCGGCTGCGCCAGGAGGTCGTGGTCGAGGGCACCGAGGACGCCGTGCTCACCCCGCACACCGTCTGGCGTGAGTACGGCTTCAAGGGCAAACCCGGCGACGTGCGCCGCCTCCCGCGCCAGTACGCCCCCTACCACCTGCGGCTGGACTGGCTGATGTGGTTCGCCGGCATCTCACCCGCCTACGCCCGCCCCTGGTTCCTGCCCTTCGTCGCCCGTCTGCTGGCCGGCGACCGGGCGACCCTGAGGCTGCTGCGCCACAACCCCTTCCCCGACGCCCCGCCGACCCACGTCCGGGCGACCCTCTATCTCTACCGGTTCACCGGATGGCGCGAGCTACGGGAAACCGGAGCGTGGTGGCACCGCATCGCGCTGCACGAGTACCTCGCGCCGGTCGACCGACACGCCCTCGGCCGGGCCGGGTACCATCCGCCGCTCGGCCGACCGGCCCGCGGCGTCCGCAAGGTCCCGCTGGACGGGCTCCGGCGGCGCCGACCGCCCCGGACGGAGCACCCCGGCCACCGGCCCGGCCACCCGTCCGGACCAGGGGCGGAGCACCCGGGTGGCCGTCCCGAGTAGCGGCCAGGCGGGCGGTATGGCATGCGACACCGGCCCGTCCGGCGGTGGGTGCGTGCAAGGCTCGAACGGGCACCCGTATTCTGGGCCTCCACAACCGGCGGCCCGACCGCGCGCCCCGGCCCCGCCCCAGGGGCATCCGCGCACCCGGTCCGTCGCCCCCCTCGCCGCCAGCCCCGCCGTCGACGCCCAGAACCGGACCACACATGACAGTGCTTCACTCGCGCAACGCCGACGCAGCCGACCCGGCGGACGTCGCCGGCGCCGCAGACGTCAAGGACCCCCAGGACGCCGCCGCGGAGCCCGACCTCCGCGAGGACCTCGGCCGCTACGCGGAACTCGGGGCCTTCACCCTCAGCGCCGACACCCACGCCTGGTACGCGGCCGTCGACACCGTCGCCACCCCCGATGACGCCCGCGGCGCCTCCACCGTCCTGGCCGAGCTGCGCGGCCGCGACCTCCAGCAGACCTGGGAAGCCGTCACCGCGCTGGCCGCCGAGGTCAAGCTCGACGAGCCCGACAGCGTCGCCAAGACCGCGCTGCTGGTCGAGCTGCTCCAGCGGGTCCACCGCACCTCCGCCGTCCTCACCTCGGCCGCCTACGACGTCGACCTCACCGCCCTCGCAGCCGCCACCGCCGACAGCAACTGGCGCCGAGAGAACGGCGTCAAGCTCTCCTGGCTGCGCGGCCGCTCGCTGCGCAAGCAGGCCGCCGCCCTGGCCACCGACCGCCGGGTCCGCCGTGAGGACCTGCACGAGGCCCTCACCTCCGCCGAGATCGAGCGCCGCGCCTGGGCCGCCCTCGCCCCTGCGGGCACCCTCCCGAGAGTGCCCGCCGACGGCTCCCTGGTCGACCGCACCGCCCAGGCCTTCGAGGCCATCAACACCGGCCTGCGCGACCTCACCCGCCTGCTGCCCGACCACGACCTGGACGGGCTCGCCTTCGCGGACCTGGTCGACCTGGTCGAGCGCCTCGCCGCCGACGAGGGCACCCTCTACCGCCTGCCCACCGTCCGCAGCCTGCGCGCCACCCTGGAAGAGGCCGGCCTCGGCGACCTGCTCGCCGAGCTCACCGCCGCCAAGGCCGACCGCCGTGCGGCCGAGGCCGCGTACGCGGCGCGGCAGGCGCTGGCGGGCGGGCAGCGGGACGGGCTGGCGGATTCGGGCGAGCTGGTTGCCGAGGAGCAGCGCGTCGAGGAGCCGGACGTCGAGGAGTCGGACGTCGACGCCGAGGCTGCTGCGCGTCAGGCGCTGGCCGGTGGACAGCGGGACGGGCTCGCCGAGGAGGCGCCGGTCTCGGTGACCGCTCCGGTTCAGGCCGAGGTTGTCGCGGCCGAGGTTCCGGCCGAGGCCGACACTGAGGTTGTCGAGGCGGCTTCGGACTCGGACCCGGACTCCGTCGAGGTCGAGTCGGCTGCGGCGGAGGAGGTGACGGAGGAGGAGGCCCCGGCGGCCGTGGTGTCCCTTCCGGCGCCGTCCCCGGCCGCGGACGACCTGGTGGCCGCCGCGACTGCGGCCCTGGCCGAGGCAGAGCAGGCGGAGGAGCCTGCCGCTGAGGTTGCGGCCGTTGAGGAGGCGCCGGAGGAGGCCGCCGAGACCGTGGCCGAGGCGGTTGAGCCCGAGGCTGCTGTCGAGGTTCCCGCCGTTGAGGTTGAGGAGTCGGCCGAGGCTTTGATCGCCGAGCCTGAGGCGGTCGAGGTGGAGGAATCGGCCGCTGAGGTCGAGGTTGCCGTCGAGGCCCCCACCGTCGAGGTCGAGGACGCTGCTGACGAGGTTGAGGAGCCCGTCGAGGCTTCGATCGTCGAGGCCGAGGCCGAGGCCGTTGTCGTCGAGCTCGAAGAGGCGGCAGCCGTTGAGGTCGAGGCTGCTGTCGAGGTTCCCGCCGTTGAGGTTGAGGAGCCGGCGGCCGAGGTTGAGGAGTCGGCCGAGGCTTTGATCGCCGAGCCTGAGGCGGTCGAGGTGGAGGAATCGGCCGCTGAGGTCGAGGTTGCCGTCGAGGCCCCCACCGTCGAGGTCGAGGACGCTGCTGACGAGGTTGAGGAGCCCGTCGAGGCTTCGATCGTCGAGGCCGAGGCCGTTGTCGTCGAGCTCGAAGAGGCGGCAGCCGTTGAGCCGGTGGCCGAGGTCGAGACTGTCGAGGAGTCGGCCGTCGAGCTCGTTGCTGAGCCCGAGCCCGAGGCCGTTGAGGTGGAGGAGCCGACGGCTGAGGTCGAGGTTGCCGTCGAGGCTGAGGAGCCTGTCGCCGAGCCCGAGGCTGTCGAGGAAGCCCCGGCCGTCGAGCCCGAGCCCGCAGCCGCCGAGCCCGCTGAGGCCCCCGTCGGCCGTCCCGAGAAGCCGGACTTCACCCCCGGCCGCCCCGTGACCGCCTACTCGGCCGACGAGTTGCTCGCCGTCGTCCGGTGGATCGACGGCGACGGTACCGAGCGGAGCGACGAGGAGCTGCTCCGGGCCGCCATGAAGGAGTTGGGCTTCGCCCGCCTCGGTCCCCGCATCAAGGAGGCGCTGGGCGCCGCCGTCTCCGCCGCGCGCGGCTGACGCCTCAGCACCCGACAGCAGGGCCCGGGACGCCCCAAAGCGTCCCGGGCCCTGTGCCGTATCCGTATCCGTATCCGCAGCCGTCAGCCGGCCTTGTTCCACGGCTGGCTGGACATCAGTGCCTTCACGTTGGCCACGTACTTCGGGTTCGGGATGTCCAGACTGCCGACGACCTCGCCCGTGGTCGGGTCGGTGACGGTGTTGTAGTGCACGTTGCCCGCGCCCGCGTTGTACGCCGAGACCACCACATCGAGCAGCGGCGTCTTGCCGGTGGCCGGGTCGGGGGAGAGGTCGTACTTGCCGCCGAAGGAGGAGTCGCCGTAGTAGGCGACCAGCCAGTCGAGCAGCTGGGTGCCGAGCTGGACGTTGCCGGTCAGGGTCTTGGGGTCGGAGGTGGTGCCGAACTTGCCGTTCATCCAGCTGACGGTGTTCGGCATGACCTGCATGGTGCCGATCCCGCCGTCGCAGGCGAGGATGCCGGACTGCCAGCCGCTCTCCTGCCAGGCGATGGCCTTGACCAGGTTGACCGGCAGCGGCGGGAGCTTGTCGGTGCCGCCCGAGCTGAGGGTGAGCACCCGGGACTGGCCGGCCGCCGCCGTGAGCGCGGTGCCGACGGCCTCCTTGGGCTCGTCCGGCTGGGGCTTGCTGGGCTGGCAGCCGCTCTGCAACGGCGGCACGTGCGGGGCCGGCGGTGCGGGCGGCGGCGGGAGCGCGACCGCGCCGGGCTTGGCGGTCGGCACCGGGGCGGCGATGACGGGCTTGGCGACCGGCGGCTGGGTGGCGGGCGCGGCGGCCGCGTTGCCGGTGGCTGCCTTGGCGTTGCCCGCCGGGCTGCTCGGTGCGGCCTTCGCCGTCTTGCCCGTGCCGGCACTGGCAGCGGCGCTCGGGCCGCGCGAGGCGCCGGGGCCGGCCGACGCCGAGTCGGTCGGCGCCGGGGTGGCGCTCGCGGACGGGCTCGCGCTCGGCGTCTCGCTCGACGAGGCGGTGGCCGCCGCGGGCGTACCGCTTGCGGCCGCGTTCTGATGGTCGTCGGCCTGCTTGGTGCCGCAACCCGCCAGGAAGGCGGTGGAGACGGCCGCGGTGGACACCATGATCAGTGTCCGCCGGGTGGTGCTCAGCTTCATGCGTGGTCCCCCCACTTGTCGCCGGTGATCCCGGCGAGTGGCGGTCATCCTACGGTGTGCCCAACGAGCCTTGTACGAACGGGTGCTCGATCGCTTGGCGCAGCACGGTCGGAGCGGTCGCCAGGGAGGGGCCGTACCAGGTGAGGTGCCGTCCGCTGACCAGGGCGGCCGGGACGTCCGGGAACGCCTCCGGGCCGTCCTCGGCGGTGAAGCGGTACGGCTCGTCCGGCAGTACCACCAACTCGGGTCGGCTCGCCAGGAGTTCGGGCAGCGGAACGGCCGGGTAGCGCTCGGGGTGGTCGGCGTGGACCAGCCGCAGGCCGAGGCGGTGCAGCAGGTCCCCGGCGAAGGTGTCGCGGCCCAGCACCATCCACGGGCGGCGCCAGATCGGCACCACGGCCCGTGGGCCGTCCGCCGCCGGCCGCACGTCGTGCCAGGCCGCTTCGGCCTCGTCCAGCCAGGCCGGGCGGGGCAGTCGGCAGGCGGCGGTGAGCAGTTGGTCCAGCGAGCGGAACGCGTCGTCCAGGGTGCGGATGTCGGTGACCCAGACCGGCACCCCGGCGGCCCGCAGCGCATCCAGGTCGGGGCGCCGGTTCTCCTCGTCGTTGGCGAGGACGAGGTCCGGTTCGAGCGCGAGGATGCCCGGCACGTCAGGGTTCTTGGTGCCGCCGATCCGGGTGACGGTCAGGTCGGCGGGGTGGCTGCACCAGTCGGTCGCGCCGACCAGCAGGCCGGGTGCGGTGGCGGCGACCGCCTCGGTGAGCGACGGCACCAGTGAGACCACCCGTCGCGGCGGGTGCGGCCCGAGCCGTACGGGCAGGTCGAGGTCGTCGCGCAGCACGGTGGGTTCGGCCATCCGGCCACCCTATGCGCCGGGCCACCGGGCGGGGCCGGCCGGCGGTCCGGACATCGCCGGGAACCCGCCGTGGGTGCCGCCCGACTACCTGGTCCGGGTCCGCAGTTCGGGCCCGCAGCACGATCACCGACCAGGAGTTGTCATGCGTCCTCGCGTTGTCATGTCGAGCATGGCGACGAACGAGAGCAGCCCGGCGGCGACGACCAGGCTCCAGCGGTCGACGGGTTGTGCCTGGTCGTCGGTCAGCGAGGCTGCGGTCGCCCGGTGTTGCGCCGCCATGAGATCCTCCGTTTCCCCGTAGCCGTTCCGGGCGCCGCCTCGGCGGCGGGGTTCGGTACAGCAGTCGGGGGCGCGGCGGCTCCGGTACCGAACACCTGGGGGAATTTTTCGAGGGGCGGCTTTCAGGTGACAGATGGCAGATGACGGCTGACAGATGTCGAAATCTGTCAGCCGTCATCTGTTATTTGTTATCTGTTATCCGTCGTCCGTTGGCCGCCGCTCAGCAGGCCGCCGCGAGCTCCCCGGTCTCGGCCGCCCGCAGTCGCGCCATCAGTTCCTCCCGCGCCCGGGCGACCCGGGAGCGTACGGTGCCGACCGGGCAGCCAGCGACCGCCGCCGCCTCCGCGTAGCTCAGACCGATCACCTGGGTCAGCACGAAGGCCTCCCGTCGCTGCGCGGGCACCCGGTCGAGCAGGTCCCCGAGGGCGATCCCGTCCTCGAATCCGGCCGTCGGGGTGCCGCTCTGCCGTTCCACCGCCTCCTGCCAGTCCGGCAGTGCCGCGCAGCGCGGCCGGGCGGCGGCCATCCGGTACCGGTCGATCACCGTGCGCCGGGCGATGGACAGCAACCAGGTGCGGGCCGAGGAACGTCCGGCGAAGGCGGGCAGGCCGCGCAGCGCGCGCAGGAAGGTTTCCTGGGCGAGGTCGTCGGCGGACTGGACGTCCGTCAGGTGGGCGACGAAGCGCCACACGTCCCGCTGGGTCGCGCGGACGAAGGCCTCGACGTCGGCCGCCCGGCCCGAGCGGGCGGTCAGCGCGAGCATGGTGAGCTGGTCGTCATCCACGACGGCCCCCCGTCCGGCCCGCCGTCCCGGTGCGGCAGTCGTGCGGGACGATGGTCACATGAGATGCGCGCAGTTCCGTACCGCTCTGTCCGCCCGGCTCGACGGTGAACCGAGCGGCCTGCCGGGCACCCGGCTGGACAAGCACCTCGCGCGCTGCACCGGCTGTCGGGAGTGGCTGGATCGGGCCGAACGGCTGCGCGGCCGGGTGCAGGCGGCCGCCGCCGACGGGCCGTCGGCGGAGTGGTCGGCCCGGCTGCTGACCCGGCTGAGGGCGGACGGTCCGGTCGGTGAGGCTCCGGAGGGGCCGCAGGCCGCGGAGCGGTAGGACGGTGGCGTCGGCCGGAGCCGGGGTGCCGTCGTAGTCAGGCATGGGAAGGTCCCGAGGGGAAGGCTGGGAACGGTGCCGCGCGGAGCGGCACCGAAGGAGTCCGTGGGCAGCCGCGCGGCACACCGCACTTCCTGTGGGAGGCGTCGGCGAACGCGGGCCCGAGCCCGGTCGGTACGGCGCACGGCGTACGGCGGCGCAGTGGCCCAGGGCGCTACGGCAGTGGGCACAGCGGCGACGGCGACGGCGGCGGTACGACGGGGCGACCTGCCCGTCGCGGAGGTCCCAGCGCGGACCGAGTTCGGCCGGGGGAGCGGTGCGGCGGGCGCGTCAGCAGGCGAGGGCGAACGTCGGCGGCCCGCGCCGGACGACGGCATGCGTGAGCGGCACCGACCGGGGCCGCCGGGCCGGTCGGTCGGCGGGCCGGGGCGGCGTCGGCGGCCGGTACCCGAACGGGCGCGCGAACAGCACCAGCAGCGGGAGCAGCAGCGCCCCCGCGACCACGCTCCCGAACGCGCCGAGCAGTTCGAAGAGCCGCACCAACGCCACGTCACCACGCCAGAGCAGCAGCGCACAGGCCAGCGCCGCCAGGATGTGGGCGACGGCCATCCCCGGCGACATGCCGTGGGACATCGCGTGCGCCATCCCGTCGGACATGCCGTGCGACATCCCGTCCGGCATCCCCGAGGACATCGGGTGCCGCATCCCCGGGGCCATGCCCGGCATCCCCGTCATCCCGGACAGCCCCATGTCCATGGCCATCCCGTCGGTCGACCCCGCCGCCACCCCGTGGTGCATCCCCGCCATCGGGCGCAGGCTGCCGGGGGTCGGCGGGACGTCCGGGTCGATGCCCGCCATCCGCGCCAGTTCGACGGGGGAGAGCCCGCCCGGTGCCCGGTCCGGGTTACAGAGCAGCAGGGCGGCCCAGTCCGTGGTGGCGAGCCGGCCGAGACCGCCGCCCGCACGGCCGAGCGACCCGGCCTGTTCGAACAGCAGGTGCAGTACGCTCTGCGCCGCGACCATCCAGGCGCTGATCACGCCGAGCCCGCGCCGCCTCCCGGCCAGCAGCCAGGTCAGCCCGAGGATCGACCCGAACGCGCCGAGCAGCACCGGCGGCGAGACCCCGGCCCCGGCCATGGCGACGTGCGCCGTGGCGGCCATCGCCACGCACAGCGCGGCGAAGACCGCGGCGCGCAGCAGGCGGATCCGGTCGGTCATCACGATGGCACTCATCGTCGCACCCGGCCCGCCCGGCCCGGACCGCACCCTCCGGTATTGGCCGGTTCCGCCCCGTGAGACCATGCCCGGCCGCCGACCAGCTGTCGCCCGCATGGCCGCCGCACCGTCGCCGTCGACCACGAGCTGGGCGGCCCCGGCGGAACGCTGCTGCGGGCGGGGAGAAGGTCGCGCTGCACGACGGCTCGGCGAACCGGGACGAGGCGCTCTTCCCCGACCCGGACACCTTCGACATCACCCGCAGCCCCAACCCCCACCTCGGCTTCGGCGGCGGCGGTCCGCACTACTGCCTGGGTGCCCACCTGGCCCGGCAGGGGACGGCGGCGCTGCCGCGCGAGCTGTACACCCGGCTGCCCGACGTCGGGTCGATTGGGGAGCCGGAGTTCGTCCCGTCCAGCTTCGACCACCGGGTCCGCTCGCTGCGGTTCGCCTTCTGAGCCCCGGCTGATCCGTCGACCCGTCAGACGAGCTCCCAGACCGCCTGGTCGTGTGCGAAGAGCACCCGGCGCGGCCCGTGCTCCGCCACCCGGTCCAGCCAGCCGCGGTACCCGGGCAGCGGCGCCGCCACCCCTTCGCGCGCGGCCTGCCGGGCGAGCACCGCCTGCCCGTACTCGGTGGCGAAGTCGTACGCCTGCCCGGCCAGCAGGACGGTGCAGTCGCCCAGCCGCTCGACCAGCAGGGACTGGTGGCCGTCGGTGTGTCCGGGGGTGGGCAGCACCCGGACGCCGGGCCAGACCTCGGCCTCGCCGTCGAGCTCGCGGTAGACGGCGTGGGGGAAGTCGACCAGTGCGTCGATGGTGTAGTCGCCGCGCCGGGCGGTCGCCAGCTCCTTCGCCTGGACCAGGACCGGTGTCCCGGCGAGCAGCGGGTTGCCGCCGCAGTGGTCGAAGTGCAGGTGGCAGTTGACCACCAGGTCGATGTCCGAGACCGAGACGCCGGCCGTGGCGAGCGCCTCCGGCAGCGGGCGGCGGACCGGACGGTAGTGCGCCTCGGTCTCCGGCGAGCCGGCGCCGATCCCGGTGTCGAACAGCAGCAGCCCCTCCGGGCCCCGGACCAGGTACGCCAGCACCGGCTCCACCCGCGGCTCGGGGCCGCCCACCTCGGAGGCCGGCCGGACGAAGTAGCCCAGGTCGAGACGGCGGATCGTGTACATTCGTCCCCCCTTGTCACTCGGCCCCCGTGCGTACGGCCGAACCGGCCGCCGTTTCGCACCCTACCCGCGGACCGCCGGCCGACCGCCGGTCCTTCACCGCTTCCCCATCGGACCCGGGCTGACCTGCGCGATTCCCGGCGGACCGGAGGGCGGACCGCCCGGGCTGAGAGCGTCGTCGGCGCTGGTGGCGGGCGTCACGGCGGGTGCCGGGGAAGCGGAGCACAATGCCGGACATGACTGATCGTCCGATGCCGCCCGAGGGCGAGCCCGCCGACCGTCCGACCGCCCACCGTCGGACCGCCGACCGTCCGACCACCGACCGTCCGACCGCCGACGCCTGGGCCGCCCTCGGCGGACCGGCCGAACTCCTGGACCGGGTGGGCTTCCACGGCCCGCAGGACGTCCTGCCCTCCGGTCTGCCGGTGCGCCGGTTCGCCCGCGCCACCGTGGCCGCCTGCTCGCTGGCCGCCGCCGAGCTGGCCGCCCACCGCGCCGGCGGCGCCGTCCCCGCCGTCCGGGTGGACGAGGGGGCCGTCGCCACCGCCTTCGTCAGCGAGCGGCACCTGACCGTCGACGGCCGTACGCCCGTCAGCTTCGCCCCGCACTCCGGCTTCTGGCGCACCGCCGACGGCTGGGTCCGCACCCACGCCAACTATCCGCACCACCGCGCCCGGCTGCTCGCCGCCCTCGACCTCGCGCCCGACGCCGGGCCCGAGCAGCTGGCCGAGGCGCTCGGCAAGCTACCGGCCGAGCAGATCCAGGAGCGCGCGTACCCGGCTGGGGCGCTCGCCGTGGCGGTCGCGCCGGTGAGCGCGGCCGTGCACCCCCTGGCGGAGCGCCGGGAGATCGGGGCCGCGCCCGTCCGTCCGCTCGGTGCGGCCCCGGTGGACCGGCCCGCCGCCGGGGTCCGGGTCCTCGACCTCACCCGGGTGATCGCCGGACCGGTCGCCACCCGCACCCTGGCCCTTCTCGGCGCCGACGTGCTGCGGATCGACTCGCCCCGGCTGCCCGAGGCGGAGGACGCCCACGCCGACACCGGCTTCGGCAAGCGCTCCGCCCGCCTCGACCTCGCCGACCCCGCCGACCGCGTCATCTTCGAGGGCCTGCTCGACACCGCCGACGTCGTGGTCACCGGCTACCGCCCCGGCGCCCTGGACGCCCACGGCCTCGCCCCCGACGCCCTGTTCACCCGCCGCCCCGACCTGATCGTCGCCCAGCTCTGCGCCTGGGGCTGGACCGGTCCCTGGGCCGGACGCCGTGGCTTCGACAGCCTGGTCCAGGTCGGCGTCGGCATCGCCGCCCACGAGGCGGCCCCCGACGGCCGCCCCGGTGTCCTGCCCGCCCAGGCCCTCGACCACGGCACCGGCTACCTGGTCGCCGCCGCCGTCCTGCGCGCCCTCACCGACCAGCGCACCGACCGCCCCGGCGGCCGCCACCTGCGCTTCTCGCTGGCCGGAACCGCCTCCTGGCTGCTGCACGGCATCCCGCCCGAGGAGCCGGTCGATCCGCGCGAGAGCGCCGAGCCGTACGACCCGGCGAGCTGGCTCACCGAGACCGACTCGGCGTACGGGCGGCTGCGGCACGCCCTGCCGCCCATCGGCTATGAGGGCGCGCCCACCGACTGGGCTCGCCCGCCGGGGCGTTGGGGGACGGACGTGCCGGTCTGGCTCTGAGCGGCCAGGGGTGCGGCGGGCGGTGTCAGCGGGGTCTGGCAGCATCCTGCGCATGACTGCCGCACACGCCACCGACTACACCTGGTTCGAGAAGCGCTACCCGGTCCTGGGCGAGGCCTACTGCCTCACCCAGGTCCAGGGAGTCGGTGCCGACGAACTGCTGCGCCGCTTCAAGGCCCTGACCGGCCGGGAAGTCACCGGGCTGGCCGCGGTGCTCGCCGCCTGGGAGACCTTCGACGACGGGGAGGACGAGGAGGCCGAGGAGCTGTTCGACCTGAACGAGGACCGGATCCTCGTCGCCGTCACCGAGTTCGACGGTTGGGCCCTGGCGGTCGAGCCGTACGGCTACCTCGGCAGCCTGTACGAGGTCGTCCCCCGGCTCGGCGAGGGCACCCGGCTGGTCTCGCGCTTCCGGAACGTCAACGCGGCGGACGACTTCCACTGGTGGGAGCACGGCACCTGCCGGCTGCACTTCGAGCCGCTCTTCGCCGACCAGCGGGACGGCACGGACGCCGAGGCCCCGAGCACCGTGGAGCTGCTGACGGCCTGCGGTTTCCAGCTGGACGGGGAGCGCCACGAGCTGCACACCGAGGCGGCGTTCGCGCTCGCCGAGCGGCTGACCGACGTCCGACTCAGCCCGGAACGACTGGAGGCCGCCACCTTCCGGCTCGGCTACGCGCCCCGGCCCTGAGCACGAGGCGGTAGCGCGGCGCCGAGATCGGTGGCGGCCTCCGGTGCGGTGGCGCTGGTCAGACCCCCGAGGGGATCTGCTTGGCCTGGCCGCGAATCCGGAGGGCCGTCGCGATCTCGACCACGCCCAGGATCAGCAGCCAGCACCCGGCCAGCACGGTCAGTGCGGTGATCGAGCCGACCGGCCAGACCATCAGCAGCACGCCGGCCAGGGTGTTGGCCGCGCCCGCGAAGGCCTGCCAACCGCGGGCGGGCATCAGCGGGTCGGAGATCGCGGCGGCGAGCTGGGTGATGCCGCGGAACAGCCAGCCGATGCCGATCCAGAGCGCGAGCAGCAGCAGTGACTGCGCGGCGCTGCGGAAGCAGAGCAGCCCGAGCAGCACGCAGATCGCGCCGCTGATGAAGGCCAGCACCCGCATCGCGGTGGTGGCGTGGGTGCCGAACGCGGCGACCAGCTGCACGATGCCGATCAGCAGCAGGTAGAGCCCGAACAGCACGCCCACCACCAGCAGCGTCTCCCGGGGCCAGGCGAAGACCGCGATCCCGAGGGCGAGCGAGGCCGCACCGGCGGCCAGCAGCACCTGCCAGGCGGCCCGGGCGAGCATGCCGAGCGGGCCCTGGACCGGGGAACCGTCGGGGGTGATGATCGGAGGGGCCACGGTGACGTACTCCTCGGGGCTGGGGGCGGAGAGCGAACCCCAGCCTCTTCGCTCCTCCGTCAGACCGCGCGTCGGGTACGTCCGTTCGAGTGACTTCCGACGGTCGCCGGAACGACACCCTCCGGTCGCTCGTCGTCGATATCATCCCTCGGTATGACTTCTGAAGGGTGGGGGACCCCTCCGGTCGAGCCGATCAGCCAGCACTACATCGTCTGCGGAGGCAACGCGCTGGCGCACCGGCTGGTGCTGGAACTCGTCGAGCACTACGAGGTCCCGGTCGTCGTCCTGGTCGCCGACCGTACCCGCGACCACGCGCCGCAGATCGAGCAACTCCCGGGCGTCGCCGCCGTGGTGGAGTACCCGAGCATCACCGACGAGGCGCTGCGCGCGGTCTCCATCGGCACCGCCCGGGGACTCGCCCTGGTCGAGGGCAGCGACCAGGACAACATCCACGCCGCGCTCAGCGCCCAGGGCCACAACGCCGACATCCGGATCGTGTTCCGGATGTTCAACCAGCGCCTCGGCGAGAACATCCAACGGCTGCTCAAGAACGGCGCCGCGCTCTCCGGTTCCGCCACCGCCGCCCCGGCCTTCGCCGCCGCCGCGCTCGGGCGGCCCAACTCGGTCGAGATCGACGGACGGTACCTGCACATCGCCTTCGACGACGCCATCGCCTCCGACCGGATCTGCGTGGTCGCCGACCAGGTCGACCGGCAGGACCTCAGCAAGATCCGCCTGCTGCCGGAGCAGGAGGGCGACTCGGCCGGCTTCGTCCGCCTCGCCCGCGAGTTCGGCGACGACGGACCGGTCATTCCCGGCGGGGTGCGCCGCGATCCGGTGTCGACCGGCGAACCCCAGGAACCGCCGGGCGGGAGGGCCGCGCTGCAGGCGCTGCCCATCGAGCCCCGGGAGCCGATCAGCTGGGTGCGACGGCTGCGCTGGCGGGTGCTCGACACCATGCGCTTCCTCACCAGCGCCCGGCTGCGGGTGGTGCTGCTCACCGCGCTCGCCGCGGTGCTGATGGCCTTCGGCGTGCTCTGGTACCTCAACCGGGACTTCGGCTGGACCGTCTACACCGCGCTGCTCGACCTGGCCGGCGCCGCCCAGCCCGACCAGCAGGCCGACGTCGCCGCCGGGACCGGGACGGGCGGGCTCTGGCAACGGGTCGCCCAGGTGGTCATCACCATCTGCGGGATCACCTTCGCGCCGGTCGCCACCGCCATCGCGGTCGAGGTGCTCGGCTCCGGGCGGCGAGGGCTGCCCCGCAACCCCAGCGCGGGCACCCGGGACCACGTCATCGTCGTCGGGCTCGGCAACGTCGGCACCCGTGTCGCGACCCAGCTGCACGAGATGGGCGTGCCGGTGGTCTGCATGGAACGCGACCCGCAGGCCCGCGGCATCGCCGCCGTCCGGGCGCTCGGCATCCCGGTGGTGCTGGGCGACGGGCCGTTCGAGGAGCAGCTGCGCCGGGCCCGGCTGAAGCACAGCCGGGCGGTGGTCGCGGTCAGCGGGGACGACGCCACCAACCTGGAGGCGGCACTGGAGGCGCGGCACGGCAACCCCGAGGTGCGGGTGGTGGTGCGGCTGTTCGACGACAACTTCGCCGGCCACTTCTACAAGACGCTGGACAACGCGGCCTCCCGGTCGGTGTCCTACCTGGCCGCACCTGCCTTCGCCGCCGCCCTGATGGGCAGCGAGGTGCGCGGGACGCTGTCGGTGTTCCGGCACGCGCTGCTGATCGCCGAGCTGACGGTGGAGGACAGCAGCGGGCTGATCGGCCTGAACCGGCACGACCTGGAGGACCCGGGCGGAGTCCGGGTGATCGCCGCCCGCTTCGCACGTAGCGACCACCTGCAGTGGAACTTCCCGGACCGCACCCGGCGGCTGACCCCGGGCGATCTGATCGTGGTCGCCGCCACCCGCAGCGGACTGGCGCGGCTCAACACGGTGCTGGTGGAGGAGGGGTGACGCGCGGTGGCGGCGACGGGACGCCGGGGCCGGGCGACGGTAGTGGGTGTCGGGTGACGGCGAACGGATGCCCGCGAACAGATGACGGCTGACAGATTTCAGATGATGAAATCTGTCAGCCGTCATCCGTCAGTTGTGCGCCGTCAGCGGTTCTCGAACTTCGGCGGGCGCTTCTCGGCGAAGGCCGCCATGCCCTCCTTCTGGTCCGCCGTGGCGAAGGCCGCGTGGAAGAGCCGGCGCTCGAAGCGGACGCCCTCGGCGAGCGTGGTCTCGAAGGCGCGGTTGACGCTCTCCTTCATCATGATCGCCGCCGGGGTGGACATCGCCGCGACGGTCTCGGCGGTGGCCAGCGCCTCCGCGAGCAGCTGGTCGGCCGGGACGATGCGGGAGACCAGGCCGGCCCGCTCGGCCTCCTCGGCGCCCATCATCCGGCCGGTCAGGCACAGCTCCATCGCCTTCGCCTTGCCGACCGCCCGGGTCAGCCGCTGCGAGCCGCCGATGCCCGGGATCACACCGAGCTTGATCTCCGGCTGCCCGAACTTCGCGGTGTCCGCCGCCAGCAGGATGTCGCACAGCATCGCCAGCTCGCAGCCGCCGCCCAGCGCGAAGCCGGCCACCGCCGCGACGACCGGCTTGCGCAGCTGGCCGAGCCGGTCCCAGGGGCCCAGCCAGTCGTCCAGGTAGACGTCCGGGAAGTGGTTGCCCTGCATCTCCTTGATGTCGGCGCCGGCCGCGAAGGCCTTCTCCGAACCGGTGATCACCAGACACCCGATCTCCGGGTCCCGGTCGAAGGCGGTGGCGGCCGCCACCACCTCGTTCATCAGCTGGGTGTTCAGCGCGTTGAGCGCCTTGGGCCGGTTGAGCGTGATCAGCCCCACCCGGCCCTTGCGCTCGACCAGGATCGTCTCGTAGGTCTCGGTCTCGGTCATCGCCGTTGACTCCCATTCCGCTGCTCGGCGCCGCACGGGCGCGCCCTGACCACCCAACGATCTACGACGCGCCCCGCCTTGCGCCAGTCTTGGCATGCGAGACGCCGGTCACCAGCGTGGCGGGGCCCCTCGGAACCGGACGCCGTAGCGCTCCTCACCCAGCCGAACGGTCTCGGCCTTGACCTCGCCCCGGCGGACCGGCGCGGCCGGGGCCGCGACCGTCACCGACTGTCGCGCCACTCCGCGATCCCCTCGGCATCGACGGTGGACGGGATCAGTGGAGCGGTCGGTCAGGCGGAGCGGTCGGCGGCACCGGGTGGGGCGTGGCGGGCTCCAGGCGGCCGGGTAGGGGAGTCGGTGGATCCGGTCCGGTCCGATGGTCAGGCCAGGCCCAGCTCGTCGCCCTCGCGCGGGGCGAGGAAGCGCGCGACGTCGGCCTCCGTCACCTCGTCGAGCGTGCCCGGCGACCAGCGCGGGTTGCGGTCCTTGTCGACGACCTGGGCGCGGATGCCCTCGACCAGGTCGTGGCCGTCCAGCGCGGCGCAGGAGATGCGGTATTCCTGGTCCAGTACGGCCTTCAGCGAGGGCAGCGTCCGGGCCCGGCGCAGCGCGGCCAGGGTGACCTTGACGGCGGTGGGGGAGTTCCCGAGGACCAGTTCGGCGGCCTCCTTCGCCTCCGGCACACCGGAGTCGAGCAGCCGGTCGACGATCTCCTCGACGGTGTCGGCCGCGTAGCAGGCGTCGATCCACTCGCGCCGGGCGGCGAGCGCGGCGGGCGGGGCGGCCTCGGCGTGCTCGGTGACGGTGGCGGCCGGATCGGCGCTACGGGCGAGGGCGTCGAGCAGCTCGGGCAGGCGCGCGGACGGGACGTAGTGGTCCGCGAAGCCGCACAGCAGGGCGTCGCCGGGGCCCATCGAGGCCGAGGTGAGTCCGAGGTGGGTGCCCAACTCGCCCGGGGCGTGGGCGAGCAGGCGGCTGCCGCCGACGTCCGGGACGAGGCCGATCCGGGTCTCGGGCATCGCGACCGTGGAGCGCTCGGTGACGATCCGTACCGCGGCGTGGGCGGACAGGCCGACGCCGCCGCCCATGGTGATGCCGTCCATCACCGCGACGTACGGCTTCGGATAGTCGGCGATCAGCGCGTTCAGCCGGTACTCGTCGCGGAAGAAGGCGCGGGTGCCGGCCCCGCCCGCCTTGGCGTCGTCGTGCATCGCGCGGATGTCCGCGCCCGCGCAGAGGCCGCGCTCGCCGGCGCCGGTCAGCACGACGGCGCGCACCCGGTCGTCGGCGGCCCAGTCGTTCAGGGTCGTGCGCAGGGCGGTGACCATGCCGTGGGTCAGCGAGTTGAGCGCCCGCGGGCGGTTCAGGACGATCCGGCCGAGGCCGCCGTCGTCGCCGCCGTCGTTGGCGCGGTCCAGGAAGGTCTGAACCTCCGCCGCCTCTGCGTTCATCGGACCCGCTCCCGTCCCTCGGTGATGTGGAATTCCACGGTCCACCGTACCGGGGGGGCTGTTGTGATCACCGTGCCGGTGATCACGCCGCTTGGACGGGGGTGCGGCGGGTGCGTCACGGCCAGGCGCGCAGGGCGAGTTCGGCGGTGCGGGCCAGGTCGGCGGCGGTGGCGCCGTCGCGGGCCTGCTGGGACATGCCCTGGACGACCGCGGCGAAGTAGCCGGCCAGGGCCTTCGGGTCGGCGTCGGGCGGCAGTTCGCCCTCCTGTCGGGCGGCGCGGAGCCGGTCCTCGAAGGCCCGCAGGTTGCGGTTGCGCAGGTCGCGAAGCTGGGCCTGGACCTCGGCGTCCTGTGGGGAGACGTTGGTGGCGGCGGTGATCACCAGGCAGCCGGCCGGGTGCGAGGGATCGGGGTAGGTGGCGGCGGCCTCGCGCAGGATGCGGGCGATCGCCGCGCGGGCGGTGGTCTCCTCCTCCAGGGCGCGGCCCGCGAAGGCGCCGACCCGGGTGCTGCCGTAGTGGCGGACGACCTCCTCGAAGAGCGTCCTCTTGTCGCCGAAGGCGGCGTAGAGGCTGCCCGGGCGGGACGGCGCCGTCGTCGCGGTCGGCTACGCCCGGGACGTGGTCGAGGGCATCCGGGGTGACGGCGGGCAGGCCTTCGCGGTACGCGCCGAACTCGGACGGCACGGGGACGCGGCCGCGCTGTGGGAGGCCTTCGATGCCGGGATCGGCGCGTACGGGCCGGGCGGCGGAGTCGACATCATCGTGAACAACGCCGGGATCGGGCGCAGTTCGGACCTCGACGGGCTGACCGAGGAGGGGTTCGACGAGGTGTTCGCGGTCAACGTCCGGGCGCCGTTCTTCGCCGTCGAGCACGGGTTGAAGCGGATGCGGGACGGCGGGCGGATCATCAACATCTCCAGCGGCGCCGCCCGGCTGGCCATGCCGGAGATCATCGCCTACGGCGCGACCAAGGGCGCGTTGGACACCTTCACGCTCAACCTGGCCAAGCAGCTCGGCCCGCGCGGAATCACCGCCAACTCGGTCGCGCCCGGCATCGTGGACACCGACGTCAACGCCGGCTGGCTGCGCGGCAATGTCGAGGCGGAGGCCTACGCGGCCTCGGTCGCGGCGCTCGGCCGGGTCGGTCAGCCGGAGGACATCGCGGACATCGTCGCGTTCCTGGCCTCCGAGGATGCGCGCTGGGTCACCGGGCGGGTCATCGACGCCACGGGTGGGGCGGGGCTGTAAGGGCGGGCTGTTGGCAAAGGTGGGCAAACGGATAACAGCTGACAGATGATGAACTCTGTCAGCTGCTATCCGTCATCTGTTATCTGTTCGCTGAAGTCTGAACCCCGTCAGCGGTCAGCCGTCAGCCGGGCAGCTGCGCGCCTCGGCCGGCAGCTGCGGGATCTCAGCCCCGCACCCGCCCCGCGACCTCGCCGAACCCGACCACCGCGCCGTCCGGCCCCGGGGCCGTCGCCGTGATGACGACCTCGTCGCCGTCCTCCAGGAAGGTCCGGGTCGTCCCGTCCGGCAGCTTCAGCGGCTCCTCGCCGTTCCAGGTCAGCTCGATCAGCGCACCGCGGGTGTCCGGCTCCGGCCCGCTGACCGTGCCCGAGGCGAACAGGTCGCCCGTGCGCAGCGAGGCGCCGTTGACGGTCATGTGGGCCAGCTGCTGCTGCGCCGTCCAGTACATCGCGGCGAACGGCGGCCGGGAGACCAGGTGCCCGTTCAGTCGAACCTCCATCGCCAGGTCCAGGCCCCACGGCTCGTTGCCGCGGTCGTCCAGGTACGGCAGCGGCTCGACGTCGCGCTCCGGCGGCGCGACCCGGGCGTGCTGCAGGGCGTCCAGCGGCACGATCCACGGCGAGACCGAGGTCGCGAAGGACTTGCCGAGGAAGGGGCCGAGCGGCACGTACTCCCAGGCCTGGATGTCGCGCGCCGACCAGTCGTTGAGCAGGCAGACGCCGAACACGTGCTCGCGGAAGTCGTCCAGCACGACCGGCCGCCCCAGCTGCGACGGCGTGCCGACGACGAAGCCGACCTCGGCCTCGATGTCCAGCCGGCGCGACGGCCCGAAGGTCGGCGCGGCGTCGGCGGGCGCCTTGCGCTGCCCGTGCGGACGCACCACCGGCGTGCCGGAGACCACCACGGTGCCCGCCCGGCCGTGGTAGCCGATCGGCAGGTGCTTCCAGTTGGGGGTGAGCGGCTCCGAGCCCGGGCGGAAGATCCGGCCCAGGTTGGTCGCGTGGTGCTCGGAGGCGTAGAAGTCGACGTAGTCCGCGACCTCGAACGGCAGGTGCAGCTCGACCTCGTCGGCCGGCAGCAGCGCGGGCGCGACCGCCTCGCGGAAGGACTCGTCGGTCAGCCAGCGGGTCAGGTCGGCCCGGACCTGCGTCCAGGCCGAACGCCCGGCCGCCATCAGCGGGTTGAGCGAGTCCGCGGCCAGCAGCACGGACGGCGCCCCGGCCGCGTGGGCGGCCGCCCCGGCGTCCAGCACGAAGTCCCCGACCCGCACGCCGATCCGGCGCCGGCCGGGCTGGTCGGCGGCGGTGAAGACGCCGTGCGGCAGGTTGTGCACGCCGAACGGCGAGTCCTGGGCGCTGGCGAGCCAGCTGCTGGGGGTGGTGCTCAACGGTCCTCCTGGGGCAGTGGATCGGGCGACGACAGCAGGCCGAGCGCGGCCAGGTCGCCCAGCGGCTCGGCGATGCTGCAGGTGCCGAACGCGGTGAACGAGTTGCGGATCACGGTAACCTGACGGTCGGTCAGCGCGCGTACCGCCTTGGCCAGCGCCTCGCCGTCCCGTTCCGCCAGCACCGCCGCCGCTGCCGCCCGGTCGGTCTCCTGCGCGGCCAGCAGCACGTTCAGGAAGCCGTGATGCTCGAAGCCGGTCTCCGGGTCGGTGTGCCGGACGGCGTTGTGCAGCCCGGCCGTGCACTTGTACGGCAGGCCGCGCTGCGCGCAGCCGGTGAGGAAGGCGGCCAGCTCGTCCTCGTCCGGGAACGCCTCGGCGACCAGCCCGCCGGTGCGGAACTTCGCCCGGTACGGGCTGTCGACCAGCACGTCCAGCACCGCGTCCAGCCCGTCCCCGCGCAGGAGTTCGCGCGGTAGCTCGACGGCGGCCGGCACGTGTGGAGGCAGCAGCCGGTCCAGCTCGGCGACCGCCTCGGCGGCGTCCTTGGCGGCCAGTTCGACGCCGGCCAGCTCGAACGGTGCGGCGGCGGCGAGCGCCGGTGCGAGCTCCGCACTGCCCCCCGGCAGCACGAGTCCGACCCTGAGCGGCGCGGCGCCCGCCTCCTCCACACCTCCCGCGGTCGCGCCGCCCACAGCACCGGAGGCCGGGGGCACTGCGGCCAACTCGCCCAGCCGGCCCGCCCCGCAGAGGAACGGGCCGACCGCCTCGGCGTACCAGGCCGCGCGGTGGACGCGGTGCGCGGGTACCGCCTCGGCGACCGGCAGGTTCCCCGGGGGGAACACCGCCGCGTCGTCGAAGAGCCCGCGGAACAGCTCGGGGATCACCCCCGCGGAGACCGGAGCGCTCATCGCCCGGGCCCCCGACCGGCCCAGGTCCAGGCATAGCCGGCGTCCTCGCTGGCCCGCCCTCCCTCGCCGAGCTCCAGCGGCCGGAAGGTGTCCACCATGACCGCCAGCTCGTCGAAGAACTCCGCGCCGATGCTGCGCTCGTAGGCGCCCGGCTGCGGACCGTGGGTGTGCCCGCCGGGGTGCAGCGAGATCGAGCCCTGGGCGATGCCCGAGCCCTTGCGGGCCGCGTAGTCGCCGCCGCAGTAGAACATGACCTCGTCACTGTCCACGTTGGCGTGGTAGTACGGAACCGGGATCGACAACGGGTGGTAGTCCACCTTGCGGGGGACGAAGTTGCAGATCACGAAGTTGTTGCCCTCGAACACCTGGTGGGCCGGCGGCGGCTGGTGGATCCGGCCGGTGATCGGCTCGAAGTCGCTGATGTTGAAGGCGTACGGGTACAGGCAGCCGTCCCAGCCGACCACGTCGAAGGGGTGGTGCGGCACGGTGTAGCGGGTGCCCGAAACCCCGCTCGGGCCACGGTGCTTGACCAGTACGTCGACGTCCCCGGGGGTGTCGACCACGAGCGGGCCGACCGGCCCGCGGAAGTCCCGCTCGCAGTACGGCGCGTGCTCCAGCAGCTGCCCGTACTTGGACAGGTAGCGCTTGACCGGGGTGATGTGGCTGTTCGCCTCGATGCAGTAGGCGCGCAGCGGCTCGTCCCCGGACGGCACCCAGCGGTGGGTGGTGGCCCGCGGGATGATCACGTAGTCGCCCTGGCCGACCTCGATCGAGCCGAAGACCGTCTCGACCGTGCCCGAGCCGGACTCCACGTACACGCACTCGTCGCCGAGCCCGTTGCGGTACAGCTCGCTCGGGGCCCCGGCGGCGACGTACGAGATCCGCACGTCACCGTTGCCGAGGACCAGGCGGCGGCTGCTCACGACGTCCGCGGACTTCCACTCCTGGCCCGCGAACAGCTCGTGCAGCTTGAGGTGGCGGGGGAGCAGGGGATGGTTGGGTACCGTGGACTGGTCCGGCAGCTCCCAGGGCACCGCGTTGACCACCGCCGAGGGGATGCCCCGGTGGTAGAGCAGCGACGAGTCGGAGGAGAACCCCTCCTCGCCCATCAACTCCTCGTAGTACAGCCCGCCTTCGGGTGTGCGGTGCTGGGTGTGCCGCTTGGGCGGGATGTTGCCCAGCTGCCGGTAGTACGCCATCTCCGTGCTCCTCCTCGACCGTCCGTCAGGGCCGGCGTCAATCAGGGTTGGCCGACGCTCACAGGTTGCCGCGACGGTCCTGCTCGCGCTCGATGGACTCGAACAGCGCCTTGAAGTTGCCCTTGCCGAAGCCCAGCGAACCGTGGCGCTCGATGAACTCGTAGAAGACGGTGGGGCGGTCGCCGATCGGCTTGGTGAAGATCTGCAGCAGGTAGCCGTCCTCGTCGCGGTCGACCAGGATGCCGCGCTTCTTCAGCTCCTCGATCGGCACCCGGACCTTGCCGATCCGCTCGCGCAGCTCCGGGTCGTCGTAGTACGCGTCCGGGGTGTTGAGGAACTCCACGCCGCGCGAACGCAGCACGTCCACGGTGGTGAGGATGTCGTTGGTGGCGAGCGCCATGTGCTGGCAGCCCGGGCCGGTGTAGAACTCCAGGTACTCGTCGATCTGGGACTTCTTCTTGGCGATGGCCGGCTCGTTGAGCGGGAACTTCACCCGGTGGTTGCCGCTGGCGACGACCTTGGACATCAGGGCGGAGTACTCGGTGGCGATGTCGTCGCCGACGAACTCGGCCATGTTCACGAAGCCCATGACCCGGTTGTAGAACCGGACCCACTCGTCCATCCGGCCCAGCTCGACGTTGCCCACGGCGTGGTCGAGGGCCTGGAACAGGCGCTTGGGCGAGCCCTCCGGGTGGGTGACGCTGCTCTGCGCGGCGACGTAGCCCGGCAGGTACGGGCCGTGGTAGCGGGAGCGGTCGATCAGGGTGTGGCGGGTCTCGCCGTAGGTGGCGATGGCCGCGCGGCGCACGGTGCCGTTCTCGTCCGAGACGTCGTTCGGCTCCTCCAGGACGGTGGCGCCGGTCGCGCGGGCGTGCTCGATGCACTTGTCGACGTCCGGGACCTCCAGGGCGAGGTCGACCACGCCGTCGCCGTGGCGGCGGTGGTGGTCCAGCAGCGGGCTGTCCGGCCGGACGCCGCCCTTGATCACGAAGCGGCAGGAGCCGGAGCGGAGCACGTAGGCCTTGCGGTCGCGGCGGCCGGTCTCCGGGCCGGAGTAGGCGACCAGCTCCATGCCGAACACGACCTGGTAGAACTGGGCCGTCTGGGTGGCGTTGCCGACCACGAAGACGACCGCGTCCTGGGCGGTGACCGGGAACGGGTCGGTAGCGGCGTCGTGCTCGACGAGGCCGACGAGGCGGCGCAGCTGGTCGGCGTCGAGACCGGCCTCGCGCTCCTCGGGGGTCAGCTCAAGGGCGTGGGTCTGCGGGGTCATCGCTCGTTCCTCCACTCTGGGCCTCGGCGCTGAGGCTTTTGCTGGATCGCGTGGATCGCGGCCGCACGGCGAACGGGTGGCGGTGCGGCTGGCGCAGAGCTTGCTCCTGTCGGAGTGGTTGGGCAACAGGTCGATTTTTCACTGCTCAATGTGTACAAGCTGATTAGGAAATCCCGTCTCGGGCTGCGCAAAATGCGCTGCTCCGCAATGGTTGTCGCACGAATACTGCGCAACGGCCACTACGGGCTCTCGCCGGACGAGTCACCGGAGGGGACGCCGGACGTACCGCCGGACGGCTCGGTGGACGTCCCGGCAGGTGGGAGGTGGTGCAGGAACCAGTCCCCGGCCAGTTCGGCGACCCGGTCGAGCGTTCCCGGCTCCTCGAACAGGTGGCTCGCGTGCGGCACCACCACGAGCTCACTCTCGCAGCGCAGCCGGGCCCGGGCCTGCCGGTTGAGGTCGATCACGACGGTGTCCAGCGCGCCGACCAGCAGCAGCGTCGGGGCACTCACCCGGCCCAGCACCTCCGGTCCGGCGAGGTCCGGGCGCCCGCCCCGGGAGACCACGGCGCGCACCGCAGGGCCCAGCTCGCCGGCGGTGTGCAAAGCGGCTGCGGCACCGGTGCTGGCGCCGAACAGGCCGAGCGGCAGGCCCCGGGTCGCCGTGAGTCCGTCCAGCTGCCCGGCGACGGCGGTCAGCCGCGAACCCAGCAGGCCGACGTCGAACACCTTGCGCCGGTCCGGCTCCTCGGCCTCGGTCAGCAGGTCGAACAGCAGCGTGCCCAGCCCGGCGCGGTTCAGGTAGCGGGCGACGTACCGGTTGCGCGGGCTGTGCCGCCCGCTGCCGCTGCCGTGCGCGAAGACCACGACCCCGCGCGCCCCGCCCGGGACGGTCAGCCGGCCCGCGAGCCGGACCCCGGCGGCGGGCAGCACCAGCTCGCGGTCGACCGGGGCGGGCTCCGGGGGCTGTTCGCCCCAGGCCTGGGCCAGCAGCGCCAGCACCTCCTCGTCGTCGGTCTGCGAGAAGTCGGCGTAGAACTCGCCGATCGCGAAGAACGGGGACGGCGTGTCGACGCAGATCAGCTCGTCGGCGACCTCGGTCAGGCGGTCCGTCCAGTCCGGGGGCGCCACCGGGACGGCCAGCACCACCCGCGCCGCGCCGCGCGCCCGGACGATCCGGCAGGCGGCCTTGGCGGTGGAGCCGGTGGCGATGCCGTCGTCCACCACGACCACGGTGCGCCCACGCAGGTCGGCGGCCGGACGGTCGCCCCGGTAGGCGCGGGCCCGGCGCTCCAACTCGGCGCGCTCGCTGCGCTCCACCGCCGCCAGCTGGTCATCGGTGACCCCGGCGATCCGGATGACCTGCTCGTTCAGCACCCGCACGCCGTCCTCGCCGATCGCCCCCATGCCCAGCTCGGGCTGGTACGGCACGCCGAGCTTGCGGATCACGCAGATGTCCAGCGGCGCGGCGAGCGCCGCCGCCACCTCGGCGGCCACCGGCACCCCGCCGCGCGGCAGCGCGACCACCACGGTGTCGGGAGCGCCCAGGTGGCCGAGGCGGGCGGCCAGGCGCCGGCCCGCGTCGGTGCGGTCGGTGAAGTGGGTTCCGGTGACGTGCATGACACGGCCTCCACGTACCACCGTACGCCGATCCGGCAGGCCGCTCCCGGGCGTGTCAGGGCGGGCCCGGGACACGGCTGGCGCGGGAGCCAGAGCGGCGGCACGCAGCAGACGGTCGCGCTGATCACGTCGCACACAGCCCGGAGCGCCACCGCCGCGCCCACGATGCCCGGGTCGGACACCTCCGCCGACACGGGCGCGGACGCGGCGTTGGGCGGGATCGGTCGAGCGGCACCGGCCCGACGTGGTGATCACACGGGGCGCGGCGACGGCTGAGCCCGCCGGAGGTGATCCGGGGGTGCCGGCCCGCCGACCGGCACCCCCGGGGTCTTACCCGGTGTTCCCCGCCTTACGGCTGCATCTCGTAGACGCCCGAGAGCGCCTCGACCCGCGCCCACACCTTCGCCGCGCGCTCCGCGTCCGCGACCGGGCGGCGCACGTTCGCCAGCGCCCAGGCGGCCTGCTCCTCGGTGGTGGAGGACTTGCCGTGCAGCTCGGTGGCGTGCGCGGAGAAGTCGCGGACCAGCGCGTCGAAGATCTGGTCCAGCACGTCGGCCGGCAGGTCGGTCAACTCGGCCTGCTCCAGCACCAGCTGGCCGTAGACGATCAGAGCGAACAGCTGGCCGATCTCCAGCAGGAAGTCCAGGTCGGCCTGCTGCTCCTTGCCCGGCGCGTGCTTGAGCAGCAACTCGCAGAAGCCGTCGGCCTGCTCGCGGAAGCGGGCGACGTTCGGAAGCTCCGCGTGGCGGTCGTAGGCGGTGCGCCAGTCGTGGAAGCGGATCGCGCCGAGGCCGCGGGCCGGACCCTGGCGGAACAGGAAGGTGTCGTCGGCGGCGTCCAGGCGGGTCGGCACCGGGGCGTAGTCGGCGGGCGCGAACAGGTAGTTGCCCATGAACTTGAGGATCAGCGCCAGGTTGACGTGGACGGTGCCCTCCAGCTTCGGCAGGCCGCGGATGTCCTTGGCGGCCTTGTCGAAGTAGGTGTCCGCCTCGAAGCCCTTGGCCGCGATGACGTCCCACATCAGGTCGATGACCTTCTCGCCCTCGGTGGTGACCTTCATCTTGGTCATCGGGTTGAACAGCAGGTAGCGGCGGTCCTCGGGGGAGGCGGTGCGGAAGTAGTCCACGGCCCGGGCACTGAACAGCTTCATCGCCACGAGGCGCGCGTAGGCGTCGGTCAACTCCCGTCGCACGTGCGGGAAGTCGGTGACCTTCCGGCCGTACAGCACCCGGTTGTGGGCGTGCGTGACGGCCTCGTACATCGCGTGCTCGCAGATGCCGACCGAGGCGGTGCAGAGGTTGAACTTGCCGACGTTGACGGTGTTCAGCGCGGCGTCGAAGGCGGCCTGGCCGGTGTGCAGCACGTCCTCGGCGCGGACCGGGTAGTCCTCCAGCCGGAACTCGCTGACGTACATCTGGGCGTTCACCACGTTCTTGACCAGGTGGTACGCCTCGTGGCGGCTGTCGGCGGCGAAGAAGACGTAGCCCTCCGGGCCCTCGACGTCCGAGCGGCGGCCGAAGACCGAGACCAGGCCGGCCACGTTGCCGTTGCCGATGTAGTACTTGGGGCCGGTCGCGGTGAAGCCGCCCTCGCCGTCCGGGGTGAGGATCATGTCGGTGGAGTAGATGTCGGCGCCGTGGGTGCGCTCGGACAGGCCGAAGGCCATCACGTGGCCCTCGGCGAGGAGCTTGGCGGCGCGGGCCCGGACGGCCTCGTTCTCGCTCTGCCAGACCGGGCCGAGGCCCAGGATGGTGACCTGCCAGGTGTACCAGTAGCCGAGGCCGTAGAAGCCGAGGATCTCGTTCAGCTCGGCGATCCGCGCGGTGTCCCAGCGCTTGTCGGGGTCGGCCGCGGAGGGGGTCAGGAACTCCGCGAACAGGCCTTCCCGGGCGGCGAATTCGAGGAAGTCGGCGTACCAGGTGCGGTCGATGTAGGTGTCGATGAGCGCCTTCTTGCCGCGGGACTCGAACCAGTCGACGGTCGCGCGCAGCAGGCGGCGGGTCGGCTCGTCGAACTGCGCGGGGTCGTAGGTGCGCGGGTTGAAGAGCATCAGGGGCTCCCGGGGGTCGAGGGTATGAGGGCTCGGCGAACAGGCGTCAGGCGACGGTGTTCGGATGGCGACTTTCGGCGAACGGAGCTCAGCGAACGGAGCTCAGCGAACAGAGTTCAGGTAACAGATTTCGGATGACAGATTTCAGACTCTGTCATCCGAACCCTGCCCCCGCCCCTCGCCAGCGAGCCGGCGCAGCGTGGTGAGCACGTCGTCCAGCCAGGCGAGGGTCATCCGCTCGTACTCGATGCCGCCGCGCAGCACCACGTGCTGGAGATCCTGCCGGGCGTCGAGCGCGGAGAGGTCGGGGAAGTCCCGCTGCTCGCCGTGCAGGTAGCGGGCGAGCAGGGCGGCGTGGCTCTCCCGGTGCCGCTCGACCTCGGAGATCAGCGCGCCAGGGTCGTCGAAGGCGGCGGCGCGGATCTTGACCGCCAGCTCGTGTCGCACGGTCTCCGGCTCGACCGGTTCGCGCAGCCAGCCGGCCAACGCGACCCGTCCGGGCTCGGCGGCCGAGTAGACCTTCTTGTCCGGGCGGCCGTCCTGGGCGACCTCCTCCGCCGCGATCCAGCCGTCCGCCTCCATCCGCCGTAGCACCCGGTAGATCTGCTGGTGGGTGGCGGTCCAGAAGCGCCCGATGGAGCGGTCGAAGCGTCGGGCCAGCTCGTAGCCGGAGCCGGGCTGCTCCAGCAGCGAGACGAGGATCGCGTGCTCCAGTGCCATGCCCGCATCCTCCTATGCAACGAGTTGCATAGGCAATGGGCCCTCGGAGTGTTGAGACGCAGGTCACCGGCGTGATCAGATGGTTATCGATCATTCCGGACCATCGGGTGCAAAACCATGGATAAGCGCCAGAATGGGTACGGGGCAAGCCCCTTCCATGGTCCGAGCCACAGGAGGTGGTATCGGTGGCAACCCATATGCCGACGGGCATGGAGCACCACCCGGACATCGTTGAACTCCGGGAACACTACGAGCGGGTCACCTCGACCCCTCGCGCCCAGGGCGTGGAAGCCCTGGCAGTACTGGCCGGCCTCTTCCTGGCGACATCGCCGTGGATCGTCGGTTTCACCGCTTTCAGCACCCTGACCGTGACCTGCCTGATCGTGGGTCTGGCGTACACGGCGCTGATGGCCGGCTACGGATCGGCCTACGAACGGACACACGCGCGGGCCTGGGCGGCCGCCGCGCTCGGTATCTGGACGATCCTCTCCCCCTGGGTCATCTCGGGGTCCGTCGCGCGCGGCAAGAACATCACCACCTGCGTCATCGTCGGCGCCGTGATGTTCCTGCTCGGTCTCGCGGCGATCTCGATGGCCACGATCACGGCGAACGGAGCAGCGATGCGGCTCGGCCGGGCCGGCCGCGCCAAGGGCTGATCTTCCCCCCAGCCCGTGTCCGGGGCGCGGAGGGCGCGAGCCCGCCGCGCCCCGGCGCACGTCCGGCCGGGGCGGGGTGGCTACGGGTGTGTCATCCGCAGCACGTCCAGGGCCTGGTCCAACTGTTCCTCGGTGAGCTTGCCCTGCTCGACGTAGCCGCGCTCCAGCACCACCTGACGGATCGTCTTCCGCTCGGCCAGCGCCTGCTTGGCGACCTTCGCCGCCTCCTCGTACCCGATGTACCGGTTCAGCGGCGTCACCACCGAGGGCGAGGACTCCGCGTACTCGCGGGCCCGCTCGACGTTGGCGGTGACGCCGTCCACCGTCCGGTCCGCCAGCAGCCGGGCGCTGTTGGCCAGCAGCCGCACCGACTCCAGCACGTTGCGGGCGATCACCGGGAGCATCACGTTCAGCTCGAAGTTGCCGCTCGCGCCGGCCAGCGTCACCGTCGCGTCGTTGCCCACCACCTGGGCGGCGACCATCAGCACCACCTCGGGCAGCACCGGGTTCACCTTGCCCGGCATGATGGACGAACCGGGCTGCAGGTCCGGCAGGTTGATCTCGCCGAGGCCGGTGCGCGGACCGGAGCCCATCCACCGCAGGTCGTTCGCGATCTTCGTGAACCCGACCGCCACCGTGCGCAGTTGGCCGCTCAGCTCGACCAGCGCGTCCCGGGCGCCCTGCGCCTCGAAGTGGTCCCGGGCCTCGGTCAGCGGCAGGTCGGTGGCGCGGGACACCTCCTCGATGACCGCCGCCGGGAAGCCGGGCGGAGTGTTGATGCCGGTGCCCACCGCCGTTCCACCGAGCGGCAGTTCGGCGACCCGGGGGAGTGTCGCCAGCAGCCGCTCCCGCCCGTGCCGCACCTGCGCCGCGTAGCCGCCGAACTCCTGGCCGAGGGTGACGGGCGTGGCGTCCATCAGGTGCGTGCGGCCCGACTTGACCACCTGGGCGAACTCGGCGGCCTTGCGCTCCAGTGCCTCCGCCAGGTGCTCCAGTGCCGGGATCAGGTCGTGGGTGACGGCGGCGGTCGCCGCGATGTGGATCGAGGACGGGAACACGTCGTTGGACGACTGGCTCGCGTTCACCTGGTCGTTCGGGTGCACCGGTCGCCCGAGCCGCTCGCCGGCCAGGGTGGCGATCACCTCGTTGGCGTTCATGTTGGACGAGGTGCCCGAACCGGTCTGGAATACGTCCACCGGGAACTGGTCGTCCCAGCGGCCCTCCGCGACCTCCTCGGCCGCCGCCGTGATCGCCCCGGCCGTCTCCTCGTCCAGGACCCCGAGGCGGGCGTTGACCCGGGCCGCGGCCGCCTTGATCCGGGCCAGCGCGGCGATGTGCGCGCGCTCCAGCCGCTGGCCGGACACCGGGAAGTTCTCCACCGCCCGCTGGGTCTGTGCCTGCCACTTCGCGGCGGCCGGCACCCGCACCTCGCCCATCGAGTCGTGCTCGATCCGGTACTCCCGCGGCTTCTCCCGCTCGTCACCCATCGCGCGCTGCACCTCCTGTACGGGCCCGCTCGGCCCGGTCACGGGTCCGCCGATCGGCCGGTCCATCGATCCGCCGATCCACTGGTTCAGTGATTCACCGATCACGACAGCCCCGCGCGGGCCCCGGGTATTTCCACCCGGGGCCGAATGATCCACCGGCGGGCCCGTCACCGCCGGGTCAGCTCGGCGCGGGCCAGGTCGCCCGCCGCGGTGCCGGCCCGGGCGACCACCTCACCGTCCGGCGCCCAGACGCCGGAGCCACCCGAGCTGTCCGGGAACACGCCGGTGAGGCCCGCGGAGGTGGACAGCACGACCCAGACCCCGTGTGCGGTGGAACGGGCCCGGCAGTGGCCGTCCCGCCGCTCGGCCTGCGCGGCGCCCGGACCGTACAGGGTGGAGGCGACGTAGGCGTCGATGCCGAGGGCGGCGGTCTCCTCGGCGTGAGTCGGATCGGCGGCGTCGGCGCAGATCGCGAGACCGAGCCGCAGGCCGTCCAGCTCCAGTACGACGGGCTTCTCGCCCGGGGTGAAACGGTCGGGCTCGCCTTCGCCGTGCAGCCGCATCTTCCGGTAGACCACGGCGGCACCCTCGCCGGTGACCGCCAGGGTGGCGATGGACTCGGGCCCGCCGACCTCCCTGACCGGCGCGCCGACCAGTGCGAGGGCGCCGGTGGCGGCGCAGGCCTCGACCAGCGGGGCGAGCCGCGGGTCCGCCGGGTCGACGGCGGGGGCGGCCAGGTCGTAACCGGTCAGCGACAGCTCGGGGAACACCACCAGGCGGGTCCCGGCCGCCCGGACCGCCTCGGCGTGCCGCTCGACGTTGACGGACACGGTGTCCGGGCGCCCGGGCTCGGCGCAGACGGGCTGGGCGACGGTGACGGTCAGCGGCGCGGACGAGGGCATGGCGGGGCCTCCGGGCGGGCGGGGTCGGTGATCAAGAGCAATCTATGTGCCCGCCGAGGAGCCGGGCAACAGCCGACGAGCCGGGACGGCCGCGGTGGCCGTTCGCCAGGTCGGGCCCCACCATGGCGGCATGACCAGCAACGATGCCGCCGCCACCCGCTACGAGACGATCGCCGAGGAACTCGCGCCCCGCGGCGCCCGGCGCTCCCGGATGTTCGGCATGCCCTGCCTGAAGGACCCCGACGGCAAGGCCTTCGTCGGGCTGACCGGGGACGAACTGGTCTGCCGGCTGGGCCGGGACTCGGCCGAGCACGCGGAGGCCCTCGCGCTGGCGGGGGCGCACCTGTTCGACCCGGCGGGCGGGCGGCCCATGAAGGACTGGGTCTGCGTGCCCGACGCGGCGGGTGAGCGGTGGCAGCACTACGCGGAGGCGGCCCTCGCGGCGCCGCGTTGAGCGCCGTCACGGGTGAGGGCCGCAGCTGTTCGAGCCGTGATCACTCGAAGGAGTGAGAATCTGGCCGGTTCGCTTCAAACGGCCGTACGGCGCTTCGTACGCTCCTGACCAAGGTCGGGCGGACACCGGCCCGCCCCGGACCGCCGCAGCTCGGCCCGGGGACACCAGCGCAGGGGGGCGGACCCGGATGACCACAGGACCCGGTGTGAACGGCGGAGCGGGCGGACGAGCGGGCGGCGAGGGGAGCGACCCGGGCCGCAACCGGGGGAGCGGCCTGAGCAGACGCCGGCTGCTCGGCGCCTCGGCGGCACTCGGCGGTGCGGCCTGGCTGCTGCGCGGAACCGTCGGCCCGGACAGCGCCGAGGCCGCCACACCCGTACCGCCCGGCCTGCCCGCCGGCACCGAGCTCTACCAGCAGGTCTTCCAGAACTGGTCCGGCGAGATCCGCACCGACCAGCTGTGGACCTGTGCGCCGCGCACCCCGGAGGAGGTCCCGGCGCTCGCCGACTGGGCATACGCCAACGGCTGGCGGCTGCGCGCCACCGGCTACCGGCACACCTGGGCGCCGCTCACCGTCGCCAACGGGACCCCGGACAGCGCCCGCGTGCTGCTCCTGGACACCAGCCGCCACCTCACCGCCCTCACCGCCGACTCGCCCACCACCGTCCGGGCGCAGACCGGCGCGAGCATGGAGGCGCTGCTCGCCCACCTGGCCGACCGGGGCCTCGGCCTGACCGCCTGCCCGGCCCCGGGCGACCTCACCGTCGGCGGCGTGCTCGCCATCGGCGGTCACGGTACGGCCGCCCCCGCCGCCGGCGAACTGCGGCCGGACGGGCACGGCTACGGCTCGGTCAGCAACCAGGTGGTCCGGCTCACCGCCGTCGTCCTCGACCCGGCCACCGGCCGCTACACCCTGCGCACCTTCGACCGCGCCGAGGCCGACAGCGCCGCCTTCCTGGTGCACCTGGGGCGCGCCTTCCTCACCGAGGTCGTGCTGCGGGTTGGAGCCGACCGGCCGCTGCGCTGCGTCAGCCGACTCGACATCCCGGCCACCGAGTTGTTCGCCCGCCCGGGCGGCGGCAGCGGCGGCGGACTGCTCGGGGGAGTGCTCGGCGGACTGCTGGGCGGCGGCGGCCCGCGCACCCTGGCCGACTTCGTCGAGCGTGATGGTCGGGTCGAGGCGATCTGGTTCGCCTACACCGACTACCCGTGGCTCAAGACCTGGACCGTCACCTCGGCTAAGCCGCTCGCCGCCCGGGCCGTCGACCAGCCCTACAACTACCCGTTCTCGGACAGCATTCCGGAACCGGTCGCCCGGCTGGCCGGCCAAATCGTCAGCGGAGCCTGGGGATCGGCCCCGCTGTTCGGCCAACTCCAGTACCTCATCGCCAAGGTGGCGCTCACCGGTGACCTCACCGACGTCCTGCTGTCCGGCGGCCTGCTGCGCGACCTGCTCACCGGCGACCTGATCACCCACCTGCTCGCCGGCGGCCTGCGCTCCGACCTCTGGGGCCCCTCACGCACCCTGCTGCAGTACGTCCGGCCCACCACGCTGCGGGTCACCGCCAACGGCTACGCGATCCTGACCAAGCGCGCCGACCTGCAGTGGGTGGTCAGCGAATTCGCCGCCTACTACCGGCAGTTGCTCGGCGAGTACCAGGCCCGGGGCGAGTTCCCGGTGAACGGCGCGGTGGAGATCCGGGTCACCGGCCTGGACGACCCTTCGTCCTCCGGCGTCCCCGGCGCCCGCCCGCCGCTGCTGTCCGCGCTGCGGCCCCGGGCCGACCGGCCGGAGTGGGACACCGCGGTCTGGCTCGACGTGCTCGCCCTCCCAGGCACCCCCGGCCTGGAGCGCTTCGCCCGGGACCTGGAGCAGTGGCTGCTGCGCACCTTCGACGGCACCCGAGCGGGAACGCGCGTCGAGTGGTCCAAGGGCTGGGCCTACACCGCCGACGCGGTCTGGGCCGACCCGGACCTGCTCGGCCGGGTCATCCCCGACAGCCTGCGCGTCGGGGGCGGGCCCGGCTGGGACGAGGCGGTCGCCGTACTGGACCGGCACGACCCGCACCGGGTGTTCGGAAACCCCTTCCTGGACGGGCTGTTGAAGTAGCCGGCCGCTGGCCTCCCGGGGGCGTGGCGGTCAGATGTGCTCCATCACGATCACCGCGAGGGTGTCCGGGGCCAGGGCACGGAACAGGTGCGGGGCGTCGCCCGGGTAGCTGATGTAGTCGCCCGGGCCCAGCTCGACCGGCGCCTCGGCCGGGCCGACCAGGGCCCGGCCCGAGCCGATCATCACGTGCTCGACGGTGCCGGGCATGTGCGGGTCGGAGGCCCTGGTCTCGCCCGGCTGGGCCTCGATCCGGTAGATGTCGCGCCGGGCGTTCGGCGGGCAGGAGGACAGCACGGTGGCCGCGTAGTTGGCCTGCTCGGAGTGGGTCACCGGGCCCTCCCCGGCCCGCAGCACCTTGACGGTCGGGCGCGGCGGGTCGACCAGGCGGCTGAACGGCACGTTCAGCGCGACCCCGAGCGCCCAGAGCGTCTCCACGCTCGGGTTGCCCGCGCCCGACTCCAGCTGCGAGAGCGTCGACTTGGCGATGCCCGCGCGCCGGGCCAGCTCGGTCATCGACAGACCGCTGCGCTCGCGCTCACGCCGGATGGAGGCGGCGATCTGGCCGATCAGCTCCGTGCCGGAGCCGTTGGCGCCCGTGGGCTGGGAGGTCTGGTCACTCATGCTCGCCACTCACGCTTTCTCCGGGCTCCTCTGTCGTTTCTCGGGCGGGTTCTCGGGCGGCTCTCGGGTCGGTCTGCGGGTCGGTTCCCGACTGGTCGATTGCCGGTGCTCGGTGCTTGGTGCTGCTCGGTGCCTGGTGTCGTTCATGCTGCCACGGTCGTCCGCGCCGATGTGCGTTCGCTCTGTCGGTCTTCCTGTTCGCCTTGACGAACTGCGGGTAGCGGGTTCACTCTGATGGACATGCGTTCGCTACTCCGAACACTGGAATACGCCACTCTTCGCGACATCGCCTTGGTCTGCCTCGCCGATGCCCTGGTCGGCGCCTCCTTCGGCGCGATCAGCGTGTCCGGCGGCCTGCCCCTCTGGGTGCCGATCGCCCTCTCCGCCCTCGTCTTCGCGGGCGGTTCGCAATTCGCCGCCGTCGGCGTGGTGCTGTCCGGCGGCGGCGCGCTCGCGGCCGTCGCCACCGGGCTGGTGCTCAACGCCCGGCTGCTGCCGTTCGGGTTCGCGGTGGCCGATGTGCTCCAAGGGCCTTGGTGGCGAAGGCTGTTGGGCGCCCAGCTGCTCACCGATGAGAGCGCCGCGTTCGCGATCCAGCAGCGTGACCCGCGCCAGCGCCGGGCGGCGTTCTGGATCTGCGGGATCGCGCTGTTCGTGGTGTGGAACGCCGCGGTGGTGCTCGGGGCGCTCGCGGGCGGGCTGATCGGGAACACGGACGCGGTGGGCCTGGATGCGGCCTTCCCTGCGGTGCTGCTGGCGCTCGTCCTGCCCTCGCTCGCGGACCGCCGGACCCGGACGGCGGCGCTGGTGGGCGCGGTCGCGGCGGTCGCGGCGACGCCGTTCGTCCCGGCCGGACTGCCGGTGCTGCTGGCCCTGGTCGGGCTGCTGTTCGCCGGGCGGTCGGAGGCGGGGGAGGCGGCCCAGTCTGCTGGGACTCCCGAGTCTGCCGAACCTGCCGGGTCCGCCGCCGTAGCCGCGGTCGACGTGGTGGCCGTGAAGGGGGAAGCCCGATGATGCCGCTGTGCGCCGTCCTGCTGCTGGCGGTCGGGACGTACGCCTACCGGGTCGCCGGACCGCTGTTGGGGCGCCGGCTCGCGCTCTCGGAGCGGCTGCGGCACCTGCTGGCCGTCGCGGCGGCGGTGCTGCTGGTCGCGCTGGTGGCGACCGGCGCGCTGACCCAGGGGCATGGCTTCGCAGGGTGGGCGCGCCCGGCGGGCGTGCTGGTCGCGGGGGTGCTCGCCTGGCGTCGGGCGCCGTTCCCGGCGGTGGTCGTCGCGGGCGCGGCGGCCACGGCGCTGCTGCGGCTGTGCGGGGTGGGGTGACGGCGAGCGACCCGGGGGCGGCGGTCGGGCGGTCGGCCGGCAGGCTTCAGCTGACAGATTTCAGCTGACAGATTTCAGCTGACAGATTTCAGCTGACAGATTTCAGCGAACAGCTGACAGATTTCGAAATCTGTCAGCTGTTCGCTGAAATCCGCCCCTCCCGCTCACTCCTCCGCGATGCGCTCCGCCTGCACCTCCGGCCGCTTGCTGTCCCACAGCAGTTCCCACACCTTGAACACGCAGTGGTAGTCCCGCATGCTCCCCCGCGAGATCAGCAGGTAGGTGTCCCCGTCCCGGAGCAGCGTCTGCCGCCGGCTGTTGAACGGGTGCTGCGGGGTGAAGGTCGGGACGATCCGCTGCAGTTCCTCGACGGCCTCCTCGCGGGTGCCGACGACCTCGCCGAGTACCTTGCTGCCCCAGGTTCGATCGTCGCCGACACCCACCGTCTCCTCGACGACCAGCGCCCAACGCGCCATGTTCCGCCTCCCCTTCCGTTCCGGTTGTTCCGTCACCGCACCAGCGACTTGAAGAAGACGGTGGTCGGGTGCAGGGTGCCCTCAGGGTCGGCCGCGTAGTCCGGCACCGAGCCGACCCGGGTCCAGCCCACCGCCTCGTACAGTCGCTCGGCAGGGCTGTCCGTCTCGGTGTCCAGCACCAGCAGCCGAAGGCCCGACCGCGCCGCCCGCTTCTCCAGCGCCGCCAGCAGACGCCCGGCCAGACGGTGCCCGCGGTCCGCCGGGTGCACCATCAGTTTGGCCACCTCGCCCCGGTGTCGGCCGTTCGTTGGCGTAGCCGGCCGCAGCTGCACCGTCCCGGCGAGCCGCCCGTCGGCCTCCGCCCGAGCCGTCCACACCACCCGCCGTCCGGCCGCGACGTCCGGGATGAGGGGCCGCCACCACGCCGAGGACTCGCCCGGCTCCAGCGGGGCGAGGAACCCGACCGAGGCGCCGCCGTTGACAGTCTCCACCAGCAGCCCGGCGAGCTCCTCCGCCGAGCGGTCCAGTTCCTCCGCTGTCACTTCGTCGACCACGTACGCCGTGCTGGACATGTCGCCTTCCTCACTCGCTCCCGTCCACCCGAGGCAGCGCGGGGTGCGGAATACTCCCCGGTATTCCGCCGAGAGTACAAGGAGCTTCAATGACGAAGCCGACCCGGATCGACCCGTCCGACCTGCTCGCGGTCGGCGACCTCCTCTCCGACGAGGAGCGGCTGATTCGCGACACCGTCCGCAAGTTCACCGAGGAGCGGATCCGCCCGCACATCGGCGACTGGTTCGAGCGCGGCGTCTTCCCGGCCCGTGAACTCGCCCCCGAACTCGGCGCCCTCGGCGTGCTCGGCATGCACCTCGACGGCTACGGCTGCGCGGGCGCCGATGCCGTGGCCTACGGGGTCGCCTGCATGGAGCTGGAGGCCGCGGACTCCGGGTTGCGCAGCTTCGTCTCCGTCCAGGGCTCGCTGGCGATGCGTTCGATCCACGCCTTCGGCTCCGAGGAGCAGAAGCAGCGCTGGCTGCCCGGGATGGCGGCCGGCGAGCTGATCGGGTGCTTCGGCCTCACCGAGCCGGACTTCGGTTCCGACCCGGCCAACATGCGTACCCGGGCGGTCCAGAAGGGCGGCAAGGGCGGCGACTGGGTGCTGTCCGGCAGCAAGATGTGGATCACCAACGGCAGCATCGCGGACGTGGCCGTGGTCTGGGCGCAGACCGAGGAGGGTGTGCGCGGCTTCCTGGTCGAGCGCGGCACCCGCGGCCTGACGGCCACCGACGTGCACGGCAAGCTCTCGCTGCGCGCCTCGGTCACCAGCGAGCTCGCCTTCGACGAGGTGGTGCTGCCCGCCGACGCCGTGCTGCCCGGTGTCACCGGCCTGCGTGGACCGCTCTCCTCCCTCAACGAGGCCCGTTACGGCATCCTCTGGGGCACCGTCGGCGCCGCCCGCGACTGCTACACGGCCGCCCTGGACTACGCCAAGAGCCGGATCCAGTTCGACCGCCCGATCGCCGGCTTCCAGCTCACCCAGCAGAAGCTGGTCGAGATGATGCTGGAGGTCGAGAAGGCCTACCTGGTGGCGCTGCGGATCGGCCGGCTCAAGGAGGAGGGCGCGGCCCGCGCGCCGCACATCAGCTTCGGCAAGCTGAACAACGTCCGCACCGCGCTGGAGATCGCCCGCAGCGCCCGGACCGTCCTCGGTGCCAACGGCATCACCACCGAGTACCCGGTGCTGCGGCACGCCAACAACCTGGAGTCGGTGCTCACCTACGAGGGCACCAGCGAGATCCACACCCTGGTCCTCGGCGAGGCCATCACCGGCGAGCCCGCCTACCGCTGACGGCTCGTCCACGCCGGTCGACCAGCGGAAATCCGGTAGCCGGGCCTGTCGCGGCCCGGCTACCGTTCCCGCCATGAACGGCCAGACCACCCGGACGCCCCCGACCACCACCCTCTGGCGCCCCACCGGGCCGCAGGAGCTGGCGCTGGTCGAGGCCGCCGACTGGCGTGCCTGGCCGCCCCGGCTGCCCGAGCAGCCGATCTTCTACCCCGTCCTCAACGAGGACTACGCGATCCGGATCGCCCGCGACTGGAACGTGCCCGCCTCCGGCGTCGGCTACGTCACCCGCTTCAAGGTCGAGACCGACTTCCTCACCCGCTACCCCGTGCAGCAGGCCGGCGGTCGGACCATCCTCGAACTCTGGGTGCCAGCCGAGGAGTTGGCAGAGTTCAACCGGCACATCGTCGGCCGTATCGAGGTCGTCCACGAGTTCCGGCCCCAGCCGTGACGCCGGGCACGGGCCAGGCGGGCATGGGTCAGGCGGGCACGGGCAAGGCCGACACGGGTACGGGCACGGCCGCGGCGGAGCGGGTCCTGCTCACCTCCGCCCAGACCACCAGCACCACCACCCTGCTCGCCGAGGCCGCCGTCCGGCGCGGCCTGACCACCGCCGTCCTGGACCGCCCGGGGACGGTCGAGCGGCTCGCCGGGCGACCCGTCCACTGGTACGGCGGGCCGCTCGCCGCCGCACGGATCGCCGCGCCGCTCGGCCTGGCCCTGCTCGAACCCGGGGACGACTGGCTCACCCGGCTCCCCGAGGAGTTCACCCGTCGTCGGATCGAACTCACCACCCTCGCCGAGGCCTGGACCCTGCGCCACCCGGCCTTCGTCAAGCCGCCCGCCGACAAGTCGATCCCGCCCGCCGTCTACCCGGACGGCTCCCGGCTGCCGCGCACCGGCGAGCGGATCGGCCCCGACACGCCCGTTCTGGTCAGCGAGCCGGTGACCTTCGCCGCCGAGTATCGGCTTTTCGTCCGCGACGGCGAGGTGCTCACCGGCAGCCGCTACGCCCGCTTCGGCCGACTCGACCCGGCACCGCTGACCGATGGGGCCGCTGCCTTCGCCCGCCGCCTGCTCGACACCGTCGGCCACACCCTGCCCAGCGCCGTCGCCCTGGACGTCGGCCCGATCGCCGACCCGTACGACCCGGCCGAGCACTGGGCCGTGGTCGAGGCCAACCTGCCCTGGTTCGCGCACTGTTACGCCGCCGACCCGGAGCGGGTCCTCGACGTGGTGCTGCGCGCCGCCGGACCGGCCGCCGAACTCGCCGAGGCCGACCGCAGGTTCGTCCGCCCGCTGACGGACAGCTGACCGATGGCCGGTCGACAGCTGACCGGCGACTTCCCGACACCTCGCGGACACCTGTCGTTCGACGCGGCGACGCCGAGCGGTACGGCGGGCGGTGAAGCATGGCGCGGTCGGCGGTGCCCTCGGCGGGCGCGGCCGGGTGTGCACGACCGAAAGGAAGCCCCAGCATGTCCGCAGCTCAGTGGCCCCGCCCCCGGGTGCTCGTCGTCGGGATCGACGGAGTACGCCACGACTACCTGGCCGAGGTGCCGATGCCACGCCTCCAGGAGGTCGCCGAGGCCGGGTTCCTGGTGCCGGTCACCGTCGCGGACGGCACGCCCACGATGTCCGGCCCCTGCTGGGCCACCATCGTGACCGGCGTCGAGCCCGCCAAGCACGGCGTCTGGGGCAACCACCTGGGCGGCAACCGGCTCGACGTCTTCCCCGACTTCGCCACCCGCCTCAACCGCGGCGATCGCCGCCGCACCTTCGTCGCGGCCGGCTGGGACCCGCTGATGATCAACCAGTCCGGCGGCCCGCTGTTCCGCGCCCCCGGCCGGCTCTCCTATATAGCCCCGGCCGAGGACACCCCCGAGGCCTGGGAGACCGTCGACGAGGAGGTCACCCGGGAGGCCGTCCACGTCCTCTCCACCGCCGACCCCGAGGCCTCCTTCGTCTACCTCGGCGCCGTCGACGAGACCGCCCACTTCCTCGGCTGCGGCGAGGAGTACCGCGCCTCGATGCGCACCGCCGACGAACGGCTCGGCCGTCTGCTCGACGCCGTCCGCGGCCGGGCGACCTACGCGGAGGAGCAGTGGACCGTCATCGTCGTCACCGACCACGGGCACGTCGACGCCGGCGGCCACGGCGGGCGCACGGTCGAGGAGCGGACCGCCTGGGTCGCCTGCGCCGGGCACGACATCCCGGCCGGCCCGCCCACCGGTGAGATCCGCCACCCCGACGTCGCCGCCCAGGTGTACGCCTCCCTGCTGCGCCCCATCGACCCGCACTGGACCCTCGACGGGCGCCCCTTCCCGGTCGCCCGACCGGTGCCGGCGACGGTCTGACCCACCTCTGCCCCGGCACTGTTCGGCGGACCCGTTCGAGGCCGTCCGTGCCCCGGGTGCAGCAGGCGGGGCTGCGGCGGTCCCGTGCTTCAGACAGGCTCGATCGGGGCCCGAACGGCACGTACCCGGGGATCGGGCCGCCGGACATACGCCTGAAGGTGGAGACGGTACCCCGTGGGTTGGATGCAAGATCGCGACCTCGTGGTGACGATCCGATGGGTCGGCCCGGGCCACGATAGGTACAGCCGGACGGCGGACCATTCCGCCGGACGGTCCGGACGGTCCGGACGGTTCGGACCGTCCGGACCGTCCGGAAACGGTCACACCGGCAACCGGCACATCGGCACCGGACACGGAGAGGGCAGTCGGGCATGAAGGGCATCGTGAGCAAGGTCGCGCTGGGAGTCGCGGGCGCCGGCATGGCCGTCGCCGTGGCCGCCGTGGCAATCGGCCCGCGGGTGTCCGAGTGGTGGGACGGGCGCCACCAGGAGCAGGCCTCGTACGAGAGCGGGTCCCAGGCCAAGGCCGACCGCCGATCGATGCCCGCCTGGCTGCCCGACAACGCCTCCTCGGTGAAGTACCTGATGTCCACCACGGGCGAGGACCGCCTGCTGCGCGCCACCCTCCCCGAGGGCCGGCTGCCCTCCGGCTGTACCGCCGGGCTGTCGGGCAAGGGCCCGCACCCGGTGCCGGTCTCGCTCAAGGCCGGCTGGTTCCCGGAGAGCATCGCGGCCAAGGCGAGCGGCACCTGCGGGCACTACAATGTGACGCTCACCGGCAACCAGCTCTACGCGTGGCAGGACGGCGCGGCGATGCAGGCGGCCCGTCGGGCCGAGCACGTCGCCAAGCACTGAGGGTGCTGACCGGGTGCTGATCCCGGATCGGCCGTCCTGACCAGGGAGTGGAACGGCCCGCCGGGCACCGGAAGGTGGCCGACGGGCCGTCGTCGTGCGCGTGCCGTGAGCCGTGCGGCGTGCTGTGATCGGCCAGTGGGCGGATCCGCCCGGACGCACCCCTGCCGTCGTTTCCCCCGCCGGGCTGCGATAGGACGGATCGCGAACGAACCCACGTCACCGCGTCCGTTAGGAGAGCCATGCCCGGCCCGACCGTCGGCCCCGCCGACGACACGTCGACCGCTCCCGCGCCCGCAGCAGACACCACGTCCGGCATCGGCCGGGCCGGTGCCGGCCGGGCGATGATCGCGGTCCTCGGCGGTCTCACCGCGCTCGGCCCGCTCACCACCGACCTCTACCTGCCCGGCCTGCCCGCGATCGCCGAGGAGCTGACGGTCGGACCGGCGGCCGTTCAGCTCACCCTCACCTTCTCGATGGTCGGGGTCGCGGCCGGGCAACTGCTCTTCGGGCCGCTCAGCGACCGCTTCGGGCGCCGCCCGCCGCTGCTCGTCGGCCTGCTCGTCTACACCGTGTCCAGTGTGGTGTGCGTGCTCGCGCCCAACCTGTCGGTGCTGATCGCCGCCCGCTTCGTCCAGGGCGCGGCCGGGTCGGCGGGGCTGGTCATCGGGCGAGCCGTCGCCAGGGACCGCTTCCAGGGCGTCGCGATGCTGCGCTTCCTCGCCTCGATCGCGCTGATATCCGGGCTGGCGCCGATCCTCGCCCCGATCATCGGCGCCCAGCTGATGCGGTTCACCTCCTGGCGCGGCACCTTCGGCGCGCTGACCGCGCTCGGACTACTGCTCACCCTGGCCGCGTTCGGCGCGCTGCGCGAGACGCTGCCGCCACAGACCCGGGACGGCGGCGGGGTGGGCGCGGCGCTGCGCACCATGGGGCGGCTGCTGCGCCATCGTCCCTTCCTGGGACTGGCGTTGACCAGCTCGCTGTCCTTCGGCGCGCTGTTCGGCTACATCAGCGGGTCGTCGACGGTGCTGCAGCACGTGTACCAGGTCTCGCCGCAGACCTACAGCCTGCTGTTCGGGCTGAACTCACTCTCGATCGTGGTGATGACCCAGCTGAACGGGCGGGTGCTGGCCCCGCGCTTCACGGCGCGGGCGCTGATGCTGGGCGGGCTCGTGACGGCGGTCGCGGCCGGGGTGGCGCTGGTGCTGCTGACGATGGTGTGGGACTTCGGGCTGGCCGGGTTCTGCCCGCCGCTGTTCGTGCTGATGGGCAGCCTCGGGGTGGTCCTGCCGAACACGGCGGCGCAGGCGTTGGGCATGGTCGAGCCGCAGGTGGCGGGGACGGCCTCGGCGCTGCTGGGCACCGGCAACTTCCTGTGCGGGGCGCTGGTCGCGCCGCTGAGCAGCCTCGGCGGACGGCCGTCGGCGGTGCTGCTGGCGGTGGTGGTGCTGGGGTGCGGGGTGCTGGCGACGGTGGCGTACGCGACGATGTGCCGACCGGGGTGGTTGCGGGCCGCGGCGAGGTGACCTCGGCGGACGGGTGACAGCTGGCGGCAGGTGACAACTGACGGCGAACAGATAACGGCTGACAGATTTCAACATCTGTCAGCCGTTATCTGTTGCGAGTCGGCCGTCGGCCGGCAGTCATCAGCCGCTAGGCGATCGAGAAGTCGTCCCCATAGACAGTGCCCTGCCCGTACCAGCCGTGCAGGTACACCGTCACGGTGCCCGAGGAGCTGGTCGTGAACGGCACGGACAGCTTGGTCCAGCCCGAGGAGTTGGTCCAGGTGCTGGCGGTGGCACCGCCGGTGACCCCGACGTAGGCGTAGTCGCCCTGCACCCACCCGCTCAGCGTGTAGCTGGTGTTGGGCTGCAGCGTCACGATCTGCGAGCACTCGCCGGTCTGGATCGCGCCGGGCGCTGCCCGCAGCGCGTAGGAGCCGGCGTGGACCGGGGTGGAGACCACGCCGCCGCCGCTCTGGCAGGTCCACGGGGCCGGGCTTCCGGCCTCCAGGTCGCCGTTGACCAGGCCGGTCGACGGCGCCGTGCCGGTGACGGTCAGCGCGTAGGTCGTGGTGTGGGTGCCGGAGGCCGCGCTGCCGGTGATCGTCAGCGGGTACCTCCCGGGCGCCACCGCCGAGGTGGTGGCGATGGCGAGCGTCGCGCTGCCTCCTGCGGTGACACTGCCGGGCGTGACGGTGGCGGTGACGCCCGCCGGGGCGCCGCTCACCGACAGGCTGACGCTCTGCGCCGAACCCGCCGCCACCGCCGTCACGATGGCCGCAGAGGTGGACGAACCGGCGGTGACCGTGGCCGAGCCGGGGTTCACCGCCACCGAGAAGTCGTTGGTCACCGTTGAGCCGCTGGTGAACGGCGCGAAGAGTTGGGAGAAGTCCCAGGTGTTCTGGCTGATGCCGGAGCAGGAGTCGTCCCCGCCCTTGCCCGGGCAGCCGCCGTTGTCGCGCTGGAGCGCCCAGAAGGACAGCGTGTTGATGCCCTTCGACACCGCCCAGTTGTAGACGGTGGTGGCGTTCGCCACCGTGAAGGTCTCGGCCGCGCCGTAATCGTCGATGCCGACCATCTCGGTGATCCCGATCGAACCCCACAGCTGCGCCGGGGTCTTGGACGGATAGAGCTCGGCCAGCTGGTTGTACAGGCCCTGCGCGGAGGTCTGGGTGTCGGCCGCCATGTCGTGGGTGGCGCCGTCGTAGTAGTCGAAGGTCATCATGTTGACGACGTCGATCCGTGCGTTGTTGCCGACCGCGTTCTTCAGCACCGCGAGGCCGCTGGCGGCCAGTCCGCCGGTGGTGGTCGGCAGGGTGTAGGAGAACCGGACGGTGCGCCCGTTGGCGGCGGCCCAGTCCTGCACGGTCTTGATGGCCTTGTTGCGGCGGTCGATCCCGGCCGTGTTGGTGAGCGAGTTGTCCTCGATGTCGAGGTCGATCCGGCCGATGTCGTAGGTGGTGATCAGGTTCTCGTAGGCGGCCGCGATCTGGTTGACGTCGGTGCAGCTGTCGGCCAGCTCGGTGCCGGTGTTGTCGGCGGTGTAGCCGCCGAAGGAGGGGATCACGTCCCCGCCGTTGGCCCGGATGGCGGCGATGTCGGCGCCGAAGGTCGAGGAGGAGACTGGCTTGGAGGTGTCGCCGTTCCAGTACGGGGTGCAGGAGCCCTTGGTGGCGGCCTGCAGGAAGGCCATCGTCAGGTACTTGGCGCCGGATTGCGCGGCCAGGGTGGCGGGGCTCTGGCCCGTCCAGGACTCGAAGTAGGGGGCGAACACCCGGCTGGGCAGCGGGGCCGCGGCCTGGGCGGTGCCCGTTCCGGCGGTGACCAGACCGGCCGCGGCGACCAGTGTGGTGCAGGCCGAAAGCGCGGCCTGGACGGTTCTGCGAAGACGCATGGATTCTCCAACAGGCGTGGTGGGGCATGGCGTTGGGGAGGCTCGAACGGGCCGGGGCGTTCGAGGCGGACGCAAGGGCATGCGGAACCCGTCGACTCGCGTGGAGGCGCGCGACGGTGCGAACGTGCGCACGCCGTACGGAGCGGGGGTGGAGCGGAACAGGGCAGGGCGGTGCCTCAGCCGCCGGTGGTCACACCCCCACAGTGCATCCCGGTCGGATCGACATGCTTATGTTTGGACTAGACCACTGGCCTGTCAAGGGACCTGACTGTTCGTCAGCATGCGTTCCCCGGCCGCAGAAGGGAGGGGATCCGCGGCCGGGGCGCGGCGGAGTCGGGTGGTCAGGCCCTGCGGCGCAGGTCGCCCAGCGTCTCCTCGACCAGCCGCAGGGCGGTGGTCTCCTGGTAGCAGCGCAGAGGCCGGAGCTTGACGACGGTCTGCGTCAACCATTCGTCGTCACCCAGGAGTTCCGGGCGGCGCTCGCAGGCGGCGTGCAGCAGCATGAAGCGGAGCAGCAGGATGTGACGGGCGGGGTACCAGGCGTGGTGGTGGGTGAACCGCGCGGTCCAGTCCTCCTCCGGATCGCGCAGCATGGAGCCCAACGCGGCGCCCGTCCAGGGGTTGTGCGGCCGGAGCGACAGGAAGCCGGCGGACCTCGTGGCGAAGACGGGGTCGCAGGCCACCTGGAGGCTGATGCCCCGGAAGCGGTCCCAGGTGACCAGCTTCGACTCTCGGCCGACGACGCGGTGCTCCATGCCCTCGGGGAGGAGGGCCAGGTGGGCCTTGCGGGTGTGGTCGCCGATCACCCAGTGCTCGTCCGTGCGCACCAGTGGGCCGAGCTGCAGCGAGCGGGCGGCGTCGGCGGGGACGGGCGAGGCGGTCCGGTCGGCGTTCACGGTGGCTCCTCGGGCAGGGTTCGGCACCTTGCCGACCAGTCTTCCCGGCTCACCTTTCACCGACCCTACACGACTCCCGCCTTTTCCCGTAAGGGAGTTCGGGTTCGCGGACGCCGATGGCCGCGCACCCGGCGGGCGGGGCGCGGCCACGGCTGCCCGGAGCTCAGGATGCCGGGCGGTCAGGGGGTGCTGAGCGTTCTAGCGCGTCGGCGGGCAGAGCGTGGCGCGCAGCGCGTCGTTGATCTTCGCGGCGGTGTCCGGCCCGAAGCCCTGCGGGTGGTCGGGCGAGGTGAAGTGCTGGTCGGCCAGTTCGATCAGCTTCGCCTTGTCCTTGGGGAACTGGTACATCGACTGGCACTGCTTGCGGGCCTGCTCCACCACCTGGTCGGGCTTGTCGCCGACGATCGCCGGGTCGATCGCCTTCAGCGCGGCGACCACCTTGCCGGTCACGTCGGCGTCCGGCTTGGCGGGCAGCCCCGCGTCGGCGGGCGGCGCGGGCTTGGCCGGGGCCGAGCCGTCCGTACCGGGCGCCGGTGCGCCCGTGGCGCCGTCGGCCGTGCCGGTCGCGGAGGGTGCGGGCGTCCCGGGCGTCCCGGCGGTTCCGGGCGTTGAGGCGGTCGAACCGGTCGAGCCGGGGGTCGAGGTGTCGGACGGGGTGGCGACGGCGGTGGTGGGGGAACCGGCCGCGGCGGTGGCCTTGCCCGAGCTCGATCCCGAGCTGGAGCAGGCAGCGAGGCTCACCGCGGCGAGTGCCGTGAGGGTGGCGGCGAGGAGTCGAGTGCGCATGGCGCCACACTGTCATGTTCGCGGCGTCGAAGGGAAGGTCCCCCCGTACGGCGGACGGCGGCCCGGAAGCCGAGGCCTCCGCACCGCCGTCCGAAGGGCGAGCCGTTCACCGTCCGCCGTACGCCCCGGGCGTCAGCCGAGCCGTTCACCGTCCACCCCGGGCGTCAGTCGAGCCCGTTGGCCTTCAGCCAGTCCTTGGCCACCGTCGAGGGGTCCTCCTTGTCGATCGCGACCCGCTTCATCAGTGCCGTCAGCCCGGCGGTGTCCAGCTTGGCCGACACCGCGTTGAGCGCTGCCGTCGCGGTGGCGTTCACGCCCGCCTTGCTGACCAGCGGGGTGACGTTCTGCGCGCCGAAGACGTTCTTCGGGTCGGTCAGCGGGACGAGCTTGTACTGGACGATCTTCGGGTCGGTGGTGAACACGTTGCCGACCTGGATGCTGCCGTCCTTGAGCGCGTTCGCGGTGGTGTCGGCGGTGGGCTTCCACTCCTTGAAGGTCAGCCCGTAAACGTCCTTGAACTGCTGCTCGCGGCGGGACTTGAACTCCGGCGGACCGCCGATGGTGAACTCGCCGGCCTTGGCGGCCAGGTCGGAGATGCTCTTGAGGTTGTACTTGTCGGCAGCCTCCTGGGTGACGCTGAGCGTGTCCTTGTCCTCGGCGGGGGAGGAGTCGAGGATCCCCAGCGAGGCGGGCAACGTCTTGGTCAGTGCCGCGTTCACGTCCTGGGTGGTGACGGCGGTGGCCGTGGCGTCCAGGTGGGCGAGCAGTGAGCCGTTGTACTCGGGAAGGACGGTCAGGTTGCCGCTCTGCAACTGCCCGTAGAGCACCTCGCGGCTGCCGATGTTGAACTTCTCCTCGACCTTGACGCCCTTGGCCTTGAGGGCCTGCGAGTAGATCGAGCCGAGCAGGACGTTCTCCGGGAAGTTCGCCGAGCCGACGATCACCGTCGACCCGGAGCCGCCGCCCGCCGCGGCGCTCGAACCCCCGTCGAGCGGGTTGCTGCTGGAGGAACTGCACGCGGTGGCGCCCAGGGCGAGCGCGGCGAGGGTGCCGAGGAGGACGGCGCGCCTGCTTCTCTTCATTGTCGACATGGTGACAGTTGTCCTTCCGGAACGGATGGGAGCGGAGAGTTTCAGCGGGCCCGGCGCTGGGCGCGTACCCCGGGCGGGAGCGCGAACCGGGCGAGCAGGGCGAAGAACAGCTGGGCGCCGACCGCGAGCAGCACCACCAGCAGCGCGCCGCCGACGGTCACCGCGTACTGGCGGGTCGCCAGTCCGTCGATGACGTAGCGGCCCAGACCGCCCAGCCCGACGTAGGCTGCCACCGTGGCGGTCGCGATCACCTGGACGGTCGCGGTGCGGAAGCCCGCCAGCAGGGTCGGCGAGGCCGACGGCAGGCAGACCTGGAGGAGCACCTGGGGGTGGGTCAGGCCGATGCCGCGCGCGGCGTCCCGGACGTCCGGGTCGGTCCCGCGCACCCCCTCGACCGCCGCCACCAGCAGCGGCGGCGCGGCCAGTGCGACCAGCGGGATCAGCACGGCGGTGTCGCCGACTCCGGCGAGCAGCACCGCCAGCGTCACCAGACCGAGGGTGGGCAGGGCGCGGGCGGCCCCGGCTAGCGCGGTGACCGCGGTGACACCGCGCCCGGTGTAGCCGATCAGCAGCCCGAGCGGCACGGCCAGCAGGGCCGCGAACAGCAGGGCCTCACCGGAGAGCAGCAGGTGCTCGGTGATCCGGTGCACGATCGAGTCCGGACCGCTGCGGTGGTCCGGGGCGGAGAAGAAGTCGCTCAGCCAGTCGAGCCAGTTCACGAGCCCGCCCCCTTCTCCCGGACGGCCCAGGGCGCGAGCAGCCGCCGGGCGGCCACCAGCAGCAGGTCGACGGCCAGCGCGAGCACGGCGATCAGTACGATGCCGGCCACGATCGGGGTCGGGAAGGTGCGCTGGAAGCCGTCGACGAACAGGTAACCGAGCCCGCCGCGTCCGACCAGTGCGCCGACGCTGGCCAGCGAGATGCTGGACACCGCGGCGACCCGCAGTCCGGCGATCAGGTACGGCACGGCGGCGGGCAGTTCGACCGAGGTCAGCCGGTGCCACGGCCCGTACCCCATCGCGGTGGCGGCCTGCCGGACGGACTCGGGGACGGCGCGCAGCCCGTCCACGGTGGTCGGCAGCAGCACGGCGAGGGCGTAGAAGGCGAGCGGGATCATCACGGTCGCCTGGGTGGCGAGCCCGGTGTAGGGGATCAGCACCACGAACACGGCCAGCGAGGGCAGCGCGTAGACGACGTTGAAGACCGCGGCCAGAGGCTGGTACAGCCGGGGGAACCGGGAGCAGGTCAGACCGAGCGGGACGGCCAGCAGCAGGCCGATGAGCACCGGGACCAGGGCGATCACGGCGTGGTCGGCGAGCAGATGGCCGAGGTAGCCGAGGTGGTCGCCGATCCAGTACCAGCGGACGATCGGTTCATCGTCCATCGTCGGCTCCGTCCGCCCGATCGGCGCCGGTCATCTCGTTGGCGCCGGTCGTCGTGTCGGTGTCGGCGGTGCCGTTCGCCCTGTCGGTGCCGGCCGGCTCGCCGGTGTCGACGCTCTTGTCGCAGGCGGCGCCGGTTCCCGTGACGGGCGCGAGCGCCGCGAAGATCGCCTCGCGGCTCACGGTGCCGGTGGCCCGGCCCTCGGCGTCCAGCGCGACCGCGACCCCGACGGGGGAGAGCACGGCGGCGTCCAGGGCGGTGCGCAGGGTGTCGGTGTCCGGGCGGTAGCCGGCCACCGGCTGCAGCTCGGCGGCGACGGCGTTGCGGTCGATCCAGCCGATCGGGCGGCGCTCGTCGTCCAGGGCCAACTCCCAGCCCCCGTAGCGGACTCCCTCGCCGACCGGGCGGAGCGGGACGGCGCCGGCAGGGCGCAGCCCGAGACCGCGCAGGCCACGGTCGCGGCCGAGGAAGGCGGCCACGCCGTCGTCGGCGGGGGCGGTCAGCAGGGTGTGCGGGTCGGCCAGTTGGGCGATCCGACCGTGCTCGCGCAGCACCACGACCTGGTCGCCGAGCCGGACGGCCTCCTCGATGTCGTGGGTGACGAACAGCACCGTCTTGTGCAGCTCGGACTGCAGCCGTAGCAACTCGTCCTGCAGCCCGGCGCGCACCACCGGGTCGACGGCGCTGAACGGTTCGTCCATCAGCAGCACCGGCGGGTCGGCGGCCAGCGCGCGGGCCACGCCGACCCGCTGCTGCTGGCCGCCGGACAGCTGGAACGGGTAGCGCTTGGCGGTCTCGGGGACGAGCCCGACCAGTTCGAGCAGTTCGGCGGCCCGGGCGCGGGCCTTCTTGCGGTCCCAGCCGAGCAGGTAGGGGACGGTGGCGATGTTGTCGATCACCCGCCGGTGCGGGAAGAGCCCGGCCTGCTGGATCACGTAGCCGATGCCCCGGCGCAACTTGGCGGGTTCCAGCTGGGCGACGTCGGTGCCGTCCAGCAGCACCCGGCCCGAGGTGGGCTCGACCATCCGGTTGACCATGCGCAGCAGGGTGGTCTTGCCGCAGCCGGACGGTCCTACCAGGACGGTTATCCGACCGGTCGGGACGTCCAGGTCCAGGCCCTCGACGGCGATGGTGCCGTCGGGGTGGCGCTTGCCAGCGCCCTCGAATCTGATCACGGGGTGTTTCCTCGTCAGGGCGCCCCGGGGAGGCGGCGCCTGTGTCGTTCGGTCGTTCGGTCGGGTCGTTCGATTGACGGCGGCTCCAACCGCCCGGGCGTTCTTCCGCCCGCGTGGCTGCCCAGGTTTGGACCGGCGGAAACTCCGATCAGACTATGACCTGAATCATCTCCTGTCCGTGATTTACCGTGTGGCACGTGCCGTGGAGCCCGGCTCAGACCAGGCTTGAGCCCCCGTTCCCGCGCCGCTTCTGCGCTCCGCTCGGGCCCGCGGCTCAGCCGCCCGGGCGGGTCGGCAGCCCCGCGGCCGCCCATCCGGCGAAGCCGCCGTCCAGGTCGGTCGCCCGGTGCAGTCCCAGCTCACGCAGCGAAGCGGCGGCCAGGCTGGAGGCGTAGCCCTCGGAGCAGACCACGATCGGCTCGATGTCGTAGCCCGTGGCCTCGGGGATGCGGTGACTGCCCGTCGGGTCGAGCCGCCACTCCAGGACATTGCGCTCGATGATGAGCGAACCGGGGATCTCGCCCTCGGCCGCCCGCTGCGCCGCCGGACGGATGTCCACCAGCAGCGCGCCCTCCAACTGGGCCTGGTACGCCTCCCGGGCGCGCGGGCGGTGCACGCCTTCGCGGGCGCGCTCCAGCAGGTCGTCGATCGTGGTCACCACTGCTCCGGTCCTTCCTCCGAGGTACGCACGAGCCCGCCGGCCCGCAGGTCGTAGTGCGCCATCGAGCTGAGCGGCGGCGAGTAGGCGTGCAGGGTGACGGCCGGGCCGGAAGCGGTGTTGCGGACGTCGTGTACGTACTCGGGGCCGAAGGCGCGGGCGGTCCCGGCCGGGATCCGGCGGATCAGCAGGCCCTGCTCCGGGCCGCCGAGGGACAGCTCCTCCAACTCGCCGAGGGCGACGGTGAACGCGCCGCGCGAGCCGCCGTGGTCGTGGAAACCGGTGGACTGGCCGGGCAGCCAGCTGATCAACCACACCTCGTGGTCGTCCTCGGCCACCAGGCGCTGGTACCAGCGCTCCTCGGTGGAGAGGCGGACCAGGTGGATCCACCGCTCGGGCCGCTCGGCCAGCTCGCGGACGACGGTCCGCAGGGCGTTCGGGGTGAGCGGGGCACGGGCGCGCTCGGCGGGGGGTGTCTCGGGGGTGTGCGTCGGGGTCTCGGCGGCGAGGTCCAGGCTCATGGGGCGTCCTCGGGTGCGGCGGGAACGTCGGCGGGGTGCGCCCGGGTGCGGCGGCCGCAGCGCTGGTGCCCGGGCGGGCGCGGGCCGACGGGGCGGCCCGGCACCACCGGGCACGGCACGCACGGTGCCGCCGGGCGGGCGGGAGTCAGAACTGCGGGTGTGGGTGCGCGGCGCGGGCCCTGGCAGACGTCACAGGGCGGGACCGGCGGGGGAGAACAAGGTCAACAGGCACAGATGGAACTCGCCTGGCGTCGCAGATCGACGTGCAGGCGGCAAACCAGAGTGGTGCCGGAGTCCATGCACCGGATCTTTTCCGAGCCGGTCGGACGAAGTCAAGCCGGGGCGCCCGCCTGTTGCGCCCTGTTAACCCTCGGCGGAGCGGCACGGCGCCGGGGGAGCCGCGGCCGACGGCGCCTGTGCGGAGTGGCCGGACGGCGTCGAGGGCGAGCCGCCGGGCGGCTGCGCGGGGACCGGCGCGACGTCGGAGCCCCCGGTCGGCGACAGCGCCTGCTCGATCACCGGCCCCGCCTGCTCGCCCAGGTAGCGGCCGAGCGTCTGGTAGGCGTCGAACTGCTGGTGGTCGAACCACTGGTCACTGGTGCCGTCGTTCGGGAAGGCCCGGTTCGCCACCGCGTAGGAGTGCAGCTCGTACGGCATGTCGGCGGTCAACACCGCCTGGAGGACGACCAGCGTGCCGTGCCGTTCGGACTCCGGCCGGCCGTCGGTGTCGGGGTAGCGGATGTCGCCGGTGATCACCCCGCGGGCCGAGAGCCGGTCGGCGAGCTGGGCCGCCAGCCCGCGCAGTGGTGCGCCGGCCCCGTCCCGCTCAGCGGCCCCGGCCCGGTCGCCGGCCCCGTGCTGGTCGGCGGTGGCGCTGCCCGGGATCAGCAGCTCCGGCCGGTGCAGGGTGATCACGATGCCGAGCTCCTCGCGGGCCAGGGTGATCGCGGCGGCCAGGTTCGCGGCGTAGCCCGAATCCCCGCTGGCGTCGATGCACACGGCCGTCCGCACCCGGTGCCGCAGCAGCTCGACCAACCCGAGGTTCTCGTAGTGGCCGCCGTCGGTGGTGAGCAGGAAGCGGTCGTCCGCCGGGAACCGGCCGGTCAGCTCCCGCAGTTGGTACGGGAGCCGACGGACCGCGGGCTGCGCCGCGCGGCGCCAGTCCGGGGCGCCGGACCAGACCGGGCCGAGCACCGCCGGGTTGGGCAGCCATGTCCCGAGCCGGGCGTTGGTCACCGCGAACAGGCCCTGGTAGACCTGGGACTGGCGCCCCATAGCGGAGGAGAAGGCGGCGCCGGAGACGGCCATCGCCGACTGGACGGTGAGGTCCCGGGCGATGTGCCGCCGGGTGCGCCGCTCCAGCAGGTCGGTGCGCGCGTACCCGACGTCCGGACCGCCCACGTAGTCGTGGGAGAGCGAGAAGGAGACCGCCCGACGGCCCGGCGGCGTACGGGAGTTGCCGGAGAGATTGGCCGCGGTGGAGAAGATCACCTGCGGGAAGTCGGGGTGCCGGGCGGCGTAGTGGCTCAGCCAGGTCTGCTCGCGGTAGAAGTCGTACCGGCGGGCGAACGACCGGCCGCCCTCGGTGACCCGGCGGACCGCGAACGCCGAGGCCAGGCGCAGCCGGTAGAACGGGTGCAGGCTCATCCAGGTCTGGTCGAGGTTGAGCCCGACCGCGCCGAGCACCAGCGGCAGCAGCACCTGGACGGCCGTCGGCCAGGCGTACCCTGTGGCGACCGCCCAGCCGAGGGCCAGCAGCGCGCCCGTCGTCATCGTGGTGAGGGCCGCCCACACCACGACGTACTGCGGCAGGTTGGCGGTCAGCCCGCCGCCGAGCCGGCCGACGCCGCGCAGTACCCCGGCGACCGCGGCCGCGCCGCTGCGGATCGTGCGGCGGTCGCGCCAGAGTATGCCGAGCAGGAGTGCGAGGTAGCTCAGCACCACGGTCAGGCTGAGCCCGGCGCCGGTCAGCTGCGGACCGGCCGCCAGCGCCTGTTGGAGCCGGACCGCGCCCCAGGCCAGCCCCGGCACCGCCAGCACCCCGACGGCCAGCAGAGCGGCCAGCGTGAGCGCGGCGTAGTAGAGCCGGTGCAGCGTGCGTGGCAGCAGCGCGTGCCAGCCGAGCGGCGGGAAGGCCAGCAGCCACAGCAGCCAGCACCCGGCCGCCGCGGCGAGCAGTGCGCCGACGGCGGCCAGCGCGGGAGCCCGGAACGCCAACCCGCCCGGTACGGCGCCCGCGTGGCGCAGTCCGGCCGCCGCCAGGCCGTCCAGGTCGGTGAGCGGGAGGGCGTGGTAGAAGCGGCTGAGGCCGAGGCCGAGCACCAGGACGGCGGCCAGCAGCAGGGTGAGCGCCGACAGCACGCCGCGCAGCAGCGTCCCGAGGGCGACCAGCCACTCGCCGGTGCCGTCGGCGATGAACTTGCTGTGGCGGCGGAGGTGGTCCTCCTCCGGGGAGCCGGGCTCCAGCACGGTGTCGGCCGTCAGCCCCGAGACGGCGTGCACCGGGCTGCCGGGGGCGGAGTCGCTGAGCGCGAGCTGCAGTGCGCCCACCGTGTAGCCGCCGCCCGAGACGGAGACCAGGTACCGGGCCCGTTTGAGCCACGGGCGCAGCGCCTGGAGGGCGCCGAGCGTGACGCAGGCCGAGCGGATGCCGCCGCCCGAGGCGCAGAAGCCCAGCTCGGCGGGCTCGCGGCCGGGTGGCACCCGGGCGGCTTCGCGCCAGTGGGTGCGGGCGCCGGGTGGCTCCTCGGACGGCTGCCCGCCGTGCCGGGCGGCCGTCGGCCAGGGCGGGATCAGCGCCGGACGCTCCGGGTCGGTTTCGTCCGCGGGCTTCGACGAGGAGGGCAGCAGCCCGCGTACCGCCCGGGCGGCCGTCACCATCAGCAGGCCCGCCGCCACCACCCCGGCGGGCGGGAGCAGCAGCCAGGCGACGGTGGAGAGTGCGGCCGCCAGCGCGAAGGGGGTGTCGGAACCGCCGTGGTCGAGCCCGATGCGCAGCAGAACGTTCCCGGTGAGGTCGCAACCGGCCGCGAGCAGCCCGGCCCCGCCGACCGCGAGGACCAGGGCCCGCTGACGCCGCCGGCCGAGCACGTACCCGCCGAGCAGCGCCGCGGCCACCAGGGTGAGCCCGTACCCGACGGTCAGCCAGACCTCGGCGCGCAGGGCGGCCGCGTAGTCCCCGGCGCGCTCGCCGACCACCGCCTCGGCGGCGGTACGGGAACCGGCCAGCCGCAGGGCGACCTCCCGTGCCGGGGGCGCCTGCCGGTGGTACAGCAGCCGGCCGAGGACCAGCGGCAGCAGGGCGCCGAGGGCGAGCAGCAGGCCCGCCCAGGCGGGCAGGGCGGGCGGGCGCACCGCCGCCGGGCCGTCGCCCGCGGCCGCATCCGAAGGACCCGTCGCACCCGAAGGACTCGTCACGCCCGGAGTGCCCGTCGAGCCCGAGGGGCCCGCCGTATCCGGAGTACCCGCAGTACGCTCCGCGCGCTTGCTGAACGCTGCCACCCACACCACCCCTTGGTCCCGATGCCACCCCGCGTCGTCGCCGTGCCGTCGCCGATTCCCCTGCCAGATCCCCGAATTGACGCCGCCAGGCCACGGTGTGACGGTCCGTCGCGGCGTCCACCGGCGGTTTACCCTGCGGTGGCCGATTCCGCACCCCGGGCGCCCGCATTCACTCGAATGAGTAAGGAGCGCACGTCCGGGGTAGATGAGCGTTTCATCCCACCCAGGACCACCCGCGTGTCCGCGTAACAAGATCGCCCCAGACGCGTTACCGCCAACGTATTGTCAGGCCACCAAGGCCCGGCCTACCGTCTACAGATCGCTTTCTACGCACGTAGACCCCTGCGGCTCCCCGAGCGGAACCGCAGGAGAGACCCGCCCCGTCAACCCTCAGACCGCGGGTCCGACCGCTCGGCCGGGCCCCGGAGTTGCGGAGGTACCCATGTCGCAGATCGTCCGTGCCGCGCTCGTCCAGACCCGCTGGACCGGCGACCAGGAGAGCATGATCGCCCTCCACGAGCGGTACGCCCGTGAGGCCGCCGCCCAGGGCGCGAAGATCATCGGGTTCCAGGAGGTCTTCAACTCCCCGTACTTCTGTCAGGTCCAGGAGCCCGAGCACTACCGCTGGGCCGAGGCCGTCCCGGACGGCCCGACCGTGGGCCGGATGCGGGAGCTCGCCCGCGAACTCGGCCTGGTCATGGTCGTTCCGGTCTACGAGGAGGAGCAGACCGGCGTCTACTACAACACCGCCGCCGTGATCGACGCGGACGGCAGCTACCTCGGCAAGTACCGCAAGCACCACATCCCGCAGGTCAAGGGATTCTGGGAGAAGTACTACTTCAAGCCCGGCAACCTCGGCTGGCCCGTCTTCGACACCGCCGTCGGCAAGGTCGGCGTCTACATCTGCTACGACCGCCACTTCCCCGAGGGTTGGCGCGCCCTGGGACTGGCCGGCGCGCAGATCGTCTACAACCCCTCCGCCACCAGCCGCGGCCTGTCCGCCTACCTGTGGCAGCTCGAACAGCCCGCCGCCGCCGTCGCCAACGAGTACTTCGTCGCCGCCATCAACCGGGTCGGCACCGAGGAGTACGGCGACAACGACTTCTACGGCACCTCCTACTTCGTCGACCCGCGCGGCCAGTTCGTCGGTGACGTCGCCTCCGACAAGGAGGAGGAACTCGTCGTCCGCGACCTCGACCTGGATCTGATCGAACAGGTCCGCCAGCAGTGGGCGTTCTACCGCGACCGCCGGCCCGACGCCTACGGACCGCTCGCCGAGGCCTGAGGAGCACCGCGATGACCACCCGCGACCCGCACCAGCGCACCGTCGTCCGCGGCGGCCTCGTCATCACCGCCACCGACGAACTCCACGCCGACGTCCTCATCGAGGGCGAACACATCGCCGCGCTGGCCGCCACCGGCAGCGCCGCCGCCGAGGCCTGGACCGCCGAGACCGCCATCGACGCCACCGGCCACTACGTCATCCCGGGCGGCGTCGACGCCCACACCCACATGGAGCTGCCCTTCGGCGGCACCGCGGCCTCGGACACGTTCGAGACCGGCACCCGCGCCGCCGCCTGGGGCGGCACCACCACCATCGTCGACTTCGCCGTCCAGCCCGTCGGCGGCTCGCTGCGCGAGGGCCTGGACACCTGGCACGCCAAGGCCGAGGGCAACTGTGCCGTCGACTACGCCTTCCACACCATCGTCTCCGACGTCAACGACGCCGTCCTCAAGGAGATGGACGCCCTCGTCGACTCCGGCGAGTCCACCTCCTTCAAGCTGTTCATGGCCTACCCCGGTGTCTTCTACAGCGACGACGGCCGCATCCTGCGCGCCATGCAGCGCGGCGCCGCCAACGGCGGACTGATCATGATGCACGCCGAGAACGGCATCGCCATCGACGTCCTGGTCGAACAGGCCCTCGCCGCCGGTCACACCGCCCCGCGCCACCACGGCGAGGTCCGCCGCGAACTGCTGGAGGCCGAGGCCACCCACCGGGCCATCAAGCTCGCCCAGGTGGCCGGCAGCCCGCTCTACGTGGTGCACGTCTCCGCCGCCTCCGCCCTCGCCGAACTCGCCCAGGCCCGCGACGCCGGGCTCAACGTCTTCGGCGAGACCTGCCCGCAGTACCTCTTCCTCTCCACCGACAACCTCGCCGAGGAGGGCGCGGACGGCTTCGAGGGCGCCAAGTACGTGTGCAGCACGCCGCTTCGGCCCCGCGAGCACCAGGAGGCGCTCTGGCGGGGGCTGCGCACCAACGACCTCCAGGTGGTCTCCACCGACCACTGCCCGTTCTGCTACGTCGGGCAGAAGGAGCTCGGCCGCGGCGACTTCTCGAAGATCCCCAACGGCCTTCCGGGCGTGGAGAACCGGATGGACCTGCTCCACCAGGCCGTGGTGGACGGGCACATCAGCCGACGCCGCTGGGTCGAGATCGCCTGCACCACCCCGGCCCGGATGTTCGGGCTGCACCCGCGCAAGGGCACCATCGCGCCGGGTGCCGACGCCGACCTGGTCGTCTACGACCCCACCGCGGTGCAGACCGTCTCCGCCGCCACCCACCACATGAACGTGGACTACTCGGCCTACGAGGGCCGACGACTCACCGGCCGGGCGCGGACGGTGCTCTCACGCGGCACCGTCGTGCTGGACGACGGCAGCTGGCTCGGCCGGGCCGGTCACGGCGCCTTCCTGCGCCGCGACACCTGCCAGTACCTGACCTGAGCCCTCCCTTCTCCCGCCCGGGGTCGCGCGGCACACGCCGGCCCCGGGCCGCCCTCCCACCCCTCCCGGAGCCACCCATGGACATCGGCCTCGTCCTGCAGACCGACCCGCCCGCCCGCCTGCTCATCGACCGGATGATCCGCGCCGAACAGGCCGGCTTCAGCCACGGCTGGACCTTCGACTCCTGCGTGCTGTGGCAGGAGCCCTTCGTCATCTACAGCCGGATCCTCGCCGAGACCGAACGCCTGACGGTCGGCCCGATGGTCACCAACCCCTCCACCCGCACCTGGGAGGTCACCGCCTCCCTGTTCGCCACGCTCAACGACATGTACGGCAACCGCACCGTCTGCGGCATCGGCCGCGGCGACTCCGCCATGCGGGTCGCCGGACGCCGACCGGCCACCCTCGACCGGCTCTCCCAGGCTATGCACGCCATCAAGGAGTTGGCCGAGGGACGCACCATCGAGGTGGACGGCACCGAGATGCACCTGCCGTGGGTGGGCCCCGGCGCCGCGCTGCCGATCTGGATGGGCGCGTACGGCCCGAAGGCGCTCGCACTGACCGGCCGCCAGGCCGACGGCTTCATCCTGCAGTTGGCCGATCCCTACCTCACCGAGTACATGATCAAGGCGGTCCGATCTGCGGCCGTCGAGGCCGGCCGGGACCCGTCCTCGATCACCATCTGCGTGGCCGCTCCCGCGTACGTCACCGCCGACGACTCGCCCGCCGCGCTCGCCCACGCCCGGGAACAGTGCCGCTGGTTCGGCGGGATGGTCGGCAACCACGTCGCCGACCTGGTCAGCCACTACGGCGAGCACTCCGGCCTGGTGCCCGACGCGCTCACCGACTACATCAAGGGCCGCCAGGGCTACGACTACAGTCACCACGGCCGGGCCGGGAACCCCGACACGACGTTCGTCCCCGACGAGATCGTCGACCGCTTCTGCCTCATCGGGCCGGTGGAGGCCCAGCGCGCCCGACTGGCGGCGCTCCGCTCGCTCGGCGTCGACCAGTTCGCCGCCTACGCCATGCACGACGCCGTCGAGTCCACCATCGACGCCTACGGGACGGGCGTCATCCCCCACCTCTGATCCCCTTGCATCAGACGGGAGTTGCCCATGACCGACTCCGCGGCCGGCGGCAGGCAGCGGCAGTACCCCGACGGCCGGGTCGAACTCGACCCGGCCGACGCGGCGTTGCCTCCCAACGGCTTCACCAGTGACGACCTGCGGCCGGTCCCGGTGCGGCAGCGCACCTGGACCACGTACAACTTCCTGGCGCTCTGGGTCGGCATGGCCCACAACATCCCGTCCTGGACGCTGGCTTCGGGCCTGGTCGCGATCGGCATGGACTGGAAACAGGCGGTGCTGACCATCGCGCTCGCCAATCTGATCGTGCTCTTCCCGATGCTGCTCACCGGACACGCGGGTACCAAGTACGGCATCCCGTTCCCGGTGTTCGCCCGGGCCTCGTTCGGGCTGCGCGGGGCCAACCTGCCCGCACTGATGCGCGCGGCGGTGGCCTGCGCGTGGTTCGGCATCCAGACCTGGATCGGCGGTGAGGGCATCTTCCTGCTGGCGGGCAAGCTGTTCGGCGAATCCTGGCGCACGGCACCGGAGTTCGGTGGATACCCGTGGACGCAGTGGCTCTCGTTCCTGCTGTTCTGGCTGATCGAGATGGCCATCATCGCCCGCGGGATGGAGGCGCTGCGGCGCTTCGAGAACTGGGCGGCGCCGTTCGTCATCGTCGGCGCGCTCGCCATGCTGGTGTGGATGACCGTCAAGGCGGGCGGGTTGGGGCCGCTGCTCTCCCAGCCGTCCCAGCTGGGCTGGGGCAAGGGGTTCTGGAAGGTCTTCTTCCCGTCGCTGATGGGGATGATCGGCTTCTGGTCCACCCTGTCGCTCAACATCCCCGACTTCACCCGCTTCGGCGGCAGCCAGCGGGCCCAGATCCGCGGCCAGGCGCTCGGCCTGCCGACGACGATGACGCTCTTCGCGCTGCTGTCGGTGCTGGTCACCTCGGGCTCCGAGGCGGTCTACGGCGAACCGGTGTGGGATCCGATCAAGTTGGCCGCGAAGTTGGAGAACCCGGTCGCCATCCTGTTCGCGCTGCTGACCGTCCTGGTCGCGACGCTGTCGGTGAACATCGCGGCCAACGTCGTCTCCCCGGCCTACGACCTGACCAATCTGCTGCCCCGGTTCGTCAACTTCCGCACCGGGGCGCTGATCACCGGCGTGGTCGGGATCGTGATCTTCCCCTGGAAGCTGACCGCCGACCCGCACGTCTACATCTACGTGTGGCTGGGAGTGGTCGGCGGACTGCTCGGAACGGTGGCCGGGGTGCTGATCGCGGACTACTGGGTCGTGCGCCGCACCCGCCTCCAACTCGCCGACCTCTACCGTCCGTTCGGCGCATACTGGTACGCGGCCGGGTGGAACTGGCGGGCGGTGGTCGCGCTGCTGGTCGGCGGCCTGCTGGCGGTCGGGGGCTCGTACTCGCCCGTCGACGGGCACGGGGTGAAACAGGGACCGTTCCCGGTGGACGGGGTGATCCCCTTCCTCAAACCGCTCGCCGACTACGGCTGGGCGGTCGGCTTCGCGTCGGCGTCGGTGCTGTACCTGGGGCTCAGCGCGGTGTTCGGCGGGTGGCGGGGAGCGAGCGCGGGGCGGCACACGGCGGGCGGGTGATCGGTGGCCCGGGGGAGCGACCGACGGGGTTCAGCGAACGGATAGCGGCGAACGGATACCGGCGAACAGATGACAGCGAACGGCGTCGGAAGGGCGCCGCGCGCGGATCGGGCGGTTCCCGGTGGCCGGATCCCGCTCGCCCGCCCCGGACGGCGGAACCGGGCCTGCGGGCGGCGGCGTCCTTAGGGGCAGAGCGGGCGGGACGGGGCCGTCGCGCTGCGGACGGGAGGGATGACGGATGAGCATCGTCGCGTGGATCGTGCTGGGCCTGGTGGCCGGAGCCCTGGCCAAGCTGCTGCTGCCGGGGAGGGACCCGGGCGGCCTGATCGTGACGACCCTGATCGGTATCGCCGGCTCCTTCGTCGGCGGCTGGATCGCGTCCCACTTCCTGCACAGGTCGATCACGGCGCGCTTCTTCGACGGACCGACCTGGGTGTCGGCGATCGGTGGCGCGCTGGTGCTGCTGATCGCCTACCGACTGCTGTTCGGCAACTCTCGTCGCTGACCGTGGAGTTGTCGCGAATCTGACGGGCCGGCCCCCGGGAGAGGGGGTCGGCCCGTACGTTTCGCCGCGCGGCGCCGTTCGGCTCAGGACTCCGCCGACACCTCGGCGACCCAGCCCGGCAGCTCTTCACGGGCGGCGAGCCAGGCGGGCGGGACGTCCGCGAGCCCGGTGCGGGCGGCGACCACCCCGGCGGCGATGGCGCAGGTGGTGTCCATGTCGCCGCCGCCCTCCAGGGTGTGCCAGATCGCCTCGGGCAGTGAGTCCAGGTGTCCGGCGGCGGACCACAGGGCGAACGGGACGGTGTCCGGAGCGGAGATCATCAGCCCCGAACCGAGCACGGTGGCGGCGTGCCGGACGCTAGTGCTCCCGGGCATCCGGGCGGCGATCCGCAGTCCGGAGCGGACCTCGCCGTCCGGCAGCCGCCCGGCCACCTCGGTCAGCAGCTCGGCCCGCCCGGGCGGGGTTCGGCCCCGGCTGCGGACGGCGAGCGCCGTGGCGAGCGCGACCGCCACCGCGCCGGTGGCCGCCTCCGGGTGGAAGTGCGTGGTGAGCGCCTGGAGTTCGGCCTGCCGGGCCACCTCGTCGAGGTCGTCGGCGAACCAGGCGCCCAGCGGGGCGACCCGCATCGCGGCGCCGTTCCCGTACGAGCCCTGGCCCTCGAACTGGCCCGAGGTGATGGCGCGCCAGTCCCCGCCCGCGCCGATCCCGCGCAGCACCCGGTGCATCGACGGGCCGTACTTGCGCCCGTACTCGCGGGTGTACTCCGCCGCGAACTGCTCGGCCAGCGCGTCCTGGTGGACCTCGCCCCGGGTGGTCAGGTGGCGGACCAGGACCAGGGCCATCGCGGTGTCGTCGGTCCAGTGCCAGGGCGCCGGGCGGGCCAGGCGGCCCGCCTGGGCGGCGGGCGCCTCGTCGGCCGGGACGGAGAACCACCGGTCGCCGAAGGCGTCGCCGAGGGCGAGCCCCCGCAGGCTGTCCAGGACCGGACCGGCCGCACGCATGCCATCCTCCATGTGAGATCAACTGTGGGCGGCAGTCTGCCCGACGGCCGGGGCGCCGGCGACCGGATTTCGCTCCGGACGCCGGCGCCCCGACTGCCGACAGCACGCTACTTGGCCTTCAGGCCGCCGAGAACGAGCTTCCAGACCGCCTCGAAGCGCTCGTCCGCGGTCGGCTCGGACCAGGTGGGCGCGTAGGCCGGGTCGTGGAAGGGCGCGGTGGCGTCGAAGACGGCGCGGGCGGTGCTGAGGATGTGGGCGAGCTTGAACTCCTTGCGGTCGATGCCGTCGTGGACGATCTGCGCGATCTGCTTGACCAGGGTGTCGATGTGCGCCGCCACGATGCCGCTGTTCTCCCCGACCAGCACCATGTAGGTGGCGAACAGCTCCGGGTCGTCCAGTGCCTTCTTCCGCTTGGCCGCGAACAGGGTGGTCAGCCAGTGCTTGAGGCGCTCGGCGGCGCCGCCGGCGTCGATCGAGATGGTCTCCAGCTCGTGGTGCGCCTGGTCGAGCCAGCGCTGGGTGACCGCCTCGCGCAGGGCGGCCTTGCTGGGGAAGTGGCGGTAGACGCTGCTGTGGCTGACGCCGAGTTCGCGGGCGACGTCCACGACGGTGGCCTTGGCCGGGCCGAACCGCCGGAGGACTTCCTCCGCCGCGATCAGGATCTGCTCGGCGGTGAGTGCGGTGTCCGTGGTCACGGGGAGGGCCGTCCTTAGGGTCGTGCGGTCAGGTGGTGCGGAGGGTTTCCGCTGGTCAGCGCTCGCTGTCCAGGTTCGCCATCTGCGCGGCAGCGTACCGGTCGCCCGCGGCGGCGCCGGCGGGGACGGCCGCCTCGATCGCGGCGAGGTCGTCCGCGGTCAGCGCGACGTCCAGGGCTCCGAGGGCCTCGGTCAGGCGGTCCCGGCGGCGGGCGCCGACCAGCGGGACGACGTCCTCGCCGCGCGAGGCGACCCAGGCGATCGCCACCTGGGCGACGCTCGCGCCCTTGGCGACGGCGACCTGGCGCAGCGCCTCCACGAGCGTGAGGTTGTGGGTCAGGTTGTCGCCCTGGAAGCGCGGGCTTTGGCCGCGGAAGTCGGTGCCGGCCACCGAGCGGTCCCGGTTCCAGTGGCCGCTGAGCAGGCCGCGCGAGAGCACGCCGTACGCGGTGATGCCGATGCCGAGTTCACGGGCGGTGGGCAGCACGGCGGCCTCGATCGAGCGGGAGAGCAGTGAGTACTCGATCTGAAGGTCGCTGATCGGGTGGACGGCGGCGGCGCGGCGCAGGGTGTCGGCGCCGACCTCGGACAGGCCGATGTGGCGGACGTGGCCGGCCTTCACGAGGTCGGCGATGGCGCCGACGGTCTCCTCGATCGGGACCTTCGGGTCGAGGCGGGCCGGGCGGTAGATGTCGACGTGGTCGGTGCGCAGGCGGCGCAGGGTGTAGGCGAGCGCGGTCTTGGTGGCGGCCGGGCTCGCGTCGTATCCGAGCCACTGGCCGTTCGGGTCGCGCTGGGCGCCGAACTTCACGCTGATCTGCACGCTCTCGCGGTCACGGCCGCGCAGCGCCTCGTGGATCAGCAGCTCGTTGTGACCCATGCCGTAGAAGTCGCCCGTGTCGAGGAGGGTGATCCCGGCGTCCAGGGCGGCGTGGATGGTGGCGATGCTCTCGGCCTCGTCGGCCGGGCCGTACAGGTCGGACATGCCCATGCAGCCGAGGCCAAGGGCGGAGGTGACGGGCCCGGAGGTGCCGAGCTCGCGCTGTGCGGGGCGGGTGGTCGAGGCCATGAAGTACTCCAGGGGCGGGGGCGGCGCCGGGTGGCGCGGGCGGTGTGACCCGGGTCTCACTATGGCATGACAGCGAACAGATTTCAAAATCTGTTCGCTGTCGTCTGTTATCTGAAATTTGAAATCTGTCGATTGTCATCTGTTCGGAGCGGCGGGGGCCGGTGCCGGGGTCGGCGAACGCAGCAGGTAGGCCCGGGCGGGCGGCAGGTTGCGCCACACCGTGCGCTCGCCCAGTCCGTACGTCGCCTCGAAGCGCCGCAACAGCCGCACCACCGCCCGGTGTCGGGCACCCCGACGCGGGCCGGAGGTGAGCGTGCGCGCCGTCGTCGTGCCGAGGTAGCCGAAGTACGTCAGCTCGCCGTCGGGCGCCAGCAGTCGCAGGTAGAGGTCGAGGATGTCCCGGACTCGGGCCGGCCCGAAGTTGGTGAACGGCAGCCCGGACACGATCACGTCGTACCGTCTTTCGGGGCGCGGGGTGGCGCCCGGCCCCTCGGTGGTTGCCTCCTGGATGGGCGTTCCCTCGCCCGTCTTGGGTAGCTCCTCCACCCGGCAGACCGACAGTCGCAGTTCCACCCCCGGCCTGCGTGCCGCCAGCACCGGGTCCTCCCGCAGCCGCTCGGCGAAGCGCGGGTTCGCCTCGACCACGTGCAGCCGATCGCCCGGGCGCAGCACCTGGGCCAGCCGTCGGGTCACCACGCCCGTCCCGGCGCCGACCTCCAGCACCGAGATCGGCCGGTTCGGACGGCTGGTCGCGGGTACCACCAGCGCGTTCACCAGCTCCGTGCCGCTCGGTGCCAGCGCGCCGGTGTCGTGGAAGGTGCGCAGTGCCTCAGCGAGGAACAGCAGGTGGTCCCCGCCGGCAGGCGAACCGAGCGTGTCGCGCGAACCGGGCTGCGGGGCTGGGGAGTCGGGGCGGCGGTGGAGCTGTCCGTTCGTCATGCTGTCGACGCTAGAGAGCCCGCGGCGGCCCGGAATCGGCCGGTGCGCGGCGCCTACCCCCGACCAAAGTCGAGGGTACGGCCACCCGGGAGAAGGGGGCGTCGGGCCGCCGCCCGACCTAGCATCGAGCGGACGGACGGACGGACGGACAGACGGGGCGGGAGGGGAGGAGTCCGATGCGCGCAGGCCTGCTCGGCTGGTACGGCCCGGACCGCCGGCCCCGGACCGACACGCTGCTGCTGCTCGGCGTCCTCGCCCTCGCCGTCGAGGAGGGACTGGCCCAGTGGCTGAACACCGACGGCCCGCTGCGCCTGCCCCGGAGCGCCGTTGCCGCGCTCGCCGCGCTCTGCCTGCTGTTCGCCCGGCGCTACCCGGTGGCCTCGGCCGTTCTGCCGGTGCTCACCGGCGGCCTGTTCAACCGGGCCTTCCCCGCCCTGTTCAGCGTCTACTACCTCGCCTCCCTCGGCCGGACCGGACCCGCGGCGGCCGGTGGCGCGGTCGTCGCGCTGCTCAGCTCGACCCGGGCCGACTCGCTGGTCGGCTGGGCGGGCATCACCGGCTCCCAACTGCTCGTCCAGGCCGCCGTCCTGTCCGTCGGGCTGTGGCTGCACGGCCGCCGAGTGCTGATCCGCACCCTGCACGAGCAGGTCGAAACCCTGCGCCGCGAGCGCGAGTTGCGGGCCGGGCAGGTCCGCTCCGCCGAACGCGCCCGGATCGCCCGGGAGATGCACGACGTGCTGGCCCACCGGCTCAGCCTGCTGGTGCTGCACGCCGGGGTGCTGCGCGACCAGGCCCGGGCCGGGACGGTCGTCGCCGACCCGGACCGGCTCACCCACCGCCTCGAACTGCTGCGTACCGCCGCCGCCCGCTCGCTCGACGACCTGCGCGACGTCCTGGGTGCCCTGCGCGCCGACCTGCCGGAGCCGCCCGCCGTCGGGGAGGAGCAGCCCGCGCCGACCGGGACGCCCCGCGTGCCGGCTCCCGCCCTGCGCGACCTCGCCGAACTGGTCGGCGAGGCGACCCAGGCCGGTCAGCAGGTCGAACTCGCCCTCTCCGGCGACCCGGAGGCCGTACCGACCACCCACCGGCTGGCGGTGCACCGGCTCGTCCAGGAGGCGCTGACCAATGCCCGCAAGTACGCGCACGCCGCGCCCGTCACCGTCCGGGTCGGTTACGGCGCCCCGGCCACCACCGTCGAGGTCCGCAACGGTCCGGGCGAGGCGTCGCCGAACGGGCCGGGCAGCGGCGGCGGGTACGGCCTGGTGGGGCTCAGCGAACGGGTCGGCGCACTGGGCGGCCATCTCGACGCGGGCCCGGACGGCACCGGTGGCTTCCGGCTCTCCGCCCGACTGCCCGCGCCGGACCGCCCGCCGCAGCCGTTCCCCGCTCCCGAGGCCGGCCGGCCCCTGGAGCCACCCACTGCGCAGTCACCGACCCCGCAGTCTCCGCCCCCGCAGCCGAAGGACGCCGCATGATCCGCACGATGGTGGTCGACGACGATGCGCTGGTACGCCTCGGACTGGTCGACCTCCTCGCCCAGGACCCGGCCCTGACCGTGGTCGCCGAGGCCGTCGACGGGCTGCAGGCCGTCGAGCTGGCCCGCGGCCACCGGATCGACGTCGCGCTGATGGACATCCGGATGCCCCGGCTCGACGGCATCGCCGCCACCCGGCGGCTGCGCGAACTGCCGGACGGCCCGCGGGTCATCGCGCTCACCACCTTCGACCTGGACGAGTACGTGTACCAAGCGCTCGCCGCCGGGGCCGACGGCTTCCTGCTCAAGGACACCCCGCCCGCCGAGATCGCCCGGGCCGTCCACGTGGTCGCGGGCGGCCAGGGGATGCTGCACCCGGCGGCCGCGCGACGGCTGATCGACCGGTACCACCGGGTCGGCACGCCCCGGTCGGTCGCCGCCCGGAGCCGGGTCGCCGGGCTCACCCCGCGCGAGACCGACGTGCTGCGCGAACTCGCCGACGGGCTGTCCAACACCGAGATCGCGGGCGTGCTGGGGATGCGGGAGAGCACCGTCAAGGCGCACGTCAGTCGGATCCTGACCGCGCTCGGCGTCGGCAATCGGGTCCAGGCCGCGCTGCTCGCGCGGGATGCGGGGGTGGTCGGGGACGGTGCCTGACGGGCGGCGCTCGCGAGGGCGGGCCGGGGCGCAGCGTCGGACGGTGTTCACGCGAATGTTTCCCGGACGTCAGGCCGGGGGCCGCGATGGGCTTCCCTGAGCCGTCGCGTGCCCCCGGTTCGTATCGCCTGCTGAGCCGTTGTCACCCATCCGGCGTGGAATTGCCGTGCCTTGGCGCTTTGCGCTGCCGAACGCGGGCGGCGGGTCCATGGTGGAGATGGGCGCGATCCGGCGACCGCGCCCGCGCGCCGATCCGGGCCCGCGCGCCGAGCGCCCGCCGCCGTTGTCCGACGGGTGTCCCAGGCCGGGGCCGGTACCGGCACGCTGGGAGCAGGGCCACCTCGCAGGAAACCGAACGGTTCTTCTAGGCTCACATCTCGGCTTCCCTGCGGTGGTTCGGCCTCTGCGCCCACCCCCCAGGAAGCCGCCGTGCACGGGGCTCCGGGTGGACCGGGGCACCGGATCGAGCGAGGAGGACGCAATGCCAAGCACGCCGCCCAGCCGTTCCACCGTACTTGGGCCAGACGGGCCGTTCCGACAGGTCGTCCATCATCCCGGCCGACCGGTGCGGTCCGGGCGGGCCTGGTGTCCGGGCGGGAGCGGTCGGCCGGTACGGCCGCTGAATACCGGCGGCGGCCGCGGAGGCGAGCGTTGAGTCCCCAGATCGTCGGGTCGCAGGCCGCTCCGGGTGCCGCCGCCGAACCCGACCCCGTACCGGTGACCGTTCCGACCGCCGCCGACGGTGAAGCACTCGTCGCCGCTACCGCTACTGCCGCTACCGCCACTTCCGGTACATCTGCCGCATCCGCCACTTCCGGTACATCTGCCGCATCCGCCGCTTCCGCTACGTCTGCCGCGGCCAAGACCGCCGCCGGTGTCACTACGGCGCTGCCAGGCCTGCCGCAGGCGCTCAGTGCCCGCGCCCGTACCCTCGCCGGTGCCGTCCGACGGCGCTGCGCCGACCTGGCCCGGATCGAGTCACCGAGCGGGGACGCGCCCAGACTCGACGCGCTGGCCGAGGAGTTGGCGGCCGGCTTCCGCGCCACCGGGGCCACCGCCCGCCGCGAACCCGGGCCGGCCGGTGATCACCTCGTACTGGAGTGGGAGGGCAGGGACGAGACCCTGCCGCACCTGCTGATCGTCGGCCACCACGACACCGTCTGGCCGGTCGGCACCCTGGCTGACTGGCCGGTGGCCGAGCGGGACGGGCGGCTCACCGGGCCCGGTGTGGTCGACATGAAGGGCGGACTCGCCATCCTGGAGGGCTCGTTGGCGCTGCTCGCGGACCTGGGGGAGCGGCCGCACCGCGCCGTGCGGCTGGTCGTGGTCTCCGACGAGGAGGTCGGCAGCCCGGACGGTCGGCGCCTGGTCGAGCGCCAACTGCGAGGCGCGGCCGCGGTGCTGGGGCTGGAACCGCCGCACCCGGACGGGCGGCTGAAGACCGCGCGGCGCGGCAGCACCAGGGTCCGGCTCACCGTGACCGGGCGGGAGGCCCACGCGGGCAACGACGCCCACGACGGGGTGTCGGCGGTGGACGAGCTCGTCGACCAGCTGGTGGTCGTCCGCGGCCTCGCGGGCCAGCCCGGCACCGAGCTCAACGCCGGTCGGATCAGCGGGGGTTCGCGGGCCAACGTGGTGGCCGGCCGGGCCGAGGCGGAGCTCGGCCTGCGGTTCGCCACCGCCGAGGCGCAGCGCCGCACCCTGGACAACCTCGCCCGGCTCACCGCGCTGCGCCCGGGTGCCCGGGTGCGGACGGAGGTGCTGTCCAGCCGCCCGGCCTGGCCTGAGCGGACCGGCAACCCGCTGCTGCGGCACGTGCGTTCGTTGGCCGCGGTGCTCGGGCAGCAGCTGGACGGCGCCCCGGCGGGCGGGGCCGGGGACACCAACCTGCCGGGCTCGCGCGGGCTGCCGACGCTGGACGGCTTCGGCGCGGTGGGCGCCGGCGCCCACGCCAGGCACGAGCACATCCGGCTGGATCAGCTCGCTCCCCGGGTCGCCCTGCTGGCAGCGCTGCTCGCCGTCCCGCTGCCGCGGTTGCGGGACCGCGCGGAGGGGTAGCCGGGGCGGCTGACAGAGGGGCGCTGACAGCGGACAGCTGACAGCGAACGGATAACAGCTGACAGATTTCAGAATCTGTCATCTGTTATCCGTTTCCCGTGCCCCGTTCATCCCTTGCCATCCCTCCACCCCGCCGCGCAGAATGGTACCGACCGAACGGTCAGTCGGTTGGCCTAGGCGCCCGACGGGACACAGAGCGCAAGAGCGGGAACACGAGAGGGGACCGTGGTGACAGCAGAGGTGGCAGAGGCGGTCCCCGCGCAGACGCCGGAGGACCGCTTCGAGACGGTGATCGCCGCCGAGCAGCGGATCGAGCCCAGGGACTGGATGCCCGACGCCTACCGGGCCACCCTGATCCGCCAGATCGCCCAGCACGCCCATTCCGAGATCATCGGCATGCAGCCCGAGGGCAACTGGCTCACCCGGGCCCCCTCGCTGCGCCGCAAGGCCATCCTGCTCGCCAAGGCCCAGGACGAGGCCGGCCACGGCCTCTACCTCTACGCCGCCGCCGAGACCCTCGGCGTCGACCGCGCCGAGCTCACCGAGAAGCTGATCAGCGGCCGCCAGAAGTACTCCTCGATCTTCAACTACCCCACCCTCACCTTCGCCGACGTCGGTGTGATCGGCTGGCTGGTGGACGGCGCCGCGATCTGCAACCAGGTCCCGCTCTGCCGCTGCAGCTACGGACCGTACGCCCGTGCGATGGTGCGGATCTGCAAGGAGGAGTCCTTCCACCAGCGCCAGGGCTACGAGCTGCTGATGACCCTGATGCGCGGCACCGAGGCCCAGCGCCGGATGGTCCAGGACGCCGTCGACCGCTGGTGGTGGCCGTCGCTGATGATGTTCGGCCCCTCGGACGCCGACTCGCCGAACACCGCCCGCTCGATGGCCTGGCGGATCAAGCGCCACACCAACGACGAGCTGCGCCAGCGCTTCGTCGACATGACCGTCCCGCAGGCCGAGCACCTGGGCGTCACCCTCCCCGACCCCGAGCTGCGCTGGAACGAGGAGCGCGGCGGCTGGGACTTCGGCGAGCCGGACTGGTCCGAGCTGACCAGGGTCATCCACGGCCAGGGCCCCTGCAACGCCCAGCGGATCGACCGCCGGCGGGCCGCCCACGAGGACGGCGCCTGGGTGCGCGAGGCGGCCGTCGCCTACGCGGCCAAGCGCGCCGCCGAACAGACCGCCCCCGTCGAGCAGCACACCGAACAGGAGAACGGAAAGTGACCGAGCCCAAGGCCGAGTCCCCGGCCGAGTCCAAGGCCGGCTGGCCGCTGTACGAGGTGTTCGTGCGTCCCCGGCGCGGCCTGAACCACGTCCACGTCGGCTCGCTGCACGCGTCCGACGACCGGATGGCCCTGCTCGCCGCCCGCGACCTGTACACCCGCCGCAACGAGGGCGTCAGCCTCTGGGTGGTCCGCTCGGACGCGATCACCGCCTCCACCCCGGACGAGCGTGACCCGTTCTTCGAGCCCAGCGGCGACAAGGTCTACCGCCACCCGACCTTCTACGACATCCCCGAGGATGTCCCGCACATCTGACGGGGGAGCCACCGTGCACGACCACACCACGTCCACCACCGAGGACGACCACGTCTACCTCAGCCTCGCGGACGCCACGCCCGGCCCCGAGGGCGAGGGCCGCTGGGCGTACGGGACGGGCTTCGCCGACCCGCTGCTCGGCGTGGACACCGCCCTGCCCGCCGGTCTGGACGGCGCCGACCTGGCCGCCTACTACCAGATGCTCGGCGACGACGCCCTGTTCCTCGCCCAGCGGCTGATCGAGTGGTGTACCCGGGCGCCCGAGCTGGAGGAGGAGGTCGCGCTCGCCAACCTCGGCCTCGACCTGCTCGGCCAGGCGCGGCTGCTGCTCACCCGGGCCGGCCAGGCCGACGGCTCCGGCCGCACCGAGGACGACCTGGCGTACTGGCGGGAGGAGCACGAGTTCCGCAACGTCCGCCTGGTGGAGACCCCGAATGGCGACTTCGCGTACTCGGTCGCCCGGCTGCTGCTGTTCGCCACCGCCCGCGGCGCGCTGTACGAGGCGTTGAGCTCGCACCCCGACCCGGTGCTGGCCGCGGTCGCCGCCCGGGGCGTCAAGGAGCTGGCGTACCACCGCGAGTACGCCACCGCCTGGACCCTGCGGCTCGGCGACGGCACGCCGTACTCGGCGGAGCGGATGCAGGCCGGGCTGGACGCGGTCTGGCCGCTGCTGGAGGAACTGTTCACCGCGCACCCGGTGGAGCAGCGGGTGGGCGTCGACCCGGCGGAGCTGCGCGAGCCGGTGCTGCGCTCGCTCGGCGCCGTGATCGCCGAGGCCGGGCTGACCGTGCCGGACGTCCCGCCGCTGGCCACCGTGCTCGGTCGGGCCGGCCGGGACGGGGTGCACACCGAGGCGCTCGGCCCGCTGCTGGCCGAACTGCAGGTGGTGGCCCGTGCCCACCCGGGGGCGACGTGGTGACGGACACCGTGGGCACCACCCGCGACCTGGCCTGGTCGGTCGCCGCGGCCGTCCCGGACCCGGAGCTGCCCATGCTCACCCTGGCCGACCTGGGGGTGCTGGCCGAGGTCGAGGTGGACGGCGGCGGCACGGTGACCGCGTGGTTGACCCCGACCTACTCGGGCTGCCCGGCCGTCGCCGAGATGGCCGCCGACGTGGACCGCCGGCTGCGCGCGGCCGGGTACCCGGACGTCCGGGTGCGGCTGCGGCTCGACCCGCCGTGGTCCACCGACCTGATCACCGCGGAGGGCCGCCGCAAGCTCGCCGAGGCGGGCATCGCCCCGCCGCGGCCGACCTCGGCCGTCGGCGCCGTCGGGGCCGGCCCGGTCCCGCTCAGCCTCGGGCCCACCCGCACCGGAACCGTGGCCCCCGTGCACTGCCCGCTCTGCGGCGGCACCGACACGGAGGAGCTGTCCCGCTTCGGCTCCACCGCCTGCAAGGCGCTCTGGCGTTGCCGCGCCTGCCGTGAGCCCTTCGAACGCGTCAAGGAGATCTGAATGCCCGCCGCCTCTCCCGCCGGCACCTCCGCCACGTCCGGCACGCCCGCGACGGACGCCGTGCGTCCCGCCCGCCGCCCGACCTTCCACCGGCTGCGGATCGACCGGGTGGAGCGGCTCTGCGACGACGCCGTGGCGGTGACCTTCGAGGTGCCGGACGGCCTGGCGGCCGAGTACGCCTTCCGCCCCGGGCAGACGCTGACCCTGCGCAAGCTGGTGGACGGCGCCGACGAGCGCCGCTCGTACTCGATCTGCGCCCCCGTCGGAGGGCCGCTGCGGATCGCCGTCCGGGAGGTGCCCGGCGGGCTGTTCTCGCGCTGGCTGGTGCGCGAGGCCCGGCCCGGCGAGGAGGTGGAGGTGCTGACCCCGTCCGGGCTGTTCACCCCCGAACTCGGCGTCCCCGCCGACCACGTGCTGCTCGCGGCCGGCTCCGGCATCACCCCGATGCTGTCGATCGCCGCCTCCGTGCTGGCCGCGGACCGCCGCTCCACCGTCACCCTGCTCTACGGCAACCGGCGCAGCGACACCGTGATGTTCGCGGACGAGCTGGCCGACCTGAAGGACCGCTACCTCGGCCGCTTCCAGCTGGTCCACGTGCTGTCCCGGGAGACCCGGGACGCTGAACTGCTCAGCGGCCGACTGGACCCGGAGCGGGTCCGGGCGCTGCTCTCGGCCCTGGTGGACGTCGGCAGTATCGGGCACTGGTGGCTGTGCGGCCCGTTCGGCATGGTCACCGGGGCGAAGGAGCTGCTCGCCGATCTGGACGTGCCCGGTGAGCGGGTGCACCAGGAGCTGTTCCACGCCGAGGACGAGCCGCTCGCCGAACGCGACGAGGACTGGGACCGCGCGGACGGCGACGCCGAGGGCGCGCCCGGCGAACGCAGCGAGGTCACCGTCGTCCTCGACGGGCGCGGCAGCACCCTCACCCTCCCGCGGGACCGCTCGATCCTCGACGGCGCCCAGCGCTCCCGCCCCGACCTGCCCTTCGCCTGCAAGGGCGGGGTCTGCGGCACCTGCCGCGCCCTGGTCACCGAGGGCGAGGTGGAGATGCGGCGGAACTTCGCGCTGGAGGAGAAGGAGCTGGCGGCCGGTTACGTCCTCACCTGCCAGGCCCGTCCGGTCACCGACCGGGTGACGGTCGACTACGACCGCTGAGCCCGCGCTGCGCCTCAGACGGCGGCGGGGAGCTGCTCGGGAAGCTGCTCGGGCGCCTTCGCGGGGACTTGTTCGGGCGTCTGCTCGGGCACCTTCGCCGGCTCCCCGAGCAGGTTGACCAGGTCGTTGACGGCCGCCCGCCCGGCCCGGTTGGCACCGATGGTGCTGGCGGACGGGCCGTAGCCGACCAGGTGGACGCGCGGGTCGGCGGTGGCGCGGGTGCCGGTCAGCGCGATGCCGCCGCCGGGGGAGCGCAGGCCGAGCGGTGCGAGGTGGCCGACCTCGGGGCGGAAGCCGGTCGCCCAGACGATCGCGTCCACCGCCAACTCCTGGTCGTCCCAGGCGACCCCGTGCTCGGTGAGCCGGTCGAACATCGGCCGTCGGTGCAGCGCGCCCAGCTCCTCGGCGCGCCGGTAGGCGACCGAGGGGCCGAGGCCGGTCACGCTCACCACACTGCGCACCGGCAGCCCCTGGCGGACCCGCTCCTCGACCTTGGCGACCACCGCGCGCCCGTACTCGGGGGTGAACGGGCCCTCGTGGTAGACGGGTTCGGAGCGGGTGACCCAGACCGTCTCGCCGACCGCGGCCACCTCCGAGAGCACCTGGATCGCCGAGGCGCCGCCGCCCACCACCAGGACGCGCTTGCCCGCGAACTCCTCGGGGCCGCCGTAGTCGGCGTAGTGCAGCTGACGGCCCGCGAAGTGCCCCGGGTAGTGGGGGAGGAAGGGGCGGGTCCAGGTGCCGGTGGCGTTGATCAGCGCGCGGGTGGACCAGGTGCCCCGGTCGGTCTCGGCCAGCAGCCGGGCGTCGGGGCGGTCGGACTCGGCGCGCACCGCGCGAACCGCGACTGGGCGCACGACCGGGAGCGCGTGCCGGGCCTCGTACGCGCTGAAGTACCCCGGCACCACCTCACGGGCGGGGGCCTCGGGGTCGGTCGGCGGGAGTTCGGCGTCCGGGAGGTCGTGGAAGCCGTGCACGGTGGCCATCCGCAGGGACGGCGAGCGGTGCGCCCAGGCGCCGCCGGGCGCCGCGTTCGCGTCGAGCACGACGAAGCCGCCGTCGGCTCCCTCCCGGTAGGGGGCGAAGCCGCGGCGGCGCAGGTGGTAGGCGGCGGACAGGCCCGCCTGCCCGGCGCCCACCACCAGGACGTCCACACGGCGCTGCGGCCCGCAGGGCCGTTGGCCGTCGAGTCGCCGGGCGTCGAGCGGCCGTCCGCCGAGTCGCCGTCCGCCGGGCCGTTGGCCGTCGGGAAGCTGCGGTGCGCTGTTGGTTGCACCGTAAACAGTCACGACGGTGAAACATCTGGGCGGCGGTGGCTGTTCCCGCGACCGGTTCCGGTGCCCGCGTCCGTAGCCGCGGTCGCGTCGAATCGCATCATCGGCGCCGTGTTCCCGCGACGCGTGCGGGGAGGCCTCAGGCGATCCGGGAGATCACCGCGGCGGTGCCGTAGGCGCAGACCTCGGTGCCCACGTCCGCCGCCCCGGTCACGTCGAAGCGCATCATCAGCACCGCGTTGCCGCCGCGCGCCTTGGTCTGCTCGATCAGCCGCTGCATCGCCTCGTTGCGGCTGTCGACCAGGGTCTTCGTCAGGCCCCGCAGCTCACCGCCGATCAGCGACTTCAGCCCGGCGCCGATCTGGCTGCCGACGTGGCGGCTGCGCACGGTCAGCCCGAAGACCTCGCCGATCACGTGGTCGACCCGGAAGCCGGGGATGTCGTTGGTGGTCACGACCAGGACGTCGGCGTTCGGGCCCTGCCCGCCGCCGTACTCGTTGATGTCAGCCATGGAGCCCATCCTGCCGGGGGCGTGCGTCCGAGTGACAGAGGCGCGGCCCGGCGGTGGCCGAGAAGGCTTCGCGAAGCTGGTTCAGACCGGTGATCGGGCGGCCGAAAAGCCGTACCGTAGCCCCATGGGCGAGCGAAGCGATCATCCGCAGGGGCCGGGCGCGGCGGAGTACTCCGGCGCGCCGGAGATCGAGGCGACGGTGGTGCTGGGCCTGCGGATCACCGACTGGCCGGCGCTGCGCGCGGCCGCGATCAGGGCCGTCGAGGAGCTGGACTTCGAGGGCATCGACCCGGCCGGCCAGCGCCGTGAACTGCTGCGCGAGGTGGCCGAGGACGCCAACGCGGCGCTCGGCGCGCTGCTGCACCCGGACCGGCTGGTGGCCGCCATCCCGGGTGTGGAGGCGATCGGCGGGACGCTGGAGATCAGCGTGACCGAGGACTTCACACCGGACTTCGCCGAACTGTTCCCGCTGGACGGCGAGGACGAGGACGGCGGCGCGGGCGCCGACTGGACCCTCACCCCGCGCACCGCCTGCCTGCTGCACGCCCAGTTGATCGGCCTGGGTGACGCCGCCTACGACGACCTCGACGAGCACGGCGACGACCCGGTGATCGAGAGCGAGGACACCGACTGGACGGTCTTCGCCCGGCTGCCCCAGCGCACCTGGCGGCTGCACCGGGGCTGGCGCCGCGCGATGGCCCGGGCCTTCGACGACCTGGCCGACGACCTCGCGCTCGGCGAGTGGCCGCTGCCGCGCTGCCTGGCCGAGGAGATCGCGCTGCGGATGGCGCTGGTGGACGCCCGGGCGCTGCTGGGCTCCCAGCCCGAGTCGGTGGCCGACATGATGGGCGATCTACCGGCCGACCTGTACGACTACGACTGGGACGGCTGCCACGATGAGCTGTTCGGCGTCTACGGGCCGGACGACGGGGACCCGGAGCTGGGCGCCGAGCAGCGCACCGAACTGCTGCTGGCGGCGACGCACCCGGAGGGGTGGTTCCTGATGTACGAGGACGCGGAGGAGCGGGACCCGCAGCGCGGGTACCGGCGCTGAGCGGGGGTCTGCGCTGAGCGGGGTCGGCCGGGGCGCCTCCGGTGAGCAGGGCGCGGTGGTGGGTGGGCGGCTAGGCTGCGGGCATGCCCGATGTGTCTGGTGCGTCCGGTCCGTCCGGTGCCTTCGCCGTGCCCGGTCCGCCCTCGGGGGAGTCGGGCGAGGATGAGCCGGTGCTGGCCCGGATCGCGCTCGGGCTGGACGGTGTGCAGGCGGCGCAGCGCGGACGGACGGCCGAGGCGCGGGCCAGCTTCGAGGCCCTGTGGGAGGCGCTGGGCGAGCGGGACGTGTTCCACCGCTGCGTCCTGGCGCACTATCTGGCCGACTTGCAGGACGACCCACGGGCCGAGCTGGAGTGGGACCGGCGGGCGCTCGCGGCCGCCGACTCGTTGACCGCCGAGCGCGCCCAGATGTACGAGTCGGCGCTCCAGGTGCGCGCCTTCTACCCCTCGCTGCATCTCAACCTGGCCTCGGACCACCTCAAGCTCGGCGAGCCCGACCTGGCGCGTGAGCAGCTGGAACGGGCGGTGCGGAGCCTGGACGCGCTGCCGGAGGACGCGTACGGCGCGGGTATCCGGGCGGCGGTGGACGAGCTGCGGCAGCGGCTGCGCTGAGCGGTTGGGCGGCTGGGCTGGGCTGGGCGGCTGGGCTGAGGGGCTGGGCTGAGGGGCTGAACGGAGCGACCGTGCTGTGTCCGGGGGCGGGCCGGGGTGGGTGACGGCGGGGCTGGCATGCTGGACGGGTGACTTCTCCGTTCGATGCCCCGACCCCTGTTCCCGCGCCCGACGGCGCTCCCGATGCCGGGGACTCACCCGCGCCCGAGGGCCGCGACGCGCGGCCGCAGTACGTGCTGCCGCTGGTCGTGCGGCTGGAGCGGGCCACGCCGCCGGGGCGGACCGACGCGCTGGAGACCTCGGCGCGGGCGGTGCTCACGCTGCTCGCCGATCCCCGGGTGACCGAGCCGGAGGGCGAGTGGGCGGAGCGGGTCACCGCCTGGGAGGACGCCCGGATCCGCAAGGTGGTCCGGCGGGCCCGGGGCGGGGAGTGGCGCCGCGCGGGGGAGCTGCCGGGCATCACCGTGCAGGGGCGGGAGGCGGAGGTGCGGGTGTTCCCGCCGGTCCCGTTGGACGGCTGGCCGAAGGAGCTCGCCAAGCTGCAGGTCTCCGGGACGGATCTGGAGGAGACGGCCGAGGTCGGTGCGCCCGAGCCGGGGCTGCCGGTGTTGTGGCTCAACCCGGAGCTGGAGATGAGCGCGGGCAAGACGATGGCGCAGACCGGGCACGCCGCTCAGCTCGCCTGGTGGCGGCTGGACGAGGCGCAGCGCAAGGAGTGGGCCGAGGCGGGTTTCGCGCTCGCGGTTCGGACGGCCTCGCCGGAGGCGTGGGAGGGGCTGGTCCGCAGCGGGCTGCCGGTGGTCCAGGACGCGGGCTTCACGGAGATCGCGCCGGGGAGCTGCACGGTGATCGCGGATCACCCGGCGCTGCGGTGACGGGTCGCAGAGGGCGGGCCGCGGAGGGCGAGTGGCGAGCGGCGAGTAACAGATGACAGCGAACGGATCACAGATTTCGAAATCTGTTATCCGTTCGCTGTTCGTTGTCCGCTGTTTGTTGTTCGCGGTCAGCCGGCCCGCGTCTACCGCCCCCGTCGTCTGTCGTCTGTCGTCCGTCGTCAGGCGCCCGAGGCCTGGTACCGCTGCATCGCCCGCCAGCCTCCGTACATTGCTGCGGCCGTCCAGAGGGCCATGATCAGCAGGCCGGTCCAGTGCCCGTAGTGGATGCCCGGTTCGGCCTGGGTGCGCGTCGCATACAGGCCGGCCCGGTCGGGCAGGAACTGGCCGACCTTACGGACGCCGGGGATCACGGCCAGCCAGGTGGTGCCGAGGAACACCATCGGGGTGAGCAGACCGAGCGCAGCGCTGAAGTTGCCCAGCATCGCGGTCAGTCCGAGGCAGATCAGCACCATCAGCGGGTGGTAGAGCACGCCGGCCAGGAAGCTGCGGCCCAGCCCGGGAGTGGACGTGTCCAGTCCGACGGTGGTGGCGACGGCCAGGAACGAGCCCGCCGTCGACAGCAGCCCGAGCAGCAGTCCCAGCCCGGCGCCGAGCAGCAGCTTGGCGCCGTACGACCGCCCGCGCCGGGGGACGGCGGTGAGCGAGGTGTTGATCATGCGGGTGTTGAACTCCTGCCCGATGAGCAGGATTCCCGTGCAGGCCACGGCGACGTGGCCGAACAGCAGCCCGTAGTAGATCCCGCCGGCCGGGTCTTCGCCGGGGGTGTGGTCCTTCGTGCCGTAGGCGATGTTGACGGCCACGGTGATGCCCACGGTCAGGGCCAGGGCGGTCAGCGGGGCCGCCCACTGCGAGGGCAGGGTGGTGAACTTGATCCGTTCGGCGCGCAGGGCGTTGGCGGCCGGTCCCAGGCTCATTCTCATCTTCCCTTCTTCCAAGGCGACTTGCCGCAGTGTCACTTCTCGCGCCGAAGGGCGCGCAGGCCGGCGTACGCCGAAGCGGCCGCCCAGAGCGCCATGATCAGCAGTCCGGTCCAGTGCCCGTACGTGACCTGCGGGTCGTCGACGTAGTGGAGCGCGTACTGGCCCGCGCGGTCGGGCAGGAACTGCGCCACCAGCCGTACCCCGGGCAGGCCGCCGAGCGCCGGCGAGGCCAGGAAGACGGTCGGGACGATCAGGCCCATGGCGGCGGTGAGGTTGCCGAACAGCGTGGTCAGCCCGAGGCAGAACACCACCAGCAGCGGTGGGTACAGCACTCCGGCGACGACGGCGCGGGTGAAGGCGGGGCCGTGCCAGTCGCCGGGGACGGTCGCCGCGTACCCCGCGAAGGCGCCCGCCGTTCCGGCCGCGCCGACGACGAGGCCGACCAGCGCACCGAGCGCGAGCTTCGCACCGTACATCCGGGCACGGCGGGGGACGGCAGTGAGGGAGACGTCGATCATGCGGGTGTTGAACTCCTGGCCGATCAGCAGGATGCCGAAGCAAGCCAGCGCGACATGGCCGAAGTTGAGCCCGTAGAAGACGCCCACGCCGGGATCGTCGACGATGTGCGGTTCCGCGCTGCCGAGTGCGGCGCCCACGGCCGTGGTGACGCCGGCGGTGAGCAGCAGGGCGAGCAGCGGGGTGAGCCAGAGCGAGCGGAGCGTGGTGAACTTGATGCGCTCGGAGCGGAGGACCTGGAGGGCTCGGGCGGCGGGGGGCGCGGACGCTCCGGGGGAGTCGATGCCGATGCTCATGCGGGCACTTCCGCGCGGTACTCGACGCTGTCGGCGGTCATCCGCATGAACGCCTCCTCCAGGGAGTCCTGTTGGACTGCGATCTCGTACAGGACGACGCCGTGCGCGGCCGCGAGTGCGGCGATCCGCTCCGGTTCGACGCCGGTCACCTCCCAGGCGCCACCGTCGACCTGGACGGCGGTGAAGTCGTGGCCGCCGCCGAACAGCGCGGCCAGCTTGTCCGGGTCCACGGCCCGCACCCGGATCCGGGTGCGGCCGTGCTGGTCGATGAACTCGGCGGTGGGGGCGTCCGCCAGCAGTCGGCCGCGGCCGATCACCACCAAGTGGTCGGCGGTGAGCGCCATTTCGCTCATCAGGTGGGAGGAGACCAGCACCGATCTTCCCTCGGCGGCCAGTTCGCGCAGGAGCGTGCGGATCCAGCGGATGCCTTCGGGGTCGAGGCCGTTCACCGGCTCGTCCAGCAGCAGTACCGCCGGGTCGCCGAGCAGCGCGGCCGCCACCCCGAGGCGCTGGCGCATGCCGAGCGAGAAGCGGCGGATGCGCCGGCCCGCGGCGTCCGTCAGGCCGACCTGGCCGAGCACCTCGTCCACCCGGCGCTCCGGCAGGCCGTTGCTGGCGGCGAGCCAGCGCAGGTGGCCGCGCGCCGTCCGGCCGCCGTGCAGGGCTTGGGCGTCCAGCAGCGCACCCACCTGCCGCAGCGGGTCGGCGAGTTCGGCGTACGGGCGGCCGGCGACGAGGGCGTGTCCGGCGGTGGGCTGTTCCAGGCCCAGGGCGAGGCGCATGGTGGTGCTCTTGCCGGCGCCGTTCGGGCCGAGGAAGCCGGTCACCAGGCCGGGTCGGACCTCGAAGGTCAGGTCGTCGACGACGCGTCGCCCGTCGTACTCCTTGGTGAGGCCCTGGATTTCGATCACGGCCGCGCTCCCCTCTGGCTGGTCCGGTGCGGGTGCCGGCGTCCTGCCGACGATCACATTCCACCGGAGCGGCGGTCCGGGCGGATCCCGCCGCGGAGTGGAGCCGCCTCCCTCCTGGGAGGGAGCGTGCCCCCGGCCCCGGGCGTGATCCCTCACCGGCCGCTGACCTGGCAGGATGGCTCGGTGACCAAGATCGCAGTGCCCAGGATCCTTGCGCCGCTGCTGGCCGGCGCCACCTATGCGCGTCTGCTGCACCTCCTGGTCGGATGGATCTTCATGGGAGTCATCCTGCTGATCTATCCGGGGACGTACGGGCTGACCGTTCCTCGGATCGTGGCGGAGGCCGCGGCCACGGATTGCGTCCTGCTGGTGCTCGTCGCCCTCATTCCGGCGGCGCGGCGGGCGGAGGGGGTCCAGGCCCGGCTGCTGCTGGTGCCCGACTGCGAGGCCGACATCGCCGACGATCCCTCCGGCAGTTGGGCCGACCGGTGGCGCACCGCGCTCTGGCTGGTCGGCCGGGTCGCGCTCGGCTCGGCCGTAGGGATGGCGACGGTGCTCGGCCTCGCCAACGGTGCCGACCTGCTGACGGGTCCGCAGGGGCCGCGCTACCTCCTGCTGCTGCCGGTGGCGCTGCTCGGCTACGGCTGGCTGGTGGTGGGTGCCGGGCGACTCCAACTCGCCATGGCGGTCCGGCTGTTGGGGCCGTCTCCGGCGGAGCGGTTGGCGGAGGCGGAGCTGCGGGCCGAACGGCTGCTGGAGCGAAACCGGTTGGCCCGCGAACTGCACGACTCCATCGGTCACGCCCTGACGGTGACGGTGCTTCAGGCCGGTGCCGCGCGGGAGGTCGGGGACGCGGCCTTCGTCGCCAAGGCGCTCGAAGTCATCGAGGAGACCGGGCGGCAGGCCATGGAGGACCTCGAACGCACCCTCGTGCTGCTGCGCGAGAGCCCTGAGGGCGCGGCCACCGAACATCCGGGCGTCGACCAGCTGCCCGCGCTCTTCGACACCGCGAGGGCGGCCGGCAGCCCGGTCGAGGCGCTGGTCGACCTGTCGGAGGGGAAGCTGCCCGGGGTGCTCTCCCGCGAGTCCTACCGGATCGTCCAGGAGGGCGTCACCAACGCGCTCAAGTACGCGCCCGGCGAGCCGGTCAGCATACGGATCGCCGTCCGGGGCGGGCAGTTGGAGCTGCGCTGCGCCAACGCGATGTCGGCGGCGGGGGGCGTCGCGGCACGGAATCCCGCCGCCGGGGCGCGCAAGGGCGGCAAGGGGCTGCGTGGCATCCGCGAGCGGGCCACGCTGCTCGGCGGGGAGGCCACGGCGGGGGCGTCGCAGGACGGCAGCGGGGAGTGGGTGCTGCATGTGCGGCTGCCCCTACGCTTGGGCTCGTGACGAATGATCTTGTGGCTGACGGTCCGACCAAGGGGGTTGCCGGGATGACCGACATCCTGCTCGCCGATGACGAGGAACTGGTTCGCGCCGGGATGCGGGCCGTCCTGGAGGCCCAGGGCGATCTGCGGGTGGTCGGCGAGGCGGCCGACGGCGCGGAGGCGGTGACCCTGGCCCGCGCGCTGCGCCCGCACGTGGTGCTGATGGATGTCCGGATGCCGGTCCTGGACGGCCTGGCGGCCACCCGCGAGCTGCTGCGCCCCGGCGCGCCGGGGGAGCGGCCGCCGCGGATCCTGGTCGTCACCACCTTCGAGAACGACGACTACGTCTACCAGGCGCTGCGCGCGGGCGCCGATGGCTTCCTGCTCAAGCGCTCCCGACCGGCCGAGATCGCCCACGCGGTACGACTGGCGGCCGCCGGCGAGTCGCTGCTGTTCCCCGCGGCGATCCGCCGCCTGGCGGCCGGGCACGGCAACCCCGGCGCCCGCGCGGCGATGGTCCGGGCGGCGCTGACCGAGCGCGAGGCGGAGGTGCTGCGGCTGATGGCCCGCGGGCTCAGCAACGGGGAGATCGCCGAGCAGCTGTTCCTCGGCGTGCAGACGGTGAAGACGCACGTCAGCAGCGTGCTGGCGAAGCTCGGCGCGCGGGACCGCACCCAGGCGGTGATCGCCGCGTACGAGTCGGGGTTCGTCGAGCCGTCGGAATGACCCCGGCGGGTCGGGTCGGCCGGCCGCGCGGTCAGGCCGGGTAGGCATGGGTCTGGGTGGCCTTGACGGAGGCCCAGACCGCCACCCCCGGCGCCAGCTCCAGCTCGGCGACCGCGGCCGGGGTGAGGTCGGCGGCCATCGGCAGGTCCCCCGACAGCTCGGCGCGCACCCGGTCGCCGTGCAGGTCCAGGCCGGTGACCTCGGCCTTCCACAGGTTGCGGGCGCTGGACCGCGGCCGTTCCCGGTACAGGGTCACCGCGGAGGGCGGGAAGGTCACGAAGGCCAGGCCGGTCAGCTCCTCCGCGGTGGACACGACCATGCCGTCCGGAAGGGCGACCCGGGAGCCGTCGGCCCGGCCCTGGTACAGGTTCAGCCCGACCAGGCGGGCGATGTAGTCGGTGCGCGGCCGCCGGGCGACCTCCGCCGGGCTGCCGGACTGCACCTCCCGGCCGTCCTCGATCACCACCAGCCGGTCGGCCAACACCATGGCGTCCAGCGGGTCGTGCGTCACCAGTACCGCCACCGCCTCGAACTCGGTCAGATGGCGCCGCAGTTGGGACCGGACGTCGAGCCGGGTGCGGGCGTCCAGGGCGGCCAGCGGCTCGTCCAGCAGGAGCAGCCGGGGACGGACGGCCAGCGCCCGGGCGAGCGCCACCCGCTGCGCCTGGCCGCCGGAGAGCCGGCCGGGGCGGACCGAGGCATGCTCGGCCAGGCCCATCCGCTCCAGCCAGGTGGCCGCCTCGGCGCGGGCCTCTCGCTTGGGGCGGCCCTGGCAGCGCGGTCCGAAGGCGACGTTGTCGAGCGCGCTGAGGTGCGGGAACAGCAGGTAGTCCTGGAACACCACACCGACCGGCCGCTCCTCGGCCGGGGTGTGCAGGCGCTGCGCCGGGTCCTCCAGCAGGTGGCCGTCCAGGCGCAGGTGGCCGCCGGTGAGCGGGAGCAGGCCGGCCAGGGCACGCAGGGCGGTGGACTTGCCGGCGCCGTTCGGGCCGAGCAGCGCGATCACCTCGCCGGGGGCGGCGGTGAGCGCGAGGTCGAGGGTGAACGCGGCGCGGTCCACCCGGAGGTGGGCGTCGAGGGTGGTGGTGTCGGTGGCGCTCATGGGCTCCGCATTCCGGGTCACGGGGTCGACATCCAGCGGTCGCGCAGGCCGACCAGGACGGCGACGGAGACCGCCAGCAGGACCAGCGACAGTGCGATCGCGGCTTCCGGGTCGGACTCCATGGCCAGGTAGACGGCCAGCGGCATGGTCTGGGTGCGGCCCGGGAAGTTGCCCGCGAAGGTGATCGTCGCGCCGAACTCGCCGAGTGCCCGGGCCCAGGCCAGGACGGCTCCGGCCGCGATCCCCGGGGCGATCATCGGCAGGGTGACCCGTCGGAACGCCGTCAGCCGGGAGGCCCCCAGGGTCGCGGCCGCCTCCTCGTAGCGGGGGTCGGCCGCCCGCAACGCGCCCTCGACGCTGATCACCAGGAAGGGCATCGCCACGAAGGCCTCGGCGATCACGACGCCGGTGGTGGTGAACGGCAGCGTGATGCCGAAGGCCGAGTCCAGCCAGGAGCCGACGATCCCGCGCCGCCCCAGCACCAGCAGGAGCGCCACACCGCCGACCACCGGCGGCAGCACCAGCGGCAGGGTGACCAATGCCCGGATCACCCGCCGGCCGGGCAGCTCGGTGCGGGCGAGCAGCCAGGCCAGCGGGACGCCGAGGACCAGCGAGACCGCGGTGGCGGTCGTCGCGCAGACCAGCGACAGCCGCAGGGCCTCCCAGACGGCGGTGCTGGTGAGCTGCTCCGACAGACCGCTCCACGGTGCCCGGACCAGCAGGCCGACCAGCGGGAGGATCAGGAACGCCAGTCCGAGCAGTGCCGGGAGCAGCAGCGTGACCGGGACGCGGTGCGCGCCCGGGCGGCGGCGCGGCAGGGCCTTCGCGGGTCCTGCCGTCGCCGGGGCGCCCTGGTCCTCGGTGCCGTCGCGGCCGGTGGTGCGGTTCTTCACGGTGCCTGGAAGCCCGCCGCGGTCAGCGCCTGCTTGGCCTCGGGCGACTGGACGTAGGCGACGAAGGCGGCCGCGCCGTCCTTGTTCGGCGCCTTGGCCAGCGCGGCGATCGGGTAGTCGTTCACGGCCTTGTCGGCCTCGGGGAAGTCCACACCGTCGATCTTCGCGGCATCGGACTGTACATCGGTCTTGTACACCAGAGAGGCGTCGACCTCGCCGAGCTCGACCTTGGTGAGCGCGCCCTTGACGTCCTGCTCCAGGGTGACCGGGGTGAGGTTGAGGCCGGCGGCCTTCAGCGCGGTCTGGGCGGCGGCGCCGCAGGGCACCTCCTTCGCGCACAGCGCGACCTTCACACCGGAGGTGGTGAGGTCCTTCAGGCCGGCGATGTGCTTGGGGTTGCCCTTGGGCACGGCGATGGTGAGGGTGTTCTTCACGAAGGTCTTCGGCTCGCCGCTGGCGCCGCCCGCGTCGGTGACGGTCTTCATGGTGGCGGGGCTGGCGGCGGCGAACACGTCCGCCGGGGCGCCGGAGTTGATGCTGGTGGCGAGGGCGGAGCTGCCGCCGAAGTTGAACGTGACCTTGGTGCCCGGGTTGGCGGCCTCGAACTTCTTGCCGAGGTCGGTGAAGGTCTCCTTGAGCGAGGCGGCGGCGAAGACGGTGATGTCGCCGTGGGCCTTCGGGGCACTGCCGGTGCCGCTGGTGCCCGCGCTGCCCGCGCTGCTGCTCGCGGTCGAGGAGGTGGAGCCGCCGTCGCTGCCGCAGGCGGTGACCCCGAGGCTGAGGGCGACGGCCGCTGCGGCGGCGACGGCGAGTCTGCGGGTGGCGGTCGTGCGGGTGCTCATCGGTGCTTCCCCTCCAGGGTGTGCGCCGGAAGGGGCGCGGAGCCCTGGCCGCAGGTGCGGCCATTACGGCGATCATAGTGCCGCAAATGCGAGTGATAAACCCTCTGTCGCTTCGCACAGGCGGGGCGGGGAAGGTGGCTCGGGCCCGCTGTGGGAAGGCTCAAACGCGCACGGACGGTTCGTGTGTGGGGGCGGTTCGGCGGGGTCGTCGGCGCCGCCGTGGAAAACCCGTCGCACCGAGGCCGGTCGAACGGTCAGAGTGTTCGCAGCCCGGTCGTACGATCGATGAGCGGTCGTGCCGGGCGCCCTTCGTTCGAGCCCAGGGGGAAGAGTCCGCCCATGTCCACACTTCGAGTCACCGCCGAGAGGCTCGTCATTCTTGAGCACCCGAACGCCGACGCCCTGGAGTTGGCGCAGGTCGGCCTCTATCGGGCGGTGATCGCGAAGGGTCTCTACCGGACCGGCGACTTCGCCCTCTACATCCCCGAACAGGCCGTCCTCCCGGATGGGTTGATCGAGGAGATCGGGCTGACCGGCAAGCTGGCCGGCTCCCGGGCGAACCGGGTGAAGGCGGTACGGCTGCGCGGAGAGCTCTCACAGGGCATCGTCTGTCGGCCCGGTGCGCTCGCCGACACCGACCTGGCCGCGGCCGCCGACCGGCGCGAGGACTTCGCCGAGCTGCTCGGGATCGTCAAGTGGCAGCCGCCGGTGCCGACGTCGATGAACGGCGACGTGGTCAGCGCGCCGGACCTGCTGCCCTGGGTGGACGTCGAGAACCTCAAGCGCTACCCCGACGTCTTCGAGCCGGGCGAGCCGGTGGTGCTCACCGAGAAGCTGCACGGCAGCTGCTGCCTGGTCACGTACACCGCCGCCACCGGGGAGGTGCAGGTCTCCTCCAAGGGGATCGGCGCGCAGGGGCTGGCGCTGGCCGAGGACGGGCGCAACCTGTACTGGCGGGCGGTGCGCGCGTACGACCTCCCGGCGGTGGCGGCCCGACTGGCCGAACGGCTGGGCGCCGAGCGGGTCGGCATCTTCGGCGAGGTGTTCGGCGAAGGCGTGCAGGACCTGACGTACGGGGCCTCCGCGCGCACCGAGCGGCCCGGGTACGCCGTATTCGACGTGTCCGCCGTGGTCGACGGGCAGCCGGCCTGGCTGCCCGCCGCCGAACTGCTGGACGGCGAGCTGCCGTTGGTGCCAGAGCTGTGGCGCGGGCCGTTCGACACCGAGACCGTGCTGGCGTACGCGCGCGGCAAGGAGAGCCACTCCGGGCGCGAACTCCACCTGCGCGAGGGCGTGGTGGTCCGGCCGGTGGCCGAGCGCTGGAGCCCGGTGCTGGGCGGGCGGGCGATCGCCAAGGTGGTCAGCGACGCCTATCTGACGCGCAAGGGCGGCACCGAGTACGAGTGATCCCGGCGCCTGTGACCGGTGCCTGCGGTTGGGGCGGGTGCGTACGATGCGCGCCCGCCCCCGCGTTTCGGCTGGACGCTTCCACGACTGAATACCCGTCAGTAAGGTTGAAGGATCGCCAGCGCAGAAGGAGTGCCGATGACCACCGCAGCCGCCGTACCCGGACCGGCCGGGAACCCCCTGGTCGGGTCGCTCTTCGCCCTCACCCGCCGTCCGCTACGCACCTACCTTGAGGCCCGTCGCGACCACGGGGACGTGGTGCGCTTCCAGGCCGGACCGCCCGGCCTGCGGGTCGAGTTCTACGCGGTCTTCTCGCCCGAGGGTGCCCACCAGGTCCTGGGCAGCGAGGCGGCCAACTTCCGCAAGGAGAACAGCTTCTACGACGAGCTGCGGACCAGCGTCGGCAACGGGCTGCTGACCAGCCAGGACGGTGACTACCAGCGCCAGCGACGGCTCATCCAGCCGCTGTTCACCCGGCGCCGGGTGGACGGCTACGCGGACGCACTCGCCCAGGAGGCGCAGGCGCTCACCGAGCGGTGGCGGGCCGTGCCGGGCGGGGTGGTGGACGCGGCGGAGGAGATGTCGCGGTTCGCGCTGCGCGCCGTCGCGCGGATCCTCTTCGGCGCCGACGTGGAGGAGGCGGTGGAGGTGGTGAACCACAACTTCCCGGTGCTCGGCGAGTACATCAAGGAGCGCGGCTTCGCGCCGGTCCGGATCCCGCGCACCTGGCCGACGCCGGGCAACCGGCGCGGCGCGGAGGCACAGCGGGCGCTGTACGAGATCTGCGACCGGATCATCGCCGAGCGGGCCGCGCGCGGGGGCGGCGACGAGGACGCGGACGACCTGCTGACCCTGCTCGGGCGGGCCCGCGGCGAGGACGGGGAGCGGCTGGATCCGTCCGAACTCCGTGACCAGGTCCTGGTGTTCCTGCTCGCCGGGCAGGAGACCACGGCCACCTCGATGGCCTTCGCGCTGCACCTGCTGGCCAAGCACCCGGAGCAGCGCAAGCTCGCGCAGGAGGAGGCGCGAACCGTCCTGGCCGGGCGGGCGCCGACGGCGGCGGACCTGGAGCGGCTGCCGTACATCACCCGGGTGCTCAAGGAGGCGATGCGGCTCTTCCCGGCGGCGGCGCTGATCGGGCGGCGGGCGGTCGAGGAGACGGTCATCGACGGGCACGTCATCCCGGCGGGGGCCCAGGTCGTGGTCGCGCCGCTGGTCACCCAGCGGCACCCGGACCACTGGGCGGAGCCGGAGCGCTTCGACCCGGACCGGTTCCTGCCGGAGGAGGAGAAGGTCCGGCACCGGTACGCCTGGTTCCCGTTCGGCGGGGGACCGCGGGCGTGCATCGGGCAGCACTTCTCGATGCTGGAGGCGGTGCTGACCCTCGGGGTGCTGCTGCGGGACTTCGAGGTGGAGGTGGTGGACCGGAGGGTGGCGCTCGTGCAGGGCATCACGCTGCGGGCGGCGAGCCCGATGCGGGTCCGGGTGACGGCGGCGGGCTGACGGGTTTCAGCGTTCAACTTTCAGCGGACAGATAACAGATTTCGAAATCTGCTATCTGTCCGCTGTCTGTTGTTCGTTGTCCGCTGTCGCTCGCCGTCGTGTCGTTCGCCTCGCCCCCATCACCGCTCGTCCGCAGCTGGGCATACGACCGGGTCATTCGAACACATCGCCCCCGCCGCGCGGGCAGCTTTTCAGATCTTCCGGTGGCCGATTCCGGCCCCTCGATAGCGTCCCAGGCACCCCAGGTCGAAAGCGCACATGCGGATGGCATATGCCTCGCGTGCAGTCCGCCCGGCCGGGGAGCCCGGGCGCACCGCGTACCGCCCCGGGCCCGACCGGTCGACCGGAGGTCCCATGGGCACCCTCAACCAGTTCAGCTTCGGCTGGCTGACCCCCGTCCTCTCGTACGTGATGGCCTGCGTCGGCGCCGCCCTCGGGCTGCGCTGCACCCTGCGGGGCCTGGCCGCGAGCGGCGCCGCCCGTCGGAACTGGCTGATCACCGCCGCCGCGGCGATCGGCTCGGGCATCTGGACCATGCACTTCGTCGCCATGTTCGGCTTCACCGTCGACGGCACCGAACTGCGCTACAACGTGCCGCTGACCGTGCTCAGCCTGGCGGTCGCGGTGCTGGTCACCGGCCTCGGCCTGACCGTGGTCTGCTACGCCAGCCACCGCGGCCTCGCCTTACTGGGCGGCGGCTTCACCACCGGGATCGGCGTCGCCGCGATGCACTACCTCGGCATGGCCGCCGTCCGGATGCACGGCGGGCTGCGCTACGACGCCGGGACGGTCGCGCTGTCCGTGCTGATCGCGGTGGGTGCCGCGACCGCCGCGCTCTGGGCCGCCGTCACCATCCGCAACGTGTACGCGGCCGCCGCCGCGTCGTTGGCCATGGGACTCGCCGTCAGCTGCATGCACTACACCGGCATGGCCGCCGTCCACGTCCAATTGGACCCCGCCCGCACCGGTCTCGGCGGGGTCAGCCCGATGGAGTTCGTCTTCCCGCTCGCCGTCGGCCTCGGCTCGTTCCTCTTCCTCGCCTCGGCCTTCGCCGCCCTCTCCCCGACCGCCCAGGAGCGCGACGGCTACCTGGTCGCGGGCGAGCTGACCATCGAGGAGTTCCCCGCGACGGCCGCCCACCCCGACGTCGAGTTCCCGGGCGCGGAAGCCCCCGACCGGTCCCGTCACCACAGCGCCGCCTGAATCCGGCCCCGAGCCCGCCCCGCCCGAAAGGCCCCTCACCCATGCGAGAAGACCGCGGTACCGCCCCCGGCGCCCGCCGGGGTGCCCACGCCGGGCCGCCCGCCCGTCCACCGCGCCCCGGCCCCTGGCTGCGCGGGCTGCGCCCCCGGACCGTCCGCGCCCGGATCATCGCCCTGCTGATGGTCCCGGTCGTCTCCGTCATCGCTCTCTGGGGCTTCGCGACCGTCACCACCGCCCAGGGCGTCTGGGACCTGCTGCGCCTGCGCGACGCCCAGCGCACCCTGCTCACCCCCGTCGCCGGGACGGTCGCCGGCCTGCAGGCCGAACGCGCCGCCGTCGGACAGCTGTTGGCCGCCCAGGGCTCTTCCCCCTCCGCTGCCCGGGAGAGCGCCCTGCGGGAGGCCGCCGACACCACCGACCGGGCGCTCGCTCCGTTGTTCCCCGACCCCCGGCACCCCGGCCAGGGCTACAACCGCGCCGACGCCCAGGGCCTCGGCGCCGACGCCGCCGCCCGCCTGGACGCCTTCGGCGCCTCCCTCACAACGCTGCCCGAGCTGCGCGCCCGGGTGCTGGCCCGGACCGTCGGCTGGCCCGAGGCGTACGCCGCGTACGGCGCGGCCGTGGACCGGGCGCTCGCCGTGTCCGGCGCCGTCGCCCCGCAGCAGGACGGCCGGGCGGCCGCCGACACCCGGGTGCTGCTGGACCTCGCCCGCTCCCGCGAACTCCTCGCCCGGGAGGACGCGTTGCTGCGCACCGCCCAGCTCTCCGGCGCGCTCGGCGACGACCAGCTGCGCGAGTTCTCCGGTGCGGCCTTCGCCCGGCGAGAGTTCGAGCAGGGCTCGGCCGCCGACCTGCGCCCCGCCGACCGGGACGCGCTGCTCGCCGTCACCGACGGCCAGGACCACCGCGAACTGGTCGGCTACGAGGAGAAGGCCCGCACCGCCGCCGACGGCCGGGCCGCCGTCGCCGCCGTGCCCGCGGACCGGTGGGCGATGGTCGCCGGGAACGTGGCCGGGGGCCTGCGCGCCGTCGAGGACCGGGCCGGACGGCTCGCCGCCGAGCGCCAGAACCCCTACGCCCTGGGCCTGTTCACTCCGGCCGGGATCGCCGTGCTGCTCGGTCTGCTCGGGGTGGTCGCCTCGCTGGTGATCTCGGTGCAGATCGGCCGTGGCCTGGTCGCCGAGCTGATCGGCCTGCGGAACTCGGCACTCGACCTCGCCGGTCGCAAACTGCCCGCCACGATCCGCAAGTTGCGCGCGGGGGAGGAGGTGGACATCGACACCGAGGTGCCCCGGCCGGTGGGTCGCGACGACGAGATCGGCCAGGTGCACCGGGCACTCGGCACCGTCCAGCGGGCGGCCGTCACGGCGGCGGTGGAACGGGCCGAGGTGCTGTCCGGGGTCTCCGGGGTGTTCGTCAACCTCGCGCGCCGCAGCCAGGTCCTGGTGCACCGCCAACTCACCCTGCTGGACGCGATGGAGCGGCGCACCGAGGACCCGTCCGAACTGGCCGACCTGTTCCGGCTGGACCACCTGACCACCCGGATGCGCCGGCACGCGGAGGGCCTGATCATCCTCTCCGGGGCCGTCCCCGGCCGGGCCTGGCGCCGGCCCGTCCCCCTGGTCGACGTGGTGCGCGCGGCCGTCTCGGAGGTCGAGGAGTACGCCCGGGTCGAGGTGCACCCGCTGCCGCGGGTCGCCGTGGTCGGCCACGCCGTCGCCGACCTCACCCACCTGGTGGCCGAACTGGTGGAGAACGCCACCGGGTTCTCCCCGCCGCACACCCGGGTGCACATCCGGGGCGAACAGGTCGGCAACGGCTACGCGCTGGAGATCGAGGACCGCGGCCTCGGCATGGGGCCGGCCCCGCTGGCCGACGCCAACCGCCGGATCGCCGCCGCCGAGCAGACCGACCTGTTCGACAGCGACCGGCTCGGTCTGTTCGTGGTCAGCCGGCTCGCCCGACGGCACGACGTCAAGGTCTCGCTGGTGACCTCCGCGTACGGCGGCACCACCGCCGTGGTCCTGCTGCCCACCGGGGTGCTGGCCGACGAGCGGGACGGCAGGGAGCAACTCTTCGAGCCGGTGCCGGAGTTGGACGTCGTGACCGCCCCGGAGGGTCCGGTCGCCGCGTCGTGGCCGGAGCCGGCACCGCTCCCGGCCGAGGAGCCGTCCTTCCCCGGCGACGGGGTGACGGAGATCGAGCTTCCGGCGGCGGGTGGGCCGCTGCCGGAGGGCGGGGCGCTGCTGCCCTTCGGCGTCCGGGGCGACGACCCCGGGCCGGTGCGCCGCACCCCCTTCCGGGCCTCCGGTGCCCGGACGGCCGGACCGGCTGCGGACGGGGGCCCGGGTGCCGCCTCCCGTCCGCAGTCCGGTCCGCCGCAGCCGTACCGTACGGCGGCCGCGCCGGTGGCCCAGGTGGCTGAGGTAGCCGCCGGGCAGGTCGGCGGGGAGACGGCCCCGACGGCGCAACCCGGCGACGGGCCCGAGGAGTTGCCGCGCCGAGTCCGGCAGGCGAGCCTGGTGCCCCAACTGCGCGAGGCCCCGGCCGATACGGGCCCGCGCAGCCGCCGGATCGCGGCCTCCGGAGCCGGTGCGGCGCTCGCGAGCCGCAGCCCGGAGGCAGCGCGGGCGGCGATGTCCGCATTCCAGAGCGGCTGGGCGCGCGGACTGCGCCCCGACCGGCGGCCCGAGGAACCGCCGACCGACCCCGCCCGGCCCCGGCCGCTGCACCACCACCCGTCCTCACCCCGACCCGAAGGAGACCGTCCGGTGCGACACGAAGTCGCTCCTTTTCAAGTGAACGGCCCAGCCGAGGAAGGCGGGTGATCTGGGTCGTTTCGGATCAGTGTCCGTAGGTCCGTCCCCACGTCCGCATGCGTCGCTGGTAACGGCGGGGTGTGAAGCCGGACGGGTCAAGCTCAAGAGCGCCTCGCGCCATCGAGGGGCAACAAGCAAAGGGGAAGACTGGACGGGTTAATGCGAATGAACCCTTGATGACGTCTCGTTATCTCCAAACCGCGCTGATGGTGTGCAATCGGCGGTTAGAAGGACCTGATGCGGAGGAGTATCGGACGGCCTGGGCTGCTACGCGGGCAAGCTCGGGTAGGACACCGTCGGTCCCGGGATTAAGAGGGAGCCCTAACCCAGTCGCAACTTGAAGGAGTGGAACGTGGGAACCCCGTCAGGGTCCGGACTTCCGTCCGGTAAGCCGGAGGCAACGAAGGCCCAATCCCCTGGCGGGAAGACGATGGTCCGAGAAGCGAATGCCGATGGGGCGAAAGCCCAGGGGAAACGACGGGGACTCCTCGATCCCGTTCCATAACCCGTCGGATACGGGTGGGTGCCCGGCCCGAAAGGGAGCTGACGCGGACCAGGTGGACCGGTGAAGACGAACAGCGAAGAAGCCAGAACCAAAGGATAAGTTAGACATGGAGGAAGGCGTGACGGCAGTACTTGAGACGGCGGTTATGCCCGCCATCGTGAACGGACCGGAGGACCCCGCTGAATACTGGAATGGCATCGACTGGGCCAGTCAAGAAGCGGCGGTACGGCGACTGAGGCAGAGAATCTTCACGGCCTCGCAGGAAGGGGATCTAAAAAAGGTCCGCAACTTGCAGAAGCTCATGCTGCGCTCACACGCGAATACGCTGGTCAGCGTAAAGCGGGTGACGCAGCAGAGCAAGGGCCGTCGGACGGCCGGGATCGACCAGGAGACTGCGCTCAGCCCCCACGAGCGGGGGAAGGTGGCGATGGAGATCGCCGCTGATTGGAAACCTGGGAAGGCCCAGCCGGTTCGTCGCGTGTACATCCCGAAGGCCAATGGGAAGCAGAGGCCGCTCGGTATCCCCGTGATTCGTGACCGGATCAGACAAGCCCAGGTCAAGAACGCGCTGGAGCCCGAGTGGGAAGCCCGGTTTGACCACCGGAGCTACGGCTTCCGGCCGGGCCGGGGCTGCCACGATGCGATCGGACGGATCTCCATCGTGCTGGGGCAGAAGAACGCCCAGCGCTTGTGGGTCCTAGACGCCGACTTGACGGCGGCGTTCGACCGTATCTCGCACGACCACCTGATGGCCGCCCTCGACACCTTCCCCGCGCGGGAAGCGGTTCGGGGGTGGCTGAGGGCCGGCGTGATGGACGGCGGCCGGTTCGCGCCGACCTTTGAGGGAACTCCTCAAGGCGGCGTGATCAGCCCGCTTCTGCTGAACATCGCCCTGCACGGCATGGAAACCGCCGCAGGGTGCGTCAACGAGGGCTCAAGCAACCGAGTCCGACCAGGCGCACCGATCCTTGTCCGATATGCCGACGACTTCGCGGTGTTCTGCCGCAATGAGGCGGAGGCGCGTCAGGTCAAGGAAAACCTGGCCCGCTGGATGGAGGGCCGAGGAGTCACCTTCAATGACGAGAAGACTCGCATTCTTCACGCCGAAGAAGGTTTCGACTTCCTCGGATTCAACGTCCGCCGGTACAGCGGCAAACTCCTCATCAAGCCGAGCAAGCAGGCCGTCAAGAGGGTCCGGGAACGGCTAAAAGCGGAAATGCTCGCGCTGCGCGGGTCGAACGCCAAGGCTGCCGTCAGGAAGCTCAATCCGATCATTCGGGGATGGGCGACCTACTACCGGACAGTGGTATCCAAGAAGATATTCCAGGACTTGGACCACTACGTGTGGAGACTCACATGGAAATGGACCAAGTTCCGCCACACGAAGAAACCGGTGGGCTGGCGCATCAATAGATATTTCGGCCAGTTCAACTCGACCCGACAGGACAACTGGGTGTTCGGCGACCGGGAGACCGGCGCCTACCTCTACAAGTTCAACTGGACCAAAATCGAACGGCACGTAATCGTCAAGGGAGGCAACTCCCCCGACGACCCCGCGCTGGCCGAGTACTGGTCGAGCCGCCGACGCAAGTCGGTCCCGGCGACGCTCGACAAGACGTCGGTGTCGTTGGCCGCCCGCCAGAAGGGGGTCTGCCCGCTGTGCAAGCAGGCGCTGATCTCCGGGGCCGAGTACGAGCCGGACAGCCCGCGTGAGTGGGCCGAATGGTTCTCGGCTGTGGCGAAGACGCTGCACAAGCACCACTTCGTCTACCGGCGGGACGGAGGCTCGGACGAGCGGACGAACCTTCGCCTCGTACACGCAGATTGTCACCGTCAGCACCACTCTGGCGATCACAGAAAGGCCCAGCAAGTATGACCTCCCGGCAAGACCAGAAAGGTCCGCTTGAGCCGGATGCCGCGACGAGTGGCACGTCCGGTTCTGAGGGGGCCGGGGTGCGGCAACGCACTCCGGCTACCCGAGTGATCGGCACCACCCACCGCGCGGGGGAACTGAACTGGCTCCTGGACGAGTTGGTCCAGCGCGCCCCCGAGGTCCGCTTCGCCGTGATGCTCTCCGCCGACGGCCTGGCCATGGGCGCCTCGACCGGACTGGACCGCGAGGACGGCGAGCACCTGGCCGCCGTCGCCTCCGGCTTCCACAGCCTGGCCAAGGGCGCCGGCCGGCACTTCGGCGCGGGCGAAGTCCGCCAGACCATGGTCGAGTTGGAGGGCGGATACCTGCTGGTCGCGGCGGCCGGGGAGGGCACCTGCCTGGCCGTGTTCGCCAGCGCGAGGGCCGACCTCGGGCTGATCGCCTACGAGATGGCCAGACTGGTCCGCCGGGTCGGGGAGCACCTGGGCGCCGCGCCCCGCGTGGTGCACGGCGGGTGAGCCCGGTGCCCCAGCCGGACCGGCCGTATCGAGCGGACCGCCCTCAACAGCCGGACCGCCCCTACCAGTCGGCGCCCGCGTTCCACCCGTACCACCAGCGACATCCGGAGCATCCGAGGGCGGAGCCCGGCGGACACCCCCGCAACCCGCTCGCTGCCGCCCACCGGGCCCGCTGGTACGACGACGAGGCCGGGCCGCTGGTCCGCCCGTACGCCATGACCAGGGGCCGGACCGGGGTCGGCGAGCAGCAGTTCGACCTGATCGCCGTGGTCGTGTCCGACCTACCCGACCCGGCGCTCGCCCCGGACACGCCCGAGCCCCCGGTCGGCCCGGAACAGGCGCGCATCCTCGACCTGTGCCGGGGCGCGCCGCTGTCCGTGGCCGAGCTGGCCGCCGACCTCGACCTGCCGGTGGGCGTCGTACGGGTGCTGCTCGGCGACCTGCTGGCGGCCGGGCTCATCCGGGTCAGCCGCCCCGTCCCGCCCGCCCTGCTCCCCGACGAGCGCATCCTCCAGGAGGTCATCCATGGACTCCGCGCACTCTGACCGCCCGTCCGGCCGTTGGCCGTCCGACCCGGTGGACCCGGCTGACACCGTGCTCGCACTCAAGATCCTGGTGGCGGGCGGCTTCGGGGTCGGCAAGACGACGCTGGTCGGCGCGGTCAGCGAGATCCGCCCGCTGCGCACCGAGGAGCGACTGACCGAGGCCGGGCGGGAGGTGGACGACCTCGACGGGGTGGAGCGCAAGACCACCACCACGGTGGCGATGGACTTCGGCCGGATCACCATCCGCGAAGGCCTGGCGGTCTACCTGTTCGGCACCCCGGGGCAGGACCGGTTCTGGTTCCTCTGGGACGAACTGGCGCAGGGCGCGCTCGGCGCCGTGGTGCTGGCCGACACCCGGCGGCTGACCGACTGCTTTCCGGCCGTCGACTTCTTCGAGCACCGGGGTATCCCGTTCGTGGTCGCGGTGAATCGTTTCGCCGGTACGCGCGAGTTCGGGCCGGAGGAAGTCTCCCGCGCGTTGGATCTGGAAGCCGGTACGCCGGTGGTGCTGTGCGACGCGCGACGGCGGGCCTCGGGGAAGGAGGTGCTGATCAACCTGGTCGAGCACGCGGGGCGGATGCATACCGCGCGGCTGCTGGCGGAGGCCTCGTCGGTTCGGTGAGAGCGGAGCTCGACGGACGGATCTCAACCGAACTCAGCGGATCTCAACCGATCTCGGCGAACGGAGTTCAGCGAACGGACTTCAGCGAACAGAGTTCAGCTGACGGATGACAGATTTCGAAATCTGTCATCCGTCAGCTGTCGATTGTCGTCCGCTGCCCGTCGTCGCTACCCGCTCAGCTGCGCCACTGGAAGACGATCTTCGTCCAGGCGGATCCCGGGCAGTTGCCCCACACGGCCCAGGCCTGCGGCCGCGCGCCGATCCACAGGCCGACCGTGTAGGTGCCGTTGGCGCAGTAGGTGATAGTGCGCAGCTGGCCGGAGTAGACGTTGCAGTACCCCTCCCAGCGCCAGCCGTAGTTGGCGGTGATCACGCAGTGGTAGGCGGCGGCGGCGATGTGGGGCGAGGCCGCCGCGACACCGGGGGTGATGGTCTGGTCGGCGGCGGGCGCCGCGGCGGCCGGCGGGGTGGCGGTCCCGAGCACGCCCAGGGCGGCCGCGGTGGCCATCCCGAACGTGGCGATCTTCCTGGCGATGCAGCCTCGCATGGCGGTTCTCCTCACTCAACGGTTCCCATCGGGCGGAGCGCCCCGGTCGGCGGGACGGCGGTCGGAGGTGAATTCCCCCCTCCCGTCCGGCCGATGACTAATTGCACACGAATAACTGCGCAGCGTGAGACGACGAACTATGATGTGACCTGTGTCACAATCGACCCAGTTGGGCTGAGGTCAGCCTCAACCGGGCGTTCGGGATGCCGATTTCCGGGGAGAGCGGCATGGCGGATTGCAGCGGGCGATATGCGGGCGGGCGAGGGAAGGGGTTCGGAACGGGTCCTACGGAACGCCAATCCGCCGATTTCAACCGGGTGTTCACCGACCTGCTGCCCAGGCTCCAGCAGGCGGCCGCGATGCTCACCGGAAGCCAGCTCGCGGCGGGCGACGTCGTTCACGACGCCTATCTGCGGATCGCCAGAAGCCCCGAGCGGTTCCTCAGCCATCCGCAGCCGTACGCCTACGTGTTCACCACGATGACGAACATCCTGCGCGACCAGTGGCGCCGGGAGCGCCGCCGTTCGGCGCTGCCCGAGGTGTCCGAGCCGGCCGAGGCGGCGGAACGCGGCCGGTCCGCGCTCGACCCGCGGTCCGGCGGGATGGCCGAGCTGCAGGCGCGCTGGGAGGTGATCCGACTGCTCGGCTTCCTGACCGCCAAGCAGGCCCGGGTCGTGGTGCTGGTGGACCTCGACGGCTACTCCGTCGACGAAGCCGCCGAACTGCTCGGCCTGCACCGCAGCACCCTGGCGGTCACCCGGCGCCGCGCTCACGGCCGACTGCGTGCCGTCCTGGAGCGGGAGCGTCGGCACGGCGCCTGAGGGCAGCGTCTGAGAGCGGCGTCTGAGAGCGGCGCCTGAGGACAACGGCTGAGAGCGGCGTCTGAGAGCGGCGCCTGAGGGCAACGGCTGGGGGCGGCGGCTGATGATGGCCCCTGGGAACCGCGCCGGACGGCCTCGGTCGGCCCTCCGACGCACCGAGCCGACGGCAAGTCGGCTGATGCGCCGCCCCGGCCCGTACGCTGAAAATCGTGATCACGGACGATGACCACCGCCTCTGTGCCCTGGCCGAGGACGGCCGCTGGCCCGAGCTGCTCGCCGCCTACCGGCAGGGCCGGGCGGCCGCTGTCGTGCAGGCCGGCGAGCAGGCCGCCGCGGCCCTGACCGCGCCGCTCGGCCACCTGATCGCCTATTCGGCGCCGCCCGAACTCGCCGTCCGGCTGTTCGACGCGGACGGCGGTGAGGGGGCGGTCGCCGGGGTGGCCGACCACGATGCCGGCCCGCTCTGGGAGGTGCTGGCGACCCGGCACTCCTGGCTGCGGCTGGCCCCGCTGCTCGGCCCGGCCCCGGTGCGCCGGCTGGTCGCGCACACCCGGGTGCTGCTCGGCGAGGACCTCTCCTACGGGGCCGAGCCCGACCCGGAGGGCGTGCCGCTGCGGCTGGAGCCGTGGGAGACGGCCGGATGGGGTGAGGCCTCGCGGGTGCGCGAGTACCTGCCCGGCGGGGGAGCGCGCAGCGCGGTGCTGACCCTGCCGGCCTGCAGGGAGGGCCTGGGCGAGGTCGAGCTGCCGGAACCGGGCGCGCGGCTGGGCGGTCAGCGGGTCACCCGGGCGCTGGCCGAACTGGCCGCGCTCGTGCCCTGGGCGGAGGTGGTCTGCGTGCGCGGCCAGGCCCCGTTGGCGGCCGCCGTGCTGGCCGGGGGCCGTCGGGTGGTCGGCGGGTACCTGCCGTTCGCGCTGGCCTACCCGGCGTTGGTGCAGGCCGCCGCCGTGGGCCGCACCCAGGGCGGCGCGCACGGGCGGCTGGGCCTGTGGCGGGCGCTGGGCGCGATGGCCGGCGCGGACCGGCCGGACCGCACCGAGGTGACCGCCCTGGTGGCCCGGATGCGCTGCTTCACCTGGCAGGAGCCGGCCGCCGGACTGCGCCATCTGCACCTCGCGCTGGAGGACCCGGCGAGCGGGGTGGCCTGGGCGGTCAGCGGGTCCCAGGAGTTCTGATCGGCAGAGGGCGGCGGGAACCCCCGGCCCGGCGCCGTTTCCGGGGTTGGTGGGAGGCGCCGGACCGGGGGAGTCGAGGGGGGCGGGGCCGCTCAGGCGGCGGCGGATGCGGCGGGTGCCGCGCCCTGGGCGGGGAGGGCCTCCGGCGCGGACGCGGGGGTGCCCGCGGCGCCGTGGGCGTCGACCAGGGTCAGCTCGTCGAACGGCAGCTCGCCGCCCAGCACCCGGCGGGCGCGCTCGGTGTCCAGCTCGCCGGTCCAGTGCCCGATCAGCACGGTCGCGACGGCGTTGCCCGCGAAGTTGGTGAGCGCCCGGGCCTCGGACATGAAGCGGTCGATGCCGACGATCAGGCCGACCCCGTCCACCAGCGCCGGCTTGTGCGACTGGAGTCCGCCCGCGAGGGTGGCCAGCCCGGCGCCGGTGACCCCGGCCGCGCCCTTGCTGGCGATCACCATGAACACCAGTAGCGAGAGCTGCTCGCCGATCGACATCGGCTTGTCCATCGCCTCGGAGATGAAGATCGAGGCCATGGTGAGGTAGATCGCGGTGCCGTCCAGGTTGAAGCTGTAGCCGGTGGGCACGGTGATGCCGACGACCGGGCGGCTGACGCCCAGGTGCTCCATCTTGGCGATCAGGCGGGGCAGCGCGCTCTCGGAGGAGGAGGTCGAGAGGATCAGCAGGAACTCGCGGCCGAGGTACTTGAGCAGCGCGAGCACGTTGATCCCGGCGACCAGGCGCAGCAGCGCGCCGAGCACCACGACGACGAACAGCGCGCAGGTCACGTAGAAGCCGATCATGATCACGGCGAGGCTCTTCAGTGCGGCGGTGCCGGTGGCCCCCACCACCGCGGCCATGGCGCCGAAGGCGCCGATCGGCGCGACCCACATGATCATCGACATGATCCGGAAGACCAGGCGCTGCAGGTGCTCGATCCCGCGCAGCACGGGGGCGCCGAGCGGGCCCATTGCCTGCAGTGCGAAGCCGGCCAGCAGGGCGACCAGCAGGGTCTGCAGGACCTTGCCCTGGGTGAGGGCCGAGAACAGGGTGTCGGGGATCATGCCGAGCAGGAAGTCGGTGGTCGACTGGGCGCCGCCGGCGGCCGCCTGGGCGTGGCCGGACTTGGCGAGCGCGGCGGTCAGGTGCAGGCCGTCGCCGGGCTCCAGCAGGTTGCCGACGACCATGCCGATGGCCAGCGCGACGGTCGACATGGCGAGGAAGTAGCCGATGGCCAGGCCGCCGACCTTGCCGACCTTCGCCGCCTTGGTGACCGAGCCGATGCCCAGCACGATGGTGCAGAAGATCACCGGGCTGATCATCATCTTGATCAGATTGACGAAGCCGGTACCGACCGGCTTCAGCTCCACGGCGAAACCGGGGGCGACCAGCCCGACCACCACGCCCGCGATCACGGCGGCGATCACGGCGAGGTAGAGGTAGTGGGTCCGGTCCTTGCGTCTGGGTCCCCCCGCCGTTGCGGCTCCAGCGATCGACATCTGCGGCTCCTTCGCCCTGCAGTCCTGGCGGCCCCGGGTGGTGGGCCGCTCCGACTATGGGGCTCGGGCGTGACGGAGGTCACGTTTGCGTTCATAGAGTTCACGGTCGGGCCTTCCCGGGGCTCCCGGTCGCGGGTTCCCAGGGCTCCCGGTCGTGCGTTCCCGGACTTCCCCGAGTTCCCCGAGTTCCCCGAGTTCCCCGAGTTCCCCGAGTTCCCCGAGTTCCCCGAGTTCCCCGAGTTCCCCGAGTTCCCCGAGTTCCCCGAGTTCTCGGCCGAGGCGGGCGATGGACTCCTGGGGAGCCTGATGGGCGTGGTGCACACTGGCAGGCATGTCCGTGCGCACCGCCCCCACCCGCCAGCGTCGGCGGCCGCCCCTGCCGCGCCGGCTGGTCCGCAGTCTGGCCGGGCAGCTGTTCGTCGTCCAGGTGGTCATCGTGGCCGCCGTGGTCGCGGGCGGCGCGGTGCTCGCGTACCTGTACACCGCCGAGCGCACCGAGGACGCGGCCCGCCGCGAGGTCACCTCCGTCGCCCACGCCGTCGCCGACTCGCCGTCCGTCCGCTCCGCCGTCGCCGGGCCCGATCCGACCGCGGTGCTCCAGCCGTACGTCGAGCAGGTGCGCCAGGACACCGGGGTCTCCTTCATCACCGTCATGGACACCGGCGGGGTGCGCTGGACCCACCCGCTGCCCGATCAGATCGGCAAGCGCTACCTCGGACACATCGACTGGGCGCTCGCCGGCCAGACCCGCAGCGAGACGTACACCGGCACGCTCGGCCCGTCCGTGCGGGTGGTCACCCCGGTGTGGGACGACCGGCACCAGGTGGTCGCACTGGTCAGCGTGGGCCTGACGCTGGAGTCGATCTCCGCCCAGCTGAGCGGCCCGCTGCTGGCCCTGGTCGGGGTCGCGGTGGCCGCGCTCGCCCTCGGCGGGGTCGGCACCTACCTCGCCAACTCCCGGCTGCGGCGGCACACCCACGGCATGGGGCCGGACGAGCTCAGCCACCTCTACGAGTACCACCAGGCCACCCTGCGCTCGGTGCGCGAGGGGCTGATCCTGCTCGACCGCTCGCACCGGGTCGTGCTGTGCAACGACGCCGCCCGCGAACTGCTCGGCCTGGCCGGTGAGTTGGATGGGCGGCCGATGGCGGAGCTGGGCCTGCCGGAGGCGCTGGTGGCGGCCGTGCTCGGCGAGGCGCCGGCGCGGGACGAGGTGCATCTGACCGCCGAGCGGGTCGTGGTGCTCAACACCTCCACCATCGGCACCGGTCTCGGCCGGGTGGTGACCCTCCGCGACCACACGGAACTGCAGTCGCTCAGCGGCGAGTTGGACTCAGTGCGCGGCTTCACCGAAGCACTCGGGGCGCAGGCGCACGAGGCCGCCAACCGGCTGCACGCGGTCGTCTCGCTGATCGAACTCGGCCGCCACGAACAGGCGGTGGAGTTCGCCACCGCCGAGCTCGAACTCGCCCAGCAGCTCACCGACCGGGTGGTCGCGGCGGTCAGCGAGCCGGTGCTGGCCGCGCTGCTGCTCGGCAAGGCGGCCCAAGCGGCCGAGCGGGGCGTGGAGTTGACCCTCACCGAGGACAGTCGGATCGACGACGGAGTGCTCCCGCCCGGCCTCTCCGCCCGGGACCTGATCACCGTGCTCGGCAACCTGATCGACAACGCCGTGGACGCCGCGATCGCCGGAGCCGCGCAGAGCCCCGTGCCGCCGGAGGTCACCGTCACCGCCCGGATCGACGGCGAGGCCTCCCCGGAAGCCTGCCTGCTGCTGCGAGTCGCCGACACCGGGGCGGGCATCGACTCGGCCGCCGTCCAGGACGTGTTCCGGCGTGGCTGGAGCACCAAGCAGGACGGCCGCGGACACGGCCTCGGGCTGGCCCTGGTCGCCCAGGCCGCCCGGCGCAACGGCGGCACCGTCGAGGTCGGGCGGGAGCGGGGCGCCGTGCTCACCGTGCGGCTGCCGCTGGCCGGCCGGGCTCGGGAGCGGGAAGGGGCCCTGACGTGACGGCGGCCGAGGGCGCCCGATCGGGTATCTCCGTACTGGTGGTCGAGGACGATCCGGTGGCCGCCGCCGCGCACACCCTCTACGTCGAGCGCGAGCCCGGCTTCCATGTCGCCGGGACGGTGCACAACTGCGCCGACGCGCTGCGCTTCCTGGAGAGGGCGCGCGCCGCGGGGACGCCCGTCGACCTCACCCTGCTCGACCTCTACCTGCCGGACGGCCACGGCCTCCAGCTCTGCCGCACGCTGCGCGCGGCCGGGCACGGCACCGACGTCATCGCGGTCACCTCGGCCCGCGACCTCGCCATGGTGCGGCAGGCGGTCTCGGCGGGGGTCGTGCAGTACCTGCTGAAACCGTTCAGTGCGGCCGCCCTGCACGACCGGCTGGAGCGCTACGCCCGCTACCACGACAGCCTCGGCCGGGCCGGGGAGGCGACCGGGCAGGACGAGGTCGACCAGGCGTTCGCGCTGCTCCGTACGTCCGACCGCAGCACGCTGCCCAAGGGGCTGAGCGCGCCCACCCTGGACACCGTCGCATCCGTCCTGCGCGAGGCGGCGACCGGGCTGTCGGCGGCGGCCGCGGGCGCCGCCGCCGGGGTCTCCCGGATCACCGCGCGGCGCTACCTCGAACACCTGGTGGACACCGGGCGGGCGGTGCGGGAGCCGCAGTACGGGAACGTCGGGCGGCCGGAGCTCTGCTACCGGTGGAAGGGCCGGGCGTGACCCCTCGGCGCGGTTGAGGTCCGGCCGCGCCGGGACCCCGGGTGTTCGGGCGTGACCTTTCGGTGCCGCGCTCGTTGGAGCGGTCGGGGGCGGCACCAGTCATGTCGGGGGAGGTTCACTCGCTCGGGTGGTTCTTGGTGCCCCGGGGCATCCCGCCAGGTCACGAGCGATAAAGTTAGGCTTACCTAACTTCTTCTGGGGGTTCGCCTTGTCGCTCGCCGCCGTACCCGCCCAGGCCGCCTCCGGGGCCACCGCCACCGGGGCCCCGTCCGCCGGCGAGGCCATCCTGCGCCGTCAGCGTGTCCGCGAGTCCGCCGCCCGGACGTACGCCCGCTCCTTCCCGATCGTCCCGGTCCGGGCCAACGGCATGACCGTCGAGGGCGCCGACGGGCGGCGCTACCTCGACTGCCTCTCCGGCGCCGGCACGCTCGCCCTCGGCCACAACCACCCCGTGGTGCTGGAGGCGATCCGCCGCACCCTCGACAGCGGCGCCCCGCTGCACCTGCTCGACCTCGCCACCGCCGAGAAGGACGACTTCACCAGCGCGCTGTTCGAGAGCCTGCCCGCCGAGTTCGCCGACCGCGCCCGGGTGCACTTCTGCGGACCGGCCGGGACGGACGCCGTCGAGGCCGCCCTCAAGCTGATGCAGACCTCGACCGGCCGTGCCGGCGCGCTCGCCTTCACCGGCGCCTACCACGGCATGACCGCCGGAGCGCTCGCGCTGACCGGCAGCGTCGCGGTCAAGGAGCCGCTGCCGAGCGGCGGCGAGGTGGTCCGGCTGCCCTACCCGTACGGCTACCGCTGTCCGTTCGGGGTCGGCGGGGAGGCGGGCGCCGAACTCGCCGCGACCTACGTGGAACGGCTGCTGGACGACCCCTCGGGCGGGGTCGTGCCGCCCGCCGCGATGATCCTGGAGGCCGTCCAGGGCGAGGGCGGGGTCGTCCCCGCGCCGGACGGCTGGCTGCGCGAGATGCGGCGGATCACCGCCGAGCGCGGCATCCCGCTGATCGTGGACGAGGTGCAGACCGGCGTCGGACGCACCGGCGCGATGTGGGCGGTCGAGCACAGCGGCATCGTCCCGGACGCCATGGTGCTCTCCAAGGCCATCGGCGGCAGCCTGCCGCTCGCCGTCGTCGTCTACGGCGAGGACTACGACGGCTGGCGGCCCGGCGCCCACACCGGCACCTTCCGCGGCAACACCCTCGCCATGGCCGCCGGGGCCGCCACCCTGCGGTACGTCGCCGCGCGCGGGCTGGCCGAGCGGGCCGCCGTGGTCGGCGCGCGGATGGTCGCCCGACTGCGGGAGCTCTCCGCCGAACTGCCGGTGATCGGCGATGTGCGCGGGCGCGGGCTGATGCTCGGCGTCGAACTGGTCGACCCGACGGCCGAGACCGACGCCTGCGGGGCCCGCCCGGCCGATCCGGCGCTCGCCGTCCGGGTCCGGGAGGCGTGCCTGGCACGGGGGCTGATCGTGGAACTCGGCGGGCGGCACGACGCGGTGCTGAGGCTGCTGCCGCCGCTCACCATCACCGACGAGCAGGTGGCGGCGGTGCTCGACCGGCTGGCGGAGGCGATCGAAGCCGCTGCTTCCGCCCGGGGTGGCGCGTGACCTCCGAGTCCGGCGCGGTACCCGAACTGCCGGGCGACGAAGTCCCGTTGGACGCGCTCGCAGGTGGGGCCGGCGGGCCCGGGGTGCTCGGGCCGCTCCTGGCCGCCGTCCTCGACGCGCTCGACACCGGCACCGGGCTGCGCTCCGGTCCACTACCGGCGGGCAGTCCCGCCGAGATCGCCGCCCTGGTCGCCGACGGACTGGCCGGCGCGGGCGGTCGCGGCGCGCTGGCCCGGCTCACCGAGCTGCTCGCCTATGGCTCCGTCGACCCGGCCGACCCGGCTTGCGTCGCCCACCTGCACTGCCCGCCGCTCGCCGTGGCGGCCGCCGCCGACCTCGCGGTCAGCGCGCTCAACCCCTCGCAGGACTCCTGGGACCAGGCCCCCGCCGCGACCGCCCTCGAAACCGCGCTGCTCGCCGAACTCGCCGCGCTGGTCGGCTACGACCCGACGCGCGCGGCGGGCGTGCTCACCTCGGGCGGCACCGAGTCCAACCTGATGGGGCTGATGCTGGCGCGGGACCAGAAGCTCGACGGCATCGTGGAGTTGGACGGACTCCCGGCCGGCGTACGACCCTGCATCCTCGCCTCCGAGGCCGCGCACTTCTCCGTCCAGCGCTCCGCCGCCCTGCTCGGGCTCGGCGAACGGGCCGTGGTCAGCGTGCCGGTTGACCGCCGACTCCGCATGCTGCCCGAGGAGTTGGAACGCGCCATGGCCGAGGTCAGCTGGGCCGGGCGGACCCCGATCGCCGTCGTCGCCACCGCCGGCACCACCGACACCGGCGCGATCGACCCGCTGGAGGCCGCCGCCGACCTGGCTCGCCGCTACGGCGCCTGGCTGCACGTCGATGCCGCGTACGGGGGCGGCGCGCTGCTCTCCGACCGACTCGCCCCGCTGCTCGACGGCATCGCCCGCGCCGACTCGGTCTCCCTCGACTGGCACAAGCTCGGCTGGCAGCCGGCCGCAGCCGGGGTGTTCCTGGTCCAGCGGGCGGAGACCTATGTGTCGCTCGCCCGGCGCGCCGAGTACCTTAACCCGGTGGACGACGAACAAGCCGGCTACCCCAGCCTGCTCGGCCGCTCGCTGCGCACCACCCGCCGGGCCGACGCCTTCAAACTGGCCGTCACCCTGCGCACCCTCGGCCGGGACGGGCTCGGGCGACTGGTGGACGCCTGCCACGAGTTGGCGCTGGCCGCCGCCTCGGCCGTCCGTGCCGAACCCTCGCTCGAACTCCACGCCGAGCCGGTGCTCACGGCTCTGCTGTTCCGCTACCGGCCGCCGGGGCTGACCGACGAGGCCGCCGTCGACGAGTTGAACGGGCAGCTGCGGCGACTGCTGCTGCGCACCGGGCGGGCGGTGGTCGGGCGCACCGAGCTGCCGGGCGAGGGGCCGGGGCGGGTCCGGCTGAAGCTGACCCTGCTCAATCCGCACACGACGGTGGGGGAGGTGGGCGCGCTGCTGCGGGAGGTGGTCGGGGCGGGGCGCAAGGTCGCGGGGGAGCGGGCGGGGTAGGGCTCGGCCCGAGGTTGTTTGAGGCAGCCTGGCCCGTTTGGGCCCGCCTCCGGTTCCGGTCTTCGGGTTTTGACTTCGGGCTTCGACTTCGGGCTTCGAACCTCGGGTGGAGACGGGTGCGGGGTGCGGCGGGGGGTCAGTCGCTGAGCAGGATGTCGCGGGTGAGTTCCCAGGTGCGGGGGTCGGCGGCGACCAGGAGTCCGTCCTCGCAGCCGGGGGCCTCGGGGCGGTAGGGGGTGCCGTCCAGTCGGGCGGCGACGCCGCCGGCCTCGCTGAGCAGCAGGGAGCCGGGGGCGTGGTCCCAGGGGAGGGTGCGCCAGTAGAGGATGAAGTCGAACCGGCCCTCGGCGACGTCCGGGTACTCGACCCCGGCGGCGCTTCGGCCGGGGGAGATCTCGCCGAAGGCCGAGCAGTTGGCCTCCAGTCGGCGGCGCCGGTCCGGGGAGAGGAAACGGCTCTTCAGGATGCCGGTCAGCTTGGCGGGGTCGGCCGGTGCCGGCGGGCGGGTGAGGCGCTCACCGTCGCGCCAGGCGCCGGCGCCCAGTTCAGCGCGGTAGCCGGTGGCGGTGGTGGGCTGCCAGATCCACGAGGCGACGGTTCGGCCGGAGCGGACGAGGGAGCACATCACGGCGAAGTCGGGGCGTCCAGCGACGAAGTTGGAGGTGCCGTCCACCGGGTCGACCAGCCAGACGGCGTGCTCGTCGTGGATGGCCCGGGCGAGGGACGGGTCGGCGGAGACCGCCTCCTCGCCGACCACCGGGACGGGGAGCAGCTCGCGCAGACGGCGGGAGATGATGGCCTCGGCCTCGCGGTCGGCGACGGTCACGATCTCGCCGGGCGCCTTCTCCATCACTTCGCCGGCGGCCAGTGCCCGGAAACGCGGCTCCACCGCCTCGGCCGACGCCTCGGCGAGTATCTCCGCCACCTTGTCCATCAGCACGTTCGCGCTCCCTTCGCTGCCTACCACTGTCGCACGCTTGCGCGGAGGGGGTTGCGGCGGACGGGGGCGGAGAACAGATGACAGATAACAGATGACGGATGACATATGTTGAAATCTGTCATCCGTCATCTGTTATCTGTCAGCTGAACCCGGTCGGCAGTCGGCAGTCAGCAGTCAGCCGTCAGCGTCGGCCATCAGCCGAAGGACACCACCCGTTCGTCCTCACGCCCCCACGTAGTGGAACCCCGGGCGCGGGTGCATCAGGAACTCATGGTGCGAGATGTTCCACGCGTACGCGCCCGCCATCGCGAACAGCACGCGGTCCGCCGCCCGCAGACCGTCCGCGCCCCCCGCCGCCCGCGCCAGCACGTCCTTCGGGGTGCACAGCTGCCCGGCCAGGGTGGCCCGGCCGGTGGTGACGGCGGGGCGCGGCCAGGGGTGTGGCCAGGCGTCGACCGGGAGCACCTCGAAGGGTTGGGAGTGTCCGCGGGTGGCAGGGGTGCGCAGGTGGTGGGTGCCGCCGCGGACCACCGCGAAGTCCTCGCCGTGGCTCCGCTTCACGTCCAGCACCTCGGTCGCGTACCAGCCGCAGTAGGCGGTCAGCGCCCGGCCCGGCTCGATCCGCAGGGTCAGTCCGGGGCGGGCGTCGAGCAGCTTGGCCAGGCCCTCGCCGAAGGCCGTCCAGTCGAAGCGTTCCGCCGGGGCGTCGTAGTCCACGGCCATCCCGCCGCCGATGTTGACCTCGGCCAGCGGGAAGCCGCTGCGCTCGGCCAGTTCAGCCGACCAGATGACGATCTGCTCAGCCACCGACAGCTGCTCCGCCGCCGTCAGCCCGCTGGCCAGGTGGGCATGCACCCCGCGCAGGCGCAGCTGCCGCCCGAGCGGACCGCCGCCGGTGAGCAGCCGGACGCACTCCTCGGCCCGCTCCGGGTCGAGCCCGAACGGCGTCGGCCGTCCGCCCATCGCGAGCGGCACGGCGTCCAGGGCGTCGGTGATCACCGGCAGGTTGACCCGGAGCAGCACGTCCACCGCCGCCTCCGGCCGGTCGGCGAGCACGGCGCCGAGCCGGTGCAGCTCCTGCTCGCTCTCGACGTGCCAGCGGTGCACCCCGGCGTCGACGGCGGCGGCGATCTCGGCCGGGGTCTTGCCCGGCCCGCCGAAGGCCAGCGGCGCATCCGGCACCGCGGCCCGCACATGCGCCAACTCCCCGCCGCTGGACGCCTCGTAGCCGTCGACGGCGTCGCGCAGCGCGGCCAGCAGCGGCGCTTCGGGGTTGGCCTTGGCGGCGTAGTACAGCTCGACCCGCTCGGGCAGGGCGGCCCGGACGGCGGCGGCGTGCTCGCGTAGCGCGGCCAGGTCGTAGACGTAGGCGGGCAGTTCGTCGGCCGCGAGGGAAGCGACGCGGCGGTGGACGGTACTGTTCATCGGAGGGCGCTCCCGGCGGGAAGGTGGGCGGTCATGCGGGCGGCCTCGGCGAGCACCGAGCCGGCCAGCGGGGAGGGCAGCCGGACGTAGCCGGCCTCGCGGTCGGCTTTGCGTTCCCAGCGGGTCAGCAGGTTGGCCTTGGCGGGCAGCGGGACGCCGGCCAGCAGGGCCCGCAGCCGGGGCGGTCGGCCGTGTGCGGCGGCGTACTCCTCCAGGGTGTCCCGGACGGCTTGCCAGAGCGCGCCCTCCAGCTCGGGGTGCCGGTCGGCGAGGGCGGCGAGCAGTTCGGCGACGTGGTTGACCAGCAGGCAGTAGACCACCCGGTCCCAGCCGCGCTCGGCGTCGTACGTCATCGGGCCGGCCACCTCGGGGGGGAGGGCGGCCAGGATGTCGGCGTTGTGCTCGGGGACCAGCTTCGTCCCCTCCAGGTCGCGGAAGAGCACCTGGGCCGGACGGCCGTCGGCGTCGACGCCGATCAGGACGTTCTGCAGGTGCGGCTCCAGCACCACTCCGTGGTCGAAGTAGGCGGCCAGTACCGGGGGCAGGAGCAGCCGCAGGTAGGCGCGCCACCAGCCGAGGGCCGCAGCGCCGTGCGAACCGTCACCCAGCAGCCGGGAGATGTGCGCCGAGCTGGTCGGGTGCTCGTCGGCGACGGCGGCCGCGAGCAGCGGGGTGACACCGGGCCGCAGCAAGCCGCCGAAGCCCTCGCGCACGATCAGTCCGAAGCCCTCGTACAGTGCCCGGTCGGGGTGGCCGTCGGCGCCGGGCAGGGCGAGGGTGCGGAAGGCGGGCTCGCGCAGCATCGCCGCGTCGGGGAAGCGCCGGGCGAGGTCGCTGAGCGCGGGGGCCAGCAGCCGGGTGAGTTGCACGGCGCCGGTCAGCTCGTAAGCGGCGTTCTTGCGTAGGCAGTTGGTGATGCGGACGTTGAGGCTGAACTTGAGGAAGGCGTCCGCGCCGTGCAGGGTGCGTACCGAGGCGGTGGCGGTGAAGCGCTCGCCGCGCGGGCCGAGGTCGAGGATGTCGCCGCGGGCGATGGCCGCGCGCACCAGCGGGTGGTCGCCGATGAGCTGGTACTGCCAGGGGTGGGCGGGCAGTAGCCGGTAGCCGGCCGGGACCTCGCCGAGGCCGTCCAGCAGGGCGCTCGCGCTCCCGTCCAGGGACTCCTCGGCCAGCAGCTCGGCGCGGACGGCGAGGTGGTGCAACGGGAAGGCCGCGCGGGACTCGGGCGCGTACCGGCTCCAGTCACCCCGGGCGGCGGAGCGGGACTTGGGGGCCGGGTGGAAGCGGTGGCCGAACAGCAGGGCCTGCTCGGACTCCAGGTAGCGGTCGTCCCCGGCGGTCGGGCGCGCCGCCAGGCCCTGGCTCACGCCGTGGTGGCTGGACGCCACCTGGTCGAGGAACTCCTCGTTCACCGTGCCGGTGCGCAGCTCCAGTTCGTCCTGGGCGTACTCGGCCAGCGCCCGCCAGCCCAACTCCTGCCAGCCGTCCGCCGTTTCCTCGAAGACCGGCCCGGTGAAGCGGTGCGCGCCGAGCAGCGAGGTGCGGCGCAGGGCGACCCGCAGCAGGGTGCCTCGGCGGGGCATGCGCAGCAGTAGGTGGCCCTCGTCGGCGGCGGTCTGGTGCTCGGGCGCGGAGACCTCGCGCAGCAGGCAGTTGAGCAGGGTGTGGGCCACCGCCTCGTCGGCGGTCGGCAGGTCGGTCGACAGGTCGACGGGGAGGCCGGTCGCGGTGGTGGCCGACTGCGGGTGGGCCGTACGGGCGGTCATCGGGGGCTCCTACGGGTCAGGAGGGCGAGCAGGGCGGCGGCCAGTGCGGCGGCGGTGCCGGTGACGACGGGGGCGGCCGGTCCGCCGCTGCCGTTGGCCAGCGCGGCGGCGAGTCCGGCGGCGACGGCACCGCACTTGGAGACGGTCTCGCGGGTGCCGAACATCCGGCCCGGCGCGCGGCCCCGGGCGGCTTCGGCGGCGAGGACGGCGAGGCAGACCAGGCCGAAGGTCATACCGAGCCCGAGCACCGCCCGGGTGAGGGCGAAGGTGAGCAGGGAGTCGGCCGGGGCGTGTCCGGCCAGCCCGAGGGCGACCAGGGCGAAGCCCAGGGCCAGCCCGGTGCGGGGCCGCGCCTCGACGGCGGCGTGCACCCGTCCGGCGGCGATCAGGTAGACCAGGTGCGGTAGCGCGAACAGGAAGCCCGCGACCGTGCCGTTGACGCCCGGCAGCCGCTGCTGCACCAGGGTGATCAGGTAGGGGAAGGAGATGATGGTGGCGAAGACGAAGGCGAACTCGAAGGTGTAGAGCAGCCTCAGTGAGCCCGGCGGGTCGGCCTGCGCCACGTCGTCGCCGACCAGCTCGGCGGCCGGGCGGATCGGTTCCGGCAGGAAGCTGAGCAGCACGGCGGCGGTCAGTGGCAGCAGCGCCATCACCAGGTACTGCCGGTGCGGGTCGATCCACGGCGACAGCGTGCCCACCAGGATCGGTGCCGCGACCAGGGAGGCCCGGGCGCTGCCCTGCATCAGGGTCAGCGCCTTGGACAGTCGGGATCCGTCCAGCGCCGAGGCGAGGTAGCCGTTGGTGGCGGAGAAGGTGCCGCCGAGGAAGCCCTGGAGCACCAGCGCGATGGTGAACGCGGGCAGGCTGTCGGCGGCGCCCGCGAGCAGGAAGGAGACGGCGAGGCCGAGTTGGGCGCGCAGCAGCAGCCGCTTCTGGCCGAAGCGGTCGGCCAGTCGGCCCCACAGCGGTGCGCCGAGGGCGGTGAAGACGGTCGGCGCGATGTAGAGCAGACCGGCCCAGCGGCCGTCGTGGTCGCCGAGGCCCGGGAGGATCTCGGTGAGGTAGGGCGGCAGGCCGAGGGCGGCGAAGGAGGCGACGAAGTAGCAGGCCGCGATGGCGTGCACCTGGCGCCGGTCCAGTCCGGCCGCCCCGACCGGCCGCGCCAGCGGTTCGACGGTCATCGTGAGCGGTCCTTCGGCAGCAGGTAGTTGGGGCCGTCGGTGTAGTGCTTGTTGATGTCGGCGGCGCCGCTGCGCTCCTTGCTGAGCAGGGTGCCGGCGCTCACCATGGCCTTGACGGGCAGCCGTTCGGCCTCCAGCAGGTCCGTGCGCAGCGGCTGTCCGGCCGGGCCCAGGCGGTCGAGGGCCTCGCCGAGGATGTCGCGGAGCAGTCCGAGGCCGCGCTCCGGCGGTACCCGGTCGTGCGCGGCGAGGCCGAACGCGAGCGAGGCGGCGCACAGGTGGCCGGTGATCGTGGTGAACAGGTCGGTGAGCGCGCGGTCCTGCTCGCCGAGAATTCTGGGGTCGCGGAACTCGGCTGCCAGCTGGGTGAGTTCGCCGATCCGGTCGGTGTTGATCCTCGGCCCGTCGTTGTCCTTGTAGAGCAGTCGCAGACCGGTGCCGTCCAGGACGAGCGAGGTGTTCTGCTGGTGCGACTCCAGGGCGATGCCGTAGCCGAACAGGGTGGTCTGCCAGTCGACCAGCAGTCGCAGCAGCTCCTCGTACAGCCCGAGGACGGAACCGGCGTAGAAGCGGTCGGCGAGGTGGTCGATCACCAGCCGCCCGTCGGGTGCCTCGGCGAGCACGGCGGCCAGCGGAACGGTGACGGCGTCGTCGAGGCCGTCCGGGTAGCGGCGCAGCAGCACGGCCAGCAGCTCGTCGTCGGCGTGGGCGTAGCGCTGCTCGTCGACGTGCAGCACCCGCCCGGCGAAGCGCGGTTCGCGGGCGACCACGGCCTCCACCAAGCGCTGCCCGACCGCCCCGTTGACCAGGGTGACCGGCTTGATGGTGCGCCGGTTGCGCAGCCCCAGGGTCGCGGTGGCCAGCGGGAGTTTGAGGTGGCAGGCCGGATCCTGGACGACGGCGACGGTGCGCATGGACAGCGTCGGCAGCACGGTGAGGTACGGCTCGGGGGCGAGCACCGCGCCCGGCGCGATCCGCTCGAAGTCCTCGCCCGCGGTGAGCGGATGGACCGGGAGGGTGAGGAACTCTCCCGGGACGCCGAGCTGTTCGGCGGTCGGCCACCAGGCGGGCAGCGGGCCGTCGCCGCGGACGGTCAGGTGCGCGGCCGGGACCGCGAGCCAGCGGAGTTCGAAGCTCGGGTGGAACTCCGGTGCGTAGGCGCGCAGTTGCGGCTCGGTCAGACCGGAGCGGCCGCGGGCGGTCGGGTAGACCGGGTGGTCGAGGAAGGCGGCGAGGGCCTCGAAGCCGAGCGAGGCGCTCGGGCCGGTCCAGTCGGCCACATCCTTGCCGTAGCGCTCGGCGAGCACCGTGTGCACCTCGGGGCGGACCCGGTCGTGCAGCTCCATGGTGGCCAGGGTCTGGCGGCACTCCTCGGCGAAGGCCAGGTGGCCGGGCCGGTCCAGCGGATCGGCGCGCTCGGCCAGGTGGGCGAGGATGGCGGGCAGCTCGGTGAGCCGGACGCCGTCGGCCTCCAACTCCGGGAGCCGGGCCGCGTGGTCGCCCTGGAAGCCCTCGGGGGCGACCGGCAGGGCGAGCGTCCCGTTGCTCAGCCAGGGGCCGTCGGCCCGCTGCTCCAGGACGCCGTCCGCGCGCAGGCCGAGCACGTCCTCGCGCAGCAGGGCGGACAGCACGCGCAGGGTCAGCTGGTCGGCCGAGGCCCCGCCGACGGGCGGGCTGTCGACGGGCGGGCAGTCGACGACCGGGCTGTCGGTGGGCGTGCTGTCGGTTGGCGTCATGAGGCGATCTCCCAGCGGCTGGCGGCGATGAACCCCGCCACGGCCGTGTCCACCGCGCCCTGGTCCGGGCCGACCGCCCAGACGATGCCCAGGTAGTCCCGGTTGGTGCGGTAGAGCCCGTGCCGGGCGCCGAGTTCGCGCACCGGGCGGTAGGAGAGCGTGACCCCGTCGGCCCGCCGCTCGAACAGCGGCTCGGGCGCGGCGGTCAGGGTGCCGGCCCGGTCCGCGCAGACGCGCTCGTGGCGGGCGTGCCGGTCGGTGTGCGCGCCGAGGTCGGCGGGCAGCGTCTCGCCGAGGTGGGTGCGCAGCACCAGCTCGAAGTAGGGGATGCCGAGGATCTCGGCGAGCATCAGGTCGCACTGGTCGCCGATGGCACGGTAGTTGACCTCGATGATGCGGGCGCGGCCGTCCGGCTGGAGAACGAACTCGGTGTGGCAGGCGCCGAGTCCGACGCCGAGCGCGTCGAGCTGGGCGAGCACCTGGTCGACCACCGGCTCGGGGTGCGCCGGTGTGAAGGTCAGCACCTCCTCGATGAAGTCCGGCGGCGGGGAGAGCCGGGTGCGGAAGCCGCCGAGGACGTGCCGGACGCGGCCGTCGCCGAGGGTCTCCAGGGTGCACAGCTCGCCGGCCAGGAATTCTTCGACCACCAGCGTGGCACCGGTGCGGCGCTGCTGGATCTCCTGGACGCGCAGGGCGAGTTCGTCGGCGTCGGCGACCAGCGTGACGTCCTCGCTGGCGACACCCTCGCGGGGCTTGAGGATGCACGGGAAGGGCGGGGTGAGGTCGGCCGGGTCCTGCCCGGGCGCCAGCTCGGCGGACCAGACCCGGTCCAGGCCGGTCTCGGCGAGGTGGCGGCGCAGCTCGCCCTTGTTCTTGGCCCGTAGCGCGGCCTTCCAGTCCTTGGCGGGCAGGCCGAAGTAGTCGGCGACCAGGGCGGTCTGGGTCTGCAGGTGGTCGCTGTTACTGAACACCGCGTCGGGAGCGTGGTGTTGGGATATCGCCCCGATCACCTCGCGGAAGTCCTGAACGTCGCACTCCACCAGCTCGTACGGGAACTCGGCGTCCGTGTAACCGCGTTGGTGGTCCTCGACGTGGTCGGTGAGGACGGTGACGTCGAGGCCTAGCCGGGCGGCGGCGGGTAGGAAGCCGCGGGTGACCGAGTCGGTGGGGTTGAGGGCGAGCAGGTAGAGCCGCATGGGGTGTCCTTGGGGGCGAGGTGACGGGCGAAGGACGGCGAACAGATCACGGATGACAGATTTCGAAATCTGTTATCTGTTCGCCGTCATCTGTCATCGGTTACTTGGGCGCGTCCACGCCCGCCGCCTTGGCGATGTCGACGAGCATCGCGTCCGCGGCCTGGACGCCGATGCCGGACATCCAGGTCTCGTCCGGAACGTTGAACACCTTGCTGTTCTTGACGGCGTTCAGGCCCTGCCAGACCGGGGTCTGCTGGACCTCGCTCTCCTTGGTCTTGGTCGGGTCGTCGGCGGTGGTGACGAACACCAGGTCGGCGTCGGCCTGGCTGATCTGCTCGGCGCTGACCTCGATGATGTTCTTGTCCGCGTCCTGAGAGGCCGGACGGGCCAGGCCCACGTCCTTGAGCACCACACCGCTGTAGGAGGCCTTGGCGTACAGACGGGTCGGGCCGGCCACGAAGCGCACCACCGAGGCGGTCGGCATCGTCCCGTTGTACTTTGCCTTGATCGCCTCGCCCAGCTTGTGCGCCCGCTCCTCGTAGTCGGCCAGCGCCTTCTTCGCCTCGTCCTCCTTGCCGAGCGCCTGGGCGTACAGCGCCAGGTTCTCCTTCCAGGGGAACCCGGTGGTCTCGGCCAACACGGTCGGCGCGATCGCGTTCAGCTGGTCGTACACCTTGGCGTGGCGGACCTTGGAGGACAGGATCAGATCGGGCTTGAGGGAGGCGATCAGTTCGAGGTTCGGCTCGTTCATCGGGCCGACGTCCTTGGTGTCCTTGATCTTGTCCTTGAGGTAGTCGGGGAACCCGCCCTCGGTCTTCATGTGCGGGGACACCGCGCCGACCGGCGTGATGCCGAGCAGCGTGACGTCGTCCAGCTCGCCGCTGTCCAGCACCACCACGCGCTTGGGCCGGGACTTGATCTCGGCGGTCCCAGCGGCGTGCTTGACGCTGCGCGGGAACCCGGCGGCGGTGCCGGCCGAGGCGGCGGCGGACGCGGAGTCGCCGGACTTGGCGGCGTCCCCGTTGCCGCCGCAGGCGGCGAGGAGCGTGGCGGACAGCGTGACGGCGAGGACGGCGACGGGAAGTCGGCGGTTCATGGGGGTTCCTTGGATCGGGTCGAACACGGGGGAGGGGAGGGGAGGGGAGTTCAGGCGGTGGCGACGGTGGTGACGGCGGCGGAGGAAGCGGCGGCGGCCCGGCTGCGCGCCCGGGGCACGACCAGCGGGGTTCCGGTCTCCGGGTCGGGCACCACCCGGCACGGCACACCGAACACGGACTCCACCAGCTCGGCCGTCAGCACCTCGGCGGGCGGACCGGCCGCAGCGAGCCGCCCGTCCTTGAGCACCACCAGATGGTCGGCGTACCGGGCGGCCTGCCCGAGGTCGTGCAGCACCATGACCACGGTGCGCCCGGCCTCGGCGTGCAGGTCGGCGACCAGGTCGAGCACGTCCAGCTGGTGCCGCAGGTCGAGGAAGGTGGTCGGCTCGTCGAGCAGCAGCAGGTCGGTCTCCTGGGCGAGCGCCAGCGCGATCCACACCCGCTGGCGCTGCCCGCCGGAGAGCCGGTCGACCTGCCGGTCGCGCAGCTCGGCGGTGCCGGTGCGCTCCAACGCCTCCTCGACCGCGGCCTGGTCGGCCTTGGACCACGGGCTGAGCATCCGCTGGTGCGGGTAGCGCCCCAGCCGTACCAGCGCCTCGACGGTGACCGCCTCGGGCGTGACCGGCTGCTGCGGCAGCAGGCCCATCCGCTTGGCGAGCGTCCGCGCGGGCATCCGATGGATGTCGGCGCCGTCCAGGGTGACGGTGCCGGCGGCCGGGTCGAGCAGTCGGACCAGCCCGCGCAGCAGAGTGGACTTGCCGCAGGCGTTCGGTCCGACGATCGCGGTGACGGCGCCGCCGGGCAGTTCGAGGTCGAGCCCGTCGACGATGGTCCGGTCGCCGTAGCGCAGTCCGAGGCCGTGGGCGGCTAGCCGGTTGGCGCCGACGTGATCGCTGCCGACCTGATCGGTGGCGGCCCGGTCGTTGCGGACCTGATCGGTGGCGGTCTGATCGGTGGCGACCTGGTTGGTGGCCGAGCTGGTCATCAGCTGCTCCTCTGGGGAAGCCGGCTCTGGCGGATCATCAGCACCAGGAGCCAGGGCGCGCCGAGGGTGGCGGTGACGGCACCGACCGGCAGGCCGTGGACGGGGATCACGTGCAACACCAGGAGGTCGGCCGAGAGCAGCAGCACGGCGCCGGTGAGCGCGGTGAGACCGAGTGTGCCGAGGGTGGGCGGTCCGGCGAGCAGTCGGACCAGGTGCGGGACGGCGAGCGCGACGAAGGCGACCGGCCCGGTGAGGGCGGCGGCCAGCGAGGCGAGCGTGATGGTGAGCAGCAGCAGCCAGAGCCGGTCCCGGGCGGGGTTGAGGCCGAGCGCGCCGGCCGAGTCGTCGCCGAGGTCGAGGACGGCGACCCGCCGCTGGCAGAGCAGCACGGCCCCGGCGGTCAGTGCGATGGCGGTGCCGCCGATCCACACCTCGGTCCAGTTGCGCCCGTACAGCGAGCCGGTGGTCCACTGCATCGCGGAGGAGGCCAGCTCGGCCGGGAACCGTACGATCATCAGGTTCACGGCGGCGGCCAGGCCCTGCTGGACCGCCAGGCCGACCAGCACCAGCCGGGTGACGGCCATCTTCGAGCGCCAGGCGAAGCCGCCGAGCAGCAGCGCCGCCAGCAGCCCGCCGCCGACCGCGGCCACCGGGATCAGCTGTTGGGAGGCGCCGGTGGCGAGCATCAGCACAGCGCCGAAGGAGGCGCCGCCGGTGATGCCGATGGTGTCGGGCGCGGCCAGCGGGTTGCGGAACAGCCGCTGGAGCATCGAGCCGGCCATCGCCAGCCCGGCGCCCGCGATCAGCGCGGACACCACGCGCGGCGCCCGGAACTGCTGCACCACCAGGACGTTCCCGGGCGCGCCCTGTCCGACCAGGGCGCGCAACGCGTCCCAGGAGGAGATGCTCACCTGGCCGGTGCCGAGCGCGATGCCGGTCAGCAGCACCAGCAGGGCGAGGGCCACCAGCGACCAGGCGGCGGTACGGGCCCGGCGGCGGGCGATGGCGCCCAACGGGACGGCGAGCGCGCTCATGCGCCCACCTCGCTTCGCGTGCTCACTTGGCCACCTTCCGGGCCAGCACCGCGAGCAGCGGGGCGCCGAGGAAGGCGGTCACGATGCCGACCTCGATCTCCGAGGGGCGCACCACGAGTCGACCGAGCACATCGGCGGTGAGCAGCAGCAGCGGACCGGCGATCAGGCAGCCGGGCAGCAGCCAGCGGTGGTCGTTGCCGAGCAGCGGGCGGACCAGGTGCGGCGCGGCCAGTCCGATGAACGCCACCGGTCCGGCGACGGCGACCGCGCTGCCCGCGAGCAGGACGACGGCCAGTCCGCCGACCACCCGGATCCGGACCACCGGCACGCCCAGCGACTGCGCGGTCTCGTCACCCAGGGCGAGCGCGTTGAGCGCGGGCGAGACGGCGAAGGCGCCGAGCAGGCCGAGCGCCAGGAACGGCAGTACGGGGGTGAGGGTGTCCAGGTGCCGCCCGGCGATCGAGCCGGCCAGCCAGAACCGGGCTTCGTCCAGGGTGCGGTGACTGGCCAGCATCAGCGCGGACGTCCAGGAGGTGAGCACCACGGTGAGCACGGTGCCGCCGAGCGCGAGCCGGACCGGGTCGAGGTCCCCGCCGCGCCGGGACATCGCGTACGCGGCGACGGCGGCGACGGCCGCTCCGGCGAAGGCGAACCAGACGTACTCGACCGGGCGGGAGAGGTCCAGGGCGTAGATCGCGGCGACCACGGCGAGGCTCGCGCCGGCGTTGATGCCGAGGGTGATCGGCGAGGCCAGCGGGTTGCGGGTGACGCCCTGGGCGACCGCCCCGGCGACGCCGAGCGCGGCCCCGACGGCCAGTCCGATGAGCGTGCGCGGGACGCGAAGGCCCGTCACCACATCGGCGTCACCGCCGTGGGCGGCGCCGGTGAGGGCGTCGATCACGGTCGACAGCGGGATGGATCGGGAGCCCAGTGCGAGGCTCAGGGCCGCACACAGCACGAGCGCGCACACGCCGGCGACCAGCAGCAACGGCCGCTGTACCGCCGAGGAACGAGGCGTCGCCGGGGCTGTGGTGGCCGGGGCTGTGGTGGCCGGCGGGTCGGTTCTCAACACGAGTCGATATCTTAGGTTAGGCTCACCTAAGTTCGTCAAGGTCGACCAGTGGATCGGGTGGTCCGCTCGACCGTGACGCAAGGTGGTCGGGTGGGCCCTTTGAGGCATTGTAAGGTGAGGCTCACCTAAATCGATCGTTCGGAATCGATCACGGGAGTGCCCATGGTCCCCGGAACACCCCTGCCCGTACGCGCCCAAGCGCGACCGTCCGCCCTGGTCGGCGACTACGAGCGGCTGCGCGAGCTCTGCCCGGTGCTGGAGCTACGCCTGCTCGACCCCGCCGAGCCCGACCTCTCGGCCGCCGACGGCTGGTACTCCGGCGCCCGACTCGCCACCGAAGAACGGGCCCTGGCCGCCGTCCTGGCCGGAGCCGAGGAGCGCATCGCCGCCGAACACGGCCGCGCGCCCCGCCCGCACGTCACCGCCTCCCGGCTGCTCCACCACTACGTCTGGTCGGCCTGCCTGCTCATCGCCGGCCCCTGGCACCTCGCCCGACGGGTCCCCGTCGTCGACCTCGCCGACCTCTGGCTGCACGCCCCCACCGGCCGGCTCGCGCTGCGCCCGGGCGGACACGTCGACCTCGCCGGAGCACCCGCCGGGGCCCTCACCGGAGTCCTCCCCGGTCACCTCCCCGGCGACGACGAACTGCGCGCCGAACTGCGGGCCGCCGTGGTCGCCCACCTCGAACCGGTGCTCGCCGCCTTCGCCGGACCGACCCGGCGCCGCGACCGCGCCCTCTGGGGCATGGTCACCGACGACCTCGCCTCGGCCGTCTGGTACCTCGGCCGGATGCTCGGCGCACAGGACGCCGCCCTCGCCGTCGCAGCGGAGGGCGCCGCCGTCGCCGCGGCCGGGGCCCTACTGCCCGGCGGCACCCTGCCGCTGCCCGGCGCCGCCGACTTCCGCCGGCTGCGCACCCCCGACGGCCGTGAACACCACACCCGCACCAGGCTCGGCTGCTGCCTCTACTACGCGGTCAAGCCGGAGGCCGTCGCCTGCCTGACCTGCCCGCGCACCGGCGACGAGGAGCGGCTGCGCCGACTCTGACGGTCCGTCCGCGAGGCCGCCCTACCGCCTGCCCCCGTCGCCCCCGTTCCCGCCCCCGTCCTCTTCGGGCCGGCGCAGCACCGCCACGCCCCGGTCCAGGTCCACCCCGAAGTTCGGAGGCGCCCCGGCCTCCGCGTCGTCCCGGTGCGCCAACTGCTCCCGCCGCTGCTCGATCTGCACCCGCTTGCCCGGGCTGAACAGCGCGTGCAGCTCCTCCAGGCCGCCGCCGCCCACCCCCACCCCGGGCCCGCGCGGCCGACGGCGCGGTGAGGACTCGCCCCGCACCTGGCAGGCCGCCAGCACCACCAGCCCGACCGTCACGGCCACCGCGCACCCCACACCCACGATCCACCCCATGTCCGCTCAACGCCTCACCACCGCAACGCCGTTCCCGGGCGGGCGGGCTCCGCCGACCTCCCCGGTCCCACCGGATACGCTGCCCACGAACCGTAAGGAGAGCCCTCCCATGACCGTGCGCGGAACCCTCGTGGACATTCCGACGACGGACGGCACCGCCGACGCCTACCTCACCCACCCCGACGACGGCGCGCCCCACCCCGGCGTCCTGTTCTACATGGACGCCTTCGGGCTCCGGCCCCACCTCAAGGCCATGGCCGACCGGATCGCCGCAGCCGGGTACACCGTCCTCGTCCCCAACGCCTTCTACCGCAACGGCCGCGCACCGCTGGTCGAGCTGCCCGAGCTGATCGACATCGAGCAGTGCGACGAGATCTTCGACCAGATCGTCCCGTTGCTCGCCACCCTCACCCCGGAGGCCACCGCCGGCGACGCGGACGCCTTCCTGTGGTGGTTCGCCGAGTCCCCCCTGGTCCAGGACGGTCCGATCGGGCTCACCGGCTACTGCCGGGGCGCGGTCCTCGCGCTGCGCACGGCCGCCAGCCACCCGGACCGGATCGCCGTCGCCGCGGGTTTCCACGGCGGCAACCTCGCCACCGGGCGCCCGGACAGCCCCCATCTGGGCGCCCACCGGATCACCGCCGAGCTGTACTTCGGCCACGCCGACCAGGACGAGTCGCTGCCGCCCGAGCAGATCGCCCGGCTCGACAAGGCCCTCACCGCAGCCGGGGTGCGCTACCGGGCGGAGGTCTACTCGGGCGCCCCGCACGGCTACACCCAGGCCGACACCACCCGCTACGACGCGGCCGCCGACGCCCGGCACTGGGAGGCGCTGCTCTCCCTGTTGAAGCGCACCCTGCCCGCGTAGGGCCTGTCTGCGAACTCCCGCCCGCCGGGCGACACCAGGGCACGCTCCGCCCCGTTTGTTGGTTCTCGGTTCGCCGGACGGCCGGACGGTGTTTGGGCGCCGGTGCCCTTGGGCAATCAGCGTCGGGTTCCTGCCGTGCAGGGGTAGGAATCCACGCTGACGGATCCAGGGGGGAACCGAACGTGCAGACCGGGTGGGAAACGCGAGTCGGGCCGGGGGGCCTGAAGGGCGTCCAGGAAGCCATCGTCAAGGTCCTCGCCGAGCGCACCCCGGCCGAGGTGCGGCCGGGTGAACTCGACCGCGACGGACGGGCGTTGCGCTGGGTGGAGGCCGGCTCGGGCGCCGGTGCGCCGATGGTGCTGATCGCCGGCAGCGGCACCTCCTCGCTCACCTGGGCCCCGGTGCTGCCCGAACTCGCCGAACACGGCCGGGTCGTGGCGTACGACCGGGCCGGGCTCGGCGCCAGTGAGCCCGACCGCGCCCTCGGCCTGACCCTGCAGGCGCAGATCGGGGACCTGGCCGCCCTGCTGCGGCACCTGGACGCCGGACCGGCCATCCTGGTCGGGCACAGCTGGGGCGGCCAGCTGGCCCAACTCCTCGCCTGGCAGCGGCCGGAGCTGGTGGCCGGCCTGGTGCTGGTGGACCCGGCCCACGAGGAGTTCCGGCCGGCGGCCATCGGCGCCGCCGAGGCGGTGCTGAACCGGCTCTGGCTGCTCCGGACGGTGCTGGCACCGACGGCGGGGCCGGGCGCGGGCGACGCGCTCGCCCGGGCCGAGGCGGCCGTCGTCGCCCATCCGCACCAGCGGCGGACCGTCCTCAGCGAGAACCGGATGACCGGCCTCGCCGTCGCCGAGCTGCGCCGCCGACGCGCCGCCGGGCGGCTGCCCGAGGTGCCGGTGGCCGTGCTGAGCGCGACCGAGGGACTGCCCCGCGTCATGCGCGCCCGCTGGACGGCCCTGCAGTCCCGGATCGCGGCCAACGCCGCCCGGGGCAACCACATCGTGGTGAGCGGCGCCGGGCACGCCGTCCACGCCGACAAGCCGCGCGCCGTCGTCACGGCCGTCCTGGAGGTGTCCGAGCATGCCGGGAACGTCCGGAACGTCTGACGAATCCTCCCAATGTCCGTCCGAACAGCGTCTGCTGGGGTCGCGGCACGCTCTGGCACACTGTGTGCCGACGGCCCGTCGGGGCGGGTCATGACACCTGGGGGGACAGGTCGATGAGTAGCACGGGCACCGTGCTCGGCGGGCGGTACACGCTGGTCGAGAAGGTCGGCGGCGGGGGCATGGGCGCGGTCTGGCGGGCCGACGACGAGGTGTTGGCCCGGCAGGTCGCGATCAAGATCCTGCGCGCGGACCTGTTCGAGGACGGCACCGCCGTCCAGCGCTTCCGCCGGGAGGCCCAACTGGTGGCCGCGATCGACCATCCCGGCATCGTGGACGTCCACGACTACGGGGAGAGCGGCGGGGACGACGACGAGCGCTGCGCCTACATCGTGATGGACCTGATCGAGGGCCGTCCGCTGCACCAGGTGCTCAAGGAGAGCGGGCCGATGAGCGCCGAGCGCGCACTCGCCATGCTCGCCGACGCCCTGGACGCGCTGCACGCCGCGCACCGGCGGGGGATCGTGCACCGGGACATCAAGCCGTCCAATCTGATGGTGGGCCCCGAGGACCGGGTGGTGATCACCGACTTCGGCATCGCCCGGGCGATCGCCAGCACCAAGCTCACCGCCCCGTACGCGATCATCGGCACGGCGGCGTACATGTCCCCCGAGCAGGCCGCGTCCGCGAGCACCGGGCCCGCCTCGGATCTCTACTCGATCGGCGTGGTCTGCTACGAGCTGCTGGTCGGTCAGGTGCCGTACCTGGGCGAGGGGCCGCTACAGGTCGCGCTCAAGCACGTCAACCAGCCGGTGCCGGAACTGCCGGAGACCTTCCCGGCGGCGATGCGGGAGCTGGTCGCCAGGGCGCTGGCCAAGGACCCCGAGGACCGGTACGAGAGCGCCGCCGCGATGGCGGCGGCGGCCCGGGCGGCGATCGGCGCGCCCGCGACGCCGTGGAAGCCGGCGGACAGCGGGACGATCGACCTGCGGGCGGCGGGGGCCGGCACGGGCGGTGGGGACCCGGTGGTGAAGGTGGATCCGCAGGCGGACACCGAGCCGGGCAAGCGCCGCTCGCGGCGCACCCTGCTGGTACCGGTCGTCATCCCGATCGTCATCTCGATGGGCACGGCGACCGCCCTGCTGATCGACCGCAGTCCCGGTGACTCCAACGCGGCCGTGCCGCCCGCCGCGCAGCCGACCGTGGTGGTGACCGTTCCGGCGGCCCAGACCGCCACCACTCCCGCGGCCACCACGACCGCGCCCGCCACCCCGCAGCCGACCGACACACCGTCGGCCACCCCGGCCGCCGACCAGCCGCCGTCCGGCGGACAGCCGAACCAGCAGCAGGCGCCCGTCCCGGTCCCCGGCCAGGGAGGGAACGGCGGCGTGGTGGGCGGCGGCGGTGCCCAGCCGGGCCGGACCAGCGGAGGCGGGAGCGCCAACTCCGGCTCCGGCGGTGGCGGTTCGGCGTCCGGTGGATCCGCCGGCGGTCAGGCCGGCCAGCCCACCGGCGGCGGTGGCGGGGGAGGGCCGGTCAACCCGTCGGACCCCAAGCCGCAGCAGCCGAGCCAGACCACCACCGGCGGCAACCCGCCCGCCCCGCAGACCCCCTCCCGGCCCGCGTCCTGCGGCGGCGGCAACTGGAGCACCATCGTCAGCGCCAAGGACGGCCGTCCGATCGGGATGCGCAACGACAACCTGAGCGGCGACAACCCGATGGTGCTCGGCGGCGCCGCGCAGTACGGCTGGGTGCGCTCCATCGATCCGGGCAGCTGGACCGTGATCAACGCGTGCAACAACGGCGGCCCGATGCTCGTCCAGACCATGGACGGCAAGGTCGTGCTGAACAACGGGTACAGCTTCCTCACCAGGTGGACGGTCCGCAACGGCAGCACCGCGGGTTCGTACACCCTGGGCGACTACCAGAACCAGTCCTGCATGACCGACAACGGCCCCGGCAACGAGATCACCATGGTCACCTGCACGCCCGGCAACTCGGCGCAGGAGTGGCGGTTCCAGTGACGGCGGACCGGGGGCGGGTGTCTTAGCAGACGCCCGCTCGGCGGGGCAAGGGGGACCGGTGGCGGGACCTCGCCATCTGCATGTCAAGGGTGTGTATGGAAACCTCTACACACTTGTAAAAGCCGATCGATTGATGATCGGGACTGATCGTTTTACTGGGGACTGATGACCATTCAGACGTCAGTGCAGGCGGTCGGCCGTTGTTTGATTCTGAACCCATCGCTCGACGGGGTGAATTGCCCCGATTTGACTGCCGCTTGACGTGCTTTACCAACTGGCGGGACCTGGCCAATAACTGAGGTAGACCTGTCATTTCACCTGTTGGATTGTCATGCTTCTGGTCATCCCCCAGCGGTAGCCCCCACCCCCACCCCTTGGTGGCGAGCCGCTCGACCGCACGGGGTTTCAGCACGTCAGCGCCCGTTCCGCCCCACAGGTGCCGACCCCGGCCCCCGGAACGCGGTGCGACCGCGCCCACACGCGGTTTCCCGGAAGGACTCGTACGTGAAGCGAAAGCTCGCGGCTGTCGCCGTTCTCTCGGCCACGGCCATGTTGACCGGTGTGATCCAGGTGAGCACCTCCGTCGCCCAGGCGTCGCCGGCTGCCCCCTCGCTCCAGGCCCAGGCCGCCCAGCAGCACGCCGCCGTCGTCGCGGTGGCGAAGGGGCAGTCCGGCCCGATCGCCAAGGCGCTCGCGCTCGGCGACCAGGAGAAGCTGGTGGCCAAGGACGCCATCGTCGACAAGGACGGCACCCGACACCTGCGCTACGAGCGCACCTACGCCGGCCTGCCGGTGATCGGCGGCGACCTGGTCGTGCACCAGAAGGCCGACGGTGCCGTGAAGTCGGTGAACAAGGCGGTCTCCGCCCAGATCGCGCTGCCGAGCCTGACCCCGCAGATCCCCGCGGACAAGGCCGCCGACCAGGCCACCGGCGCGGTCAAGGCCACCGTCGGGGTCACCGTCGACTCCGACGAGTCCCCGATCGCCGACGTCCACCAGACCGGCAAGCCCGAGCTGGTCGTCTGGGCCACCGACGGCAAGCCGCGTCTGGCCTACCGGACCACCGTCGAGGGCGTGCGTGCCGACGGCACCCCGAGCAGCCAGATCCTGATCACCGACGCCACGAGCGGCCAGGTCCTCTCCACCCACGAGAAGATCGAGACCGCGGCCGGCACCGGCAACGGCGTCTTCGTCGGCCAGGTCCAGCTCACCACCAACCAGAACGGCTCGCAGTTCGAGCTCAAGGACACCACCCGCGGCGGCCAGTCCACCAGCGACATGAACAACGGGACCTCGGGCAGCGGCTCGTTGTTCGCCAACCCCAACAACAGCTTCGGCGACGGCACCGTCAACAGCCGCGAATCCGCCGCCGTGGACGCCCAGTTCGGTGCCGCCACCACCTGGGACTTCTACAAGAACACCTTCGGCCGCAACGGCATCCGCAACGACGGTGTCGGCGCCCTCAGCCGGGTGCACTACGGCTCCAACTATGTGAACGCGTTCTGGAGCGACGACTGCTTCTGCATGTCGTACGGCGACGGCAACGGCGACGCCGCCCCGCTCACCGAGATCGACGTGGCGGGCCACGAGATGTCCCACGGCGTCACCGCCGCGACGGCCGCGCTCAACTACTCGGGCGAGTCCGGCGGCCTCAACGAAGCCACCTCGGACATCATGGGCACGATGGTCGAGTGGTACGCCAACCTGCCCTCGAACCCGCCGAACTACTGGATCGGCGAGCTGATCAACCTGCGCGGCGACGGTAGCCCGCTGCGCTACATGGACCAGCCGAGCAAGGACGGTCAGTCCGCCGACAGCTGGGACCCGAACGTCGGCAACCTGGACGTGCACTACTCGTCGGGTGTGGCGAACCACTTCTTCTACCTGCTGTCCGAGGGCAGCGGCGCGAAGACGATCAACGGGTTCAACTACAACAGCCCGACGGCCGACGGCTCGACGCTCGCGGGCATCGGCCGGGACAAGGCCGCGCAGATCTGGTACCGCGCGCTGACGACGTACTTCACGTCCACCACGGACTACGCGGGCGCCCGTGCGGCGACCCTCAGCGCGGCCTCGGACCTGTACGGCGCGAACAGCGCGGAGTACAACGCGGTCGCGGCCAGCTGGACCGCGGTCAACGTCAACTGACTCGGGCCTGAACCGGGCCGGTCCTGAGTTGGGCAAGGCCGGCCCGGGGCGCGTCCGAGTTGCCCGGCCCTGTGTGGGTGCATGCCGGCCGGGCTGACGGCGGGGGCGACGGTGTGCGGACCACCGTCGTCCCCGCCGTTGCGTGTCTTCGGTGGGGCCGGGTCAGTCGAGGTCCTGGGCCACCTCCCACACATGGCCGGCCGGGTCGGCGAAGGCCGCCGTCCGTCGACCCCACGGCCGGTCCACCGGGCCGTTGAGCACCGTGACGCCGCGCTCCGCCAGTTGGGCGCAGACCGCGTCCACGTCCGGGACCCGGACGGTGAGCAGCCCCCGCGCCCCCGTGGCGGGCGCCGCCACCGCCGCCGGTGCCACCAGCTCCGGCGCCTGCTCCGCCGCCAGCAGGTTGACCAGCAGGTTCCGCAGCCGGACGACGGCCGAGGCGTCGTCCTCGTAGACCACCGGGAGGCCGAAGACCTCCTGGTAGAAGGCCTTCGCGGCGGGGACGTCCGCCACGAAGAGCGTGATGACTTCCAGTTCGTCCAGTCGCGTGTCCATGGCCGCCCTCCGGGTCGTCGCGTATGCACGACGAGGGTGGCACGCGGGACTGACAGTACGTCAGCGTGTGCCGGGGTCGGAGTGGCGCTCCTGGGCCGCGAGGACGGCGTCGCCGTGGACGGCGGCCCAGGCGCCGAGCGCGCGGATCGGGCCGATCAAGGCGGTGCCGGCCGCGGTGAGGGTGTAGTCGACGCGAGGCGGGGCCTCGGCGTAACGGCGGTGCTCCACCAGGCCGTTGTACTCCAGCCGGCGCAGGGTCTCGTTGAGCACCTTGGGGCTGATCCCGCCGATCCGGTCCAGCAGGGCCCGGGGGCGCATCGGCCCGCGCTCGCCGAGGACGTACACCACCACGCTGTCCCAGCGGTTGGCGATCACCTCGAAGGCCAGCCGGGCGCGGCAGTCCGCGGCGAACACGCCGCCGCCCAGGTCCTCGTCCGTCCCGTCCTCGGCGTCGCCCCGGCCCTCGCTCCTCATGTACCCATCCTGCCCGATCCGTTGCGTACCGGGCGGTGTGCATCGGCCCGGCTAGCGTCCGGGGCGCGGCGGTTCGCGGAGGGCGGCCGCCGGTGACGGGCAAGGCGAATGCGAGGGATGGACCATGCGGATCGGCATTCTCGGTACGGGCGCGATGGCGGCGGCGCTGGGCGGGGCCTGGGTGCGGGCCGGACACGAGGTTCTGGTGGGTGGGCGCGACGTGGCGGCGGCTCGGCGACTCTCCGCTTCGGCCGGCGCGCTGGGTGGTGGTGAGTTGGCGGAGGCGGCGCGGTTCGGGCAGGCCGTGCTGGTCGCGGTGCCGGCGGAGGCGGCCGTGCCGGTGGTCGCGTCGCTGGCTGGCGAACTGGCCGGTCGGACCCTGCTGGACTGCACGGTGCCGATGGCCCCCGGTGCGGATGGGCCGGTGCTGACCACGGCGGGGGCCGACGACTCGATCGCCCGGCGGCTGGCCTCGGCGGCGCCGGACGCACGGGTGGCCAAGGTGTTCGGGATCTGCCACGAGAGCATCTGGACCCTGTCGCGGCCGGACTTCGAGGGGGCTTCGCTCGGTGTTCCGTACTGCGCGGACGATCCGGCGGCGGGTGCCGTGGCCGCCGAGCTGGTGGCCTCGATGGGGTGTGCGCCGGTGGACTGCGGCGGCCTTGACCGGGCTGGGCTACTGGAGGCGACGGCCGTGTTCGCGGTGGGCGTCTGGTGGTCGGGCGGCGAGGTGCGGCACGTCTTCCCATCGCCGGCTCTGGCGCCGGGGGCGCTGGACGACGACGAGTAGGGGCGGCCCCGTACACCGAGTAGAAGATGCCTGCTCGGGGCTGATCTCCAGCGAGAAGCCGGGCTTGTCCTGGTTGGCCGGGCGGCCGAGCCCGAGGTCCTTGAGTAGCGCGCCGACGAAGGTGTCGTTGAGGTAGAGCCGGGTGGGCGCACCGGCCAGGAAGCGGGCCATCTCGACCCGGGTGGCGGCCGCCCTGGCCGGCCCGCCGAGCGTGGTGACCGGGTCCCGCAGCTTCGTCCGGTACGTCGCGTCCGCCGCCCCGGCCTCGCTCTGGCGGCCCATCGCCTCGGCGTGCAGCCGGACGTTCTCCTTCCGGGTCGGCCCGGTGGTCTTGGACAGCGCGGTCGGCGCGACCCTGGAAAGCTGCTCGTACCGCTTGTCGTCGCGGACCTGGTTGCTCAGGATCAGGTCCGGCCGCAGCGCCGCGATCGCCTCCAGACTGGGCTGGCCGATCACATCGACCGCCTTCGTCCCGGCCAGCCGCTCGGCGGGCAGGTAGGCGGGGAAGGATGCACCCTCGCTGACCGTGGTGGCGCCCACCGGGCCGAGCCCGAGGCTGACCACCGAGTCCAGCGCGTCGGTGTCCAACGCCACCACCCGGCTCGCTCCGGCCGGCACGGTGCTCTCCCCGCGCGCGTGCCGGACGGTCCGGGTGCCGCCCGAGGCGGACGAACCGCCGCCCGGCGCGGAGGAGCCGGATCCGCAGGCGGCGAGCGCCAGGCCCGGGGCGAGTGCGGCGGCGAGGCCGAGCGCGGTTCGGCGGCTGAGGGGTCGGGTCATCGGCGGCTGCTCCGGCGGGCGGATTGCTCCCGGCGGGCGGACGGGGCGCGGGAATCCCCGCCCGCCTGGCAGACCCGCTACGCCTCGGATTCGTATTCCCGTCGCTGGCGCAGCAGTTCGGCGTATTCGGCCTTCACCAGTCGGTCCATCGCCAGCGTGAACTGGGCGTCGGCGACCGTACGGGCGAGCGGCCGGACCCGCAGGATGCGCTCGGTGAGCCGCGCCGCCTCGCCGGGCGCCAGCGGGGTCTCGCTGGAGAGCGCGCTGAGCAGGTGCGCGCTGACCACCTCGATGAAGATCTCGGCGATGGCGTCGACGTGCTCCCGGGTGCGTCGGCTGGCGTCCAGCACCGCGGAGAGCGGCACGCCCTCCGCGACCAGCTCGGTGGTGGCGTCCATCAGTCGACGGCTGACGTGGGTGATCCCGTCCTCCTCGACCGTGATGTAGCCCTGGGCGATCGACTCGGCGGTGTTCTCCTCGGTGAGCTGGTCCCCGAAGGCGCTCTTCAGCTCCTCCCAGTCCAGGCGTACCGGGGTCTCGTCCGACCAGGGCGCGACGATCGCCGCCTCCAGCCCGATCAGCTCGGCGACGTCCCGTCCGCTCTCCCCGGCGCCGATCAGTTCGGCGATCCCGCCCAGGGTGTGGCCGCGTTCGAGCAGTTCGCCGATCATTCGCAGCCGGGCCAGGTGCTCCTCGCCGTACCAGGCGATCCGGCCCTCCTTGCGGGGCGGCTGGAGCAGTTTGCGCTCGCGGTAGAAGCGCAGCGTGCGGGTGGTGATCCCGGCCGCTTCGGCCAGTTCCTCCACCCGGTACTCGCGCTTTTTGTCGTCCGCAGCAGCTCTGACCTTGTCCACGGCGATCAGCATAGGTCCGTGGTGTCGGCTGGGGATCCTTCGGGAACTTCCGGTGAATCGGGGCCGTCGCGCTTCTTCCATCCGGTGTCAGCAAGGACTACCCTGCCAACCGTGCCAGTGATTGCTGGCGCGATTGGCAGGGTCCCGGAGGCGAGCCCCCGGGAGGTTCCGGGGCGGACGCCTCGGGAGAGCGCGACGATCACCGCCCCACCCTCAGGAGGTTGCCGCATGGCATCCAGCAGCAAGCGCCCCCGCTCCGGCGAGTCCGCAGCGACCGACACCACTGCTGCGCAGGAGACCGTCCCGCACGTCCGGGTGGCGGTGATCGGCTCCGGCTTCGGCGGCCTCGGTGCCGCGGTCCGGCTGCGCCGCGCCGGGATCACCGACTTCGTCGTCCTGGAGCGCGCGGACTCCGTCGGCGGCACCTGGCGCGACAACAGCTACCCCGGCTGTGCCTGCGACGTGCCCTCGCACCTCTACTCCTTCTCCTTCGCGCCCAACCCCGACTGGCCGCGTAGCTTCTCCGGCCAGCCGGACATCCGCGCCTACCTGGAGAAGGTCGCCACCGTCTTCGGTCTGCGCCCGCATCTGCGCTTCAACACCGAGGTACTGGAAGCCTGTTGGGAGAACGAGCAGACCCGCTGGCGGATCACCACCTCGGCCGGGCAGTGGACCGCCGACGCGATCGTCTCCGCCGCCGGACCGCTCGCCGACCCGCAGATCCCCGACCTGCCGGGCCTCAGTGGTTTCCCCGGGAAGGTCTTCCACTCCTCCCGTTGGGACCACGACTTCGACCTGGCCGGCAAGCGCGTCGCGATGGTCGGCACCGGCGCCTCGGCCGCCCAGATCATCCCGTCGATCCAGCCCAGGGTCGGCAAGCTCACCGTCTTCCAGCGCACCCCGGCCTGGGTGCTGCCGCGCCGCGACCGGGAGATCAGCCAGCTGGAGAAGTGGCTGCACGGCCGCCTCCCGGTCACCGCCAAGATCCGCCGCGGCACCCTCTTCGCCCTGCGTGAGCTCCAGGTGGACGCCTTCGTGCGCCGCCCCGGAATGCTGCGCGTGGTCCAGCAGCTCGCCGAACGCCACATCGCCCAGGGCGTCGCCGACCCGGCGCTGCGCGCCAGGCTCACCCCGGACTACCGGATCGGCTGCAAGCGCATCCTGCTCAGCAACACCTACTACCCGGCGCTCGCCGCCGCCAACACCGAGGTCGTCTCCTCCGGCCTGCGTGAACTGCGCGGCTCCACCCTGGTGGCAGCCGACGGCAGCGAGCACGAGGTGGACGCCATCGTCTTCGGCACCGGCTTCCACGTCACCGACATGCCCATCGGCTCCCGGGTGTTCGGTGTGAACGGGACCAGCCTCGCGGAGGAGTGGAAGAACGGCATGGAGGCGCTGCGCGGCTCGACCGTGCGCGGCTTCCCCAACCTCTTCTTCGTGATCGGCCCCAACACCGGTCTCGGCAACAGCTCGATGATCCTCATGATCGAGTCCCAACTGAACTATCTGATCGACGCGTTGACCACACTCAGCTCGGTCGGCGCCACCGCGATGCAGCCCACCGCCCGGGCCCAGCGGCAGTGGAACCTCGAACTGCAGCACCGGATGGACCGCACCGTCTGGACCACCGGCGGCTGCCGCAGCTGGTACCTGGACCCGAGCGGCAGGAACACCGTGCTCTGGCCCGGATCCACGACGTCCTTCCGCCGCGCCACCCGCAAGGTCGACCTCGGCGAGTACGAGCTGATCATGCGCGCCGCACCCGCCAACGCCCGTACCGCCCAGGAGGTTTCCGCATGAGTGAGCGAGGCGAGCGAGTCATGGAGAGGTGCGTGTTGCGCGGAGTGGCTGCCGTGCGAAGCGAGGTGGGCGCATGAGCGCCGCCGTCCAGTTGCCCGCCGAGTACGTGCCGCCCACGCCCGTCGAGGAGTCGAGCGTCCGCTCGGCCGACGGCATCCGGCTGCACGTCGAGGTGCACGGCCAGCCGGGCGCGCCCACCGTGGTGCTTGCCCACGGCTGGACCTGCTCGACCGCTTTCTGGGCCCCGGTGATCCGCGAACTCTCTGCCCGCTACCGGGTGGTGGCCTACGACCAGCGCGGCCACGGGCGCAGCGAGATCCCGCCGAGCCGGGCCCGCTACTCCACCCGGGCGCTCGCCGAGGACCTCGCCGCCGTGCTCGCGCGGACCGTTCCGGCGGGGGAGCGGGCGGTGCTGGCCGGGCACAGCATGGGCGGGATGACCATCATGGCCGCCGGCGGTCGCCCCGAGGTCGCCGAGCGCACCGCCGCCAATGTGCTGATCTCCACCGGCCCGGCCGAGTTGGTCGCGGAACTCACCGTCCTGCCGGATGGCGTACGAGCCCCGGGTCTGCGGCGCTTCCTGAACCGGCAGCTGCTGCGCTCCCGGATGCCGCTCGGGCCGGTCACGCCGATCAGCCGCGCCGCGCTCAAGTACGCCACGATGGGACCGAGTTCGCCCGCCGGTCAGGTCGAGGCGACGGCCCGGATCGTGCACGCCTGCCCGACCGCGGTCCGCGCCCACTGGGCCGGGGTGCTCGGCCGGCTGGACGTACGCGCCGGGCTCGGCCGGATCACCGCGCCGACCGCCGTGGTGGTCGGCACCGCGGACCGGCTGACCCCGCCCGTGCACGCCCACCGGATGGTCGCCGAACTCGCCGACCCACAGGGGCTGTTGCTGCTGCCCGGGGTCGGGCACATGGCGCCGCTGGAGCGGCCGGTGGAGGTCGCCGCCGAGATCCACCGGATGGCCGCCGCGCACCTGGCCGCCGAAACCCCCGTTTCCGTTCCCGCCGCCGCTGCTTCCGCCGTCGAGAGGACCACCGTCGCATGAACGCCATCCCGCCGTTGTCCGCACAGGTCGTGGTGGTCACCGGAGCCGCCCGCGGCATCGGGGCCTCGCTGGCCCGCAAGCTCGCCCGGCGCGGCGCCAAGGTCGCGTTGCTCGGGCTGGAGCCGGAGGAGCTGAAGGCCGTCGCGACGCAGTGCGGCGCGGCCGCCACCTCCTGGGAGGTGGACGTCACCGACGTGGAGGCGCTCAGCGACACCGCCCGCCGGATCAAGGAGCACTACGGGCGGATCGACACCGTGGTCGCCAACGCCGGCATCGCCATCGGCGGACCGCTCATCGACAGCGACCACCGGGCGTTCAGCCGGGTCATCGAGGTCAACCTGCTCGGCAGCGTGGCCACCGCGCGGGCCTTCCTGCCGGCGCTGACCGAGAGCCGCGGCTACCTGCTGCAGATCGCCTCGCTCGCCGCGCTGACGCCCGCGCCGCTGATGAGCGCGTACTGCGCCAGCAAGTCCGGAGTGGAGGCCTTCGCCCACTCGCTCCGCGCAGAGGTGGCCTACCAGGGGGTCAAGGTCGGTGTGGGGTACCTGAGTTGGACCGACACCGACATGGTGCGCGGCGCCGACCAGGACGCCCTGCTGAAGCAGATGCGCAGCCGACTGCCGTGGCCGGCCAACAAGACGTATCCGTTGGAGCCCGCGGTGGACCGGATCGTCGCCGGGATCGCCCGCCGGTCCCCCCATGTGTACGCCCAGGCCTGGCTGCGCGGCATGCAGCCGGTGCGCTGGCTGCTGCCGAGCCTGATCGCGGTGGTCGGCTCCCGCGACGTCGCCAAGATCGCCCCGCAGCTCGCCGCGACCGCAGCCTCCCGGCTGCGCGCCGTCGGGGCCGGTGGTGCCGCCGACACGGCGGCGCGGGGAAGGCGGGCGGGGGTGGACAGCTGACAGCTGACGGACCACGGCTGACAACTGACAGATTTCGAAATCTGAAATCTGAAATCTGTCAGTTGTCAGCTGTCAGCCGTGGGCTGTCAGCCGCTCGCCGCGATCCCCGCCAGCACCCCCAACGCCCGTGCCAGCGCCGGCGGCGGCGGCGAGGCCAACCCAACCCGGACCGCCGACGGCGTGCTCCGCGGGTCGACGGCGAACGCCGCCGCAGGCGTCACCGAGATTCCCGCCCGCGCCGCCGCCGCGACGAAGGTCTCCGCCCGCCAGGCCCCCGGCAGCTCCCACCACAGGTAGTACGAGCACGGGTCCGCCCGCAGTCGCTGCCCCGCCAGCACCTCCCGCGCCACTGCCTGCCGAGCCGCCGCGTCCACGCGCTTCGCCGCCTCGACCGCAGCCAGCGTCCCGTCCCCGATCCAGCGCACCGCTGCCTCCAGCGCGAAACCGCTCGGCGCCCATCCGCCCGCCCGCAGCGCGCCCGCCACCCGCTCGCGCACCCCGTCCGGGACGACCGCGAACCCGGTGGTCAGCCCCGGGGCGAGCCGTTTGGACAGGCTGTCCACCAGGACGGTCCGCTCGGGCGCCAGCGCGGCGAGCGGTGACAGCCCGGGCCGGAGGAAGGACCAGACCGCGTCCTCGACCACCGGCAGGTCCAGCCGGCGCAGCTCCCCGGCCAGCGCGACCGCCCGCTCGTACGGCAGGCTCGCCCCGGTCGGGTTCTGCAGTCGCGGCTGCACGTACACCGCGCGCAGCGGCGCCGCACGGTGGGCCGCCGCCACGGCCTCGGGCAGCAGCCCGTCCTCGTCCATCGCCAGCGGCACCAGCCGGATGCCCAGCCGCTCCGCCACCGCCTTGACCACCGGATAGGTCAGCGCCTCCACCCCCAGCCGCTGCCCCGGCGGCACCAGCGCGGACAGCGCCCCCGCCATGGACTGCCGCCCGTTGCCCGAGAACAGCAGGCGCTCCGGGTCGACCGGCCAGGCGTCCGTCGACAACAGCCCCGCGAAGGCCCGCCGCGCCGCGCCCGTCCCGACCGCGCCGACCGGCCGCAGCGCCTCGCCCAGCGCGTCGGCCCGCAGCAGCGGCGCCAGCCCGTCGGCCAGCAGCTCGTCCTGCCCGGGCGCGGTCGGGTAGTTGAGTTCCAGGTCGACCGGTACGGCGGCGGGCTCGGTGAGCGCGACCCGCCCGTCGTCCGTACCCTGCCCGGCCCGGACGAAGGTGCCCCGCCCGACCTCCCCGACGGTCAGCCCGCGTCGGACCAGTTCGCGGTAGACCCGGGTCGCCGTCGAGTCGGCGATGCCCCGGCTGCGGGCGAAGGCGCGCTGGGTGGGCAGCTGCTGGCCGGGTCGCAGCCGTCCGTCGGCGATGTCGGCGGCGATCCCGTCCGCGATCAGGCGGTAGTCCTCCATCGGCGGTCGGCTCCTCCCGAGCCCTGAGCGATACAGCATTGCACCGAGCACAAAGTCATCATTGCATCGAGCTCGCTGCGCACTCTAGCCTCCTCCCATGAGCGAGTTGGACGCGTTGATATCCGCGGTGGACGGCCACGCCGTGCTCGGCATCGCCGCCGTGGCGCTGGGCATGGCGCTGTCGCCGGGGCCGAACATGATCTACCTGGTCTCGCGCTCGATCGCGCAGGGCCGCCGCGCCGGGCTGGTGTCGTTGACGGGCGTCGCGACCGGCTTCCTGGTCTACCTGGTCGCGGTGACCGCCGGGGTGGCCGCCGTCTTCTCGGTGGTGCCCGCGCTCTATACCGCGATCAAGCTGGCCGGCGCCGGCTACCTGCTCTGGCTGGCCTGGAAGGCGGTCAAGCCGGGCGGCGCGGCGGTCTTCGCCCCGCAGCAGCTGCCCCCGGACCCGCCGCGCCGCCTGTTCGTGATGGGCTTCCTGACCTGCCTGCTCAACCCCAAGATCGCCATCATGTACATCTCGCTGCTGCCCCAGTTCGTGGCGCCCGAGCGCGGCCACGTCGCCCTGCAGAGCCTGGTGCTGGGCCTGGCCCAGATCGTGATCGCGGTCGCCGTCAACGGTCTGATCGCGATGAGCGCGGGCAGCATCGCGAACTTCCTCAGCCGCCGCCCGGCCTGGCTGCGCGTCCAGCGCTACGCGATGGGCACCGTCCTCGGCGGCCTCGCCGTGCACATCGCCGCCGACCGCGCCAAGGCCGTCGCGGCCTGATCGGTACGACTGGCGTCTCGGCCTCGGCGGCGTCGCGCCGTGTGACGCCGAGGCGGTTTCGGCCGGAGCCGAGCAAGCGTCGGATGCGCCTCCTCGCCTGGATCTCATCACCCGGTCGGACGATGCTCCTGTCCGGCGCTACGAGCACGACCGACCGTCCGTCTCCGCAGCCCGCTGAGCAGGGGAGTCGCCCTGGGTATGGGCTCGGCTGCGGCGAGTCGGTACGGTCGGGGGTATGACCACAGCCTTGATCACCGGCGCGACCGCCGGCATCGGAGCCGCGTTCGCCCGCCGGCTCGCCCGCAGCGGCTACCAGCTCGTCCTGGTGGCCCGGGACACCGAGCGCCTGGAGCGCGCGAGCGCCGACCTGCACGCCAAGTACGGCATCGAGGCGGAGGTGCTGCGCGCCGACCTCTCGACCGATGAGGGCATCGCCGCCGTCGAGGCCCGGCTCGGCGACGCCGAGCGCCCGGTGGACCTGCTGGTCAACAACGCCGGCTTCGGCAACAAGGGCGCCTTCGGGGCCGTGCCGCTCCAGGCCGAGCTGGACATGGTGAAGGTGCACATCGAGGCGGTCCTGCGGCTGACCACGGCCGCCCTTCCGGGGATGCGCGAGCGCGGCCGGGGCGCGATCGTCAACGTCGCCTCGGTGGCGGCCTTCCTGCCGCGCGGCACGTACGGGGCGAGCAAGGCGTGGGTGGTGAGCTTCACCCAGGGCGTGCTGCGCGACCTCGGCGGTACGGGCGTGCGGATGATGGCGCTGTGCCCGGGCTTCACCCGCACCGAGTTCCACGAGCGGGCCGGCATGGGAACCGGCAACATCCCGTCCTGGTCCTGGCTCTCGGCCGAGCGGGTGGTCGACGAGGCGATGCGCGACCTGGCGCGCGGCAAGTCGTTGTCGGTGCCGGGCAGGCGTTACAAGGCGGCGGTGGCCGTCGCCCGGATGCTGCCCTCCGGCAAGCTCGGCGGCCTGTCCTCCAAGGCGGCGCGCACCTACCGGACGAACTGAGGCCCCGGCGGTCGGTCGGGGTATCGCAGCCGCGAGGGAATAGAGTCACCCTCACTATTAGCTTGCCTAACTATGAGCTGCTCTCGCTATGCTGGCACTCACCCGACCGCCGCCCCCGCGCCCGGCCCCACGCCCCCGCGCACCCGACCCAGGGAGGCCCGTCCTTGAGGCCCGCCGCCATCGACTGGACCCCGCCCGAGCACGCCAAGGGCGATCCCCGCCCGCCGGCCCAGTGGCGGCGCATCCTCGCGCTGTTCCGCCCGTACCGGGGCCGCCTCGCCACCGTCGGGCTGCTGGTGGCCGCCTCCGCCGTGGTCTCCGTCGTCTCCCCGTTCCTGCTCAAGGCCGTCCTGGACACCGCCATCCCGCAGGGCCGCACCGGACTGCTCAGCCTGCTCGCGCTCGGGATGATCCTCACCGCCGTGGTGAACAGCGTCTTCAACGTGCTGCAGACGCTGATCTCCACCACCGTCGGCCAACGGGTCATGCACGACCTGCGCACCTCCGTCTACAGCCACCTGCAGCGGCAGTCGCTGGCCTTCTTCACCCGCACCCGCACCGGCGAGGTGCAGTCCCGGATCGCCAACGACATCGGCGGCATGCAGTCCACGGTGACCTCCACCGCGACCAGCCTGGTCTCCAACCTCACCGCGGTGATCGCCTCGATCGTCGCCATGGTCGCGCTGGACTGGCGGCTGACCGTCGTCTCGCTGCTGCTGCTCCCGCTGTTCGTCTGGATCAGCCGACGGGTCGGCCAGGAGCGCAAGAAGATCACCACCGAGCGGCAGAAGCAGCTGGCCGCGATGAGTTCGGCGGTCCAGGAGTCGCTCTCGGTCAGCGGTATCCTGCTCGGCCGCACGATGGGCCGCTCCGACTCGCTCGCCCGGGAGTTCACCGGGCAGTCCGACCAGCTCGCCGACCTGGAGGTGCGGGCCAGCATGGCCGGGCGCTGGCGGATGAACACCATCCAGATCGTGATGGCCGCGATGCCCGCGCTGATCTACTGGGCGGCCGGGCTGACCTCCGCCGCCGGCGCGCCGATCGTCTCGGTCGGCACCCTGGTCGCCTTCGTCACCCTCCAGCAGGGCCTGTTCCGGCCGACCGTCAGCCTGCTCTCCACCGGCGTGGACGTGCAGACCTCGCTCGCGCTGTTCCAGCGCATCTTCGAGTACCTCGACCTGCCGGTGGAGATCGCCGAGCCGGCGCACCCGGTGAGCCTGACGGACATCCGCGGCGAGGTCCGCTTCGAGGGCGTCGACTTCCGCTACGACCCCGAGCAGGAGCGCCCGACCCTGGCCGGCGTCGAACTCAAGGTCCCGGCCGGGAGTTCACTGGCCGTGGTCGGCGAGACCGGCTCCGGCAAGACCACCCTCAGCTACCTCGTGCCGCGGCTGTACGACGTCACCGGCGGCCGGGTCACCCTGGACGGCGTGGACGTGCGCGAGCTGTCCTTCGACACGCTGGCCCGCGCGGTCGGCGTGGTCTCCCAGGAGACCTACCTCTTCCACGCCTCGGTCGCCGAGAACCTGCGCTTCGCCAAGCCCGGGGCCAGCGACGCCGAACTGGTCGAGGCCGCCCGGGCCGCGCAGGTCCACGACACCATCGCCGCCCTCCCGGACGGCTACGACACCCTCGTCGGCGAACGCGGCTACCGCTTCTCCGGCGGCGAGAAGCAGCGCCTCGCACTCGCCCGCACCATCCTGCGCAACCCGCCGGTGCTGATCCTGGACGAAGCCACCAGCGCGCTGGACAACCGCACCGAACGGGCCGTCCAGCAGGCCGTGGACACCCTGGCCGCCGGCCGTACCACCATCACCATCGCGCACCGGCTCTCCACCGTCCGCTCCGCCGACCAGATCGCCGTGCTCGACCACGGTGAGGTGGTCGAACTCGGCACCCACGAGGAACTGGTGGAGCTGGACGGCCGGTACGCGGCGCTGCTGCGCCGGGAGGCACCGGACGCGGCGGAGGCGGCGGCCTCCCTGCCGGAAGCCGCCCTCGGACACGCGTAAGGCCGTCGGGGAGGGGCGGTCAGGCCGCCTTCGGCACCTCGTTGTAGCTCTCCACGACCTCCTGGCCGGAGAGCCGCTGGATCGCCGCCATCACCTCGTCGGTCACCTGGCGACGGGCCTTCAGCGAGCGGGCCTGCCCGTGCAGCTCGTCGAAGTGCAGCGGCTCGCCGAAGCGGACGGTCACCTTCTTGATCCGCGGGACGCGCTTGCCCACCGGCAGAATCTGCTCCGGGCCCTCCAGGGCCACCGGCACGACCGGAACGCCCGCGGTCAGCGCGAGCCAGGCGACGCCCGTCTTGCCCCGGTAGAGCCGGCCGTCGAGGGACCTGGTGCCCTCGGGGTAGATGCCGAAGGCCTTGCCGTCCTCCAGGATCTCCAGCGCCGACTCCAGCGAGGCCTGAGCGGAACGGTAGGTGCCGCGCTCGACCGGTACCGCGCCGATCGACTCGAAGAAGCCCTTGGAGATGCGGCCCTTGAGGCCCGGTGCGTTCCAGTACTCGGCCTTGGCGAGGAAGTGCACCCGGCGCGGGGCGGTCAGCGGGATCACCACGCTGTCGATGAACGACAGGTGGTTGCTGGCCAGGATCACCCCGCCCTTGCGCGGCACGTTCTCGGCACCCTCGATGACCGGGCGCCAGATCCCCCGTGACACGGGTTTCAGCACCAGCCTGGTGACGAGATCGAGCATGTTCCCTCCCTGGACGAACGACCGCCCGGGAGGTGCCCGGGCCCGCAATCAGATCCGCAGACTACGACACCCACCCCCGCGCCCGTCCACTCCCGCCCGCCGTGGCGCGTACCACGGCCGGGTAGGGTACGGCCGTCCGAACCGAGCACGACCCCGCAGTACCCAGGAGGAAACGATGGAGAGCGTCGAGGCCATCAAGGAGATGTTCGACCGTTTCGACAAGAACGGCGACGGCAAGATCACTGCGGCCGAGTACGCGCTGGCCGCCAACGAGATGGGCGACCACAGCGTCACCATCTCGATGGCCGAGGCGCTGATCCACGCGATGGACACCCGTCACCAGGGCTACCTGGACTTCGAGGAGTTCCTGGCCGCCCGCCAGCGCTGAACTCGCGCCGACGGGGCCGGTCGCCGTACCGGCGGCACCGGCCCCGTCCGCAGGCTCCGAGGCCCTGCCCGCGGCCCCGCAGGGTCAGCCGTGCGCGACCGGGAACACCCGGCGCACCACCCGCTCCGCCGCCCCGCCGTCGTCCCAGACGCAGAACTTCTCCCGGAACCTCGCCCGCGCCGCCGGCTCCGGATCGCCCGCCCGCAGCGCCCGCGCCAGCCCGTCCGCGTCCGTCGTGACCGCGCCCGGCGGCTCCTCGAACAGGTCGAAGTACACGCCGCGCTCGCGCTGGTACTCCTCCCAGTCCGGCGCGAAGACGACGACCGGCCGGTCCAGCACCGCGTAGTCGAACATCATCGACGAGTAGTCCGTCACCAGCGCGTCCGCGGCCAGGTAGAGGTCCTCCACGGTCGGGTGCGCCGACACGTCCACGATCTCCGCCGCGTCCTCGCCCGCCACCAGGTCGCCCGGGCCGCCGGCGTGGAAGTAGTGGGTGCGCACCAGCAGCGTGAACCGCGGACCCAGCCGCCGGGCCAGCTCCTCCACGTCCAGCAGCGGCAGGTAGCCGCCCTTGCCGCCGCGGTGGGTCGGCGCGTACAGCACGGCCGTGGTTCCGGGCCGCAGCCCGAACCGCTCCCGCATCGCCCGGACTTCCTCCGGGGTCGCGTTGGCCAGCCGGTCGTTGCGCGGGTAGCCGGTGTCCAGCATCTCGTACCGGCCCGGGAAGGCCCGGGCGAAGTGCTCGCTGGTGTGCGGGTTGGAGGAGACCAGGAAGTCCCAGCGGTCGATGGCCTCCTGGAGCCGGTCGAAGTCCATCCCCTCGGCCGCCTCCGGGCGCTTCCGCAGGTCCATGCCCATCGCCTTGAGCGGGGTGCCGTGCTGGGTCTGGACGTGCACCGTGCCCGGCCGCTTCACCATCGTGCGCGGGAAGTTGACGTTGTTGACGAAGTACTTGGCGGTCGCCATCGCCTTGAGGTACGCGGGTGTGTTGACGATCACATACGGCACGCCGGGCGGCATGGTGGCGGCCTGGGTGCGGTTCTCCACCACCCACACGCCCCGGATCTGCGGGGCGAGTTCCTTAGCCTTCTCGTAGATCGCCGCAGGGCTGCACGCGTAACCCCGGTGCCAGTACGCGGCGTAGACCGCCAGGTGCTCGTCCAGCGGGAGGCGGCGGAAGGCGTTGTACGCGGTGAACCGGGCGCCGCTGCGCACACCCTTCTTCACCGCGGGCGCCACCGACCGTGCCCCGCGCTTGAGTTCGCGCGGCAGGCGGCCGGTGCGGCGCAGCTCCGCGTACGCGATCCGGGCGCCGCGCGCGGCCAGCCGGTACTGCACACCGCGCACCCCGCCGGGGAAGCGGTAGTCGGCCGGGCGGTGCCGCTCGAAGTGCTGGGAGATCCGGCGGAAGAACTCCTTGCGCCGGTCGGCGGGGACGAGCCCGGGGGTGTCGTAGACGTTCAGCGCCTGGCGGACGGTCCGGTCGAAGACCAGGGTGCGCAGCGACGCCGGGACGGGCCGACCGGGGTGGTCCTCCGGGCTGCCCGACCGGTCCATGAAGGCGAAGATCGCGTCGTACTGGGCGAAGACGTCGGCGTGCTTGGGGGAGGCGGTCGCGGTGATCGCGCCGTCCCGGCCGCGCCGGTAGAAGTAGCAGGGGCGGTCGAGGTAGCGCAGCCGCTCGGCGGCCAGCAGTGCGGGGTAGGTGACCGAGATGTCCTCGTAGTAGCCGCGGCCGAAGGCGACGCCCAGGCCCTCCAGGAAGGCGCGGCGGAAGACCTTGTTCCACACCGACATCACGGTCTGGAACAGCGCCGGGTGCTCGGCCAGCGTGCAGCCCTCGACCAACGGGGAGCCGACCAGCACGTGCCGCCAGGGGTTGGGCTCCGTCCCGCCGTCCGGGTAGACGTGGGTGAAGTCGGTGAGCAGCACGTCGGCGGGGGTCTCCAGGCGGCGCTCCTGCTCCAGCTCGTCCAGGATCACGCCGACGGTCCGCTCGGGCACCCAGTCGTCGCTGTCCACGAACCAGACGTACTCGCCGCGCACCAGCGGCAGGGCGGCCGCCCGGGCGCCGCCGAGGCCCTGGTTCTCGGTGAGGTGCAGCACTCGCAGGCGGGGGTCGCGGGCCGCGTAGGCGTCCAGGATCGCGCCGGAGCCGTCGGGGGAGAGGTCGTCGACCGCGATCACCTCGAAGCGGGTCTCCGTGGCGTGGGTTTCGCCGAGGATGGAGTCGAGGCAGCGCGGCAGGTACCGCTCCACGCCGTGGACCGGAAGCACGATGCTGAGGAGGAGGGACACGCTGGCCGAGTCTACCGATCCACCGGGCGCGACCTGCGGGGACGTCCGGTCGGTGGTGGGCGGCGGGGGCCGGGCCCGGAACCGCCGGTGCCGGGCCCCGAGCGGGGCGGCACCGGCAGTCTGGTGGCGGCCCGGCCGACCCTCTACGGCCGGCCGCCGGTCCGGGCACCCTGCGAGCCTGGCCACCGCAGCGTCGAGGTGACCGGGCAGTGGCTCGCGGGAGCCGGAGTTTGATCGAGTCATTTCATCACTCGAACACGCGCCTGGGTGCGGTGCGGGCACCCAACACGTGCAACAGATATTGCTTGGAGGATCGACGCGAGTCAATCCCCCGAATGTGTTCACTTCATGAACCATCCCACTGGCGCCGATCGTCCCGCCGGTGATCGTTTTATCGACCTTGTGGTTGTCCCCTATATGGGGGCGACTCGTCGACATGGCCGCGAGACCGTCCGGACGCCCCCGTGCGCCCGGCGCGTACCGCGCGAACGGGCGCCGGGCCAATGCCTCCTGGCCCTGCTGACGGCCCGCGGGTCGTGCACCATCATTGATGCCTAGTCGTGACCGGAGGGGTGGCCCCTGGTGCATCGTCAGTTGGCGCTGCACGATACGGTGGCACAACACCAAGGACGGTTGCGCGAAGGCCGTCTGTCACGGATAGTCTTCGCCTCACGGCCCTGGCGCCTCGTAGGGGTGGGAAAACTGATGGAACACATGCAAGTGCGGACTCGGCCCCGTGTGCCGGCGATCCAGTGCGGTGTCGGTGCGACCGGCCGCCGGATCGACCGACACCTGGCCGTGCTCGGCGCGCCCGCACTCTCGGCGGTTGACACCGCCGAGGCGCTCGGGCTGATAAGGGAGCTGACGCCGCGCGGCGCCGACGCCCCGGCGGCGGCCCGTCGTCGCCACACCCGGGTCTCGTTGCTGGCGCCACTGCGCCGGCTGCGGCGCAGCCTCTTCGGCGGGCGCGGCTAGCGGCCTCCCGGTCGCGGCCGACCCGGGCCTGACTCGACCCGGCGGACCAACCGGTCCGTCGGGTCTTCGTCGTGTCCGGAAGTCCGCCGGCGGGCAGGCCCGTCGCGCGGTGGATCCACCCGCCGATTTGGTCTGAACCTCTCACTCTATGCGAGTTTGCCTCCCTGGCAAGGGCAGACGGCGAGGCAGTACGCCCGGCCCGCTGACCTGGGTCAGGATGGCGCCATGGCGGACAACAACCACTCCACGTCGACCGGCTCAACCGGCTCGTTCCAGACCACCACCCTGGAGATCACCACCGGCAGCCGTGAGGTCGCGCTCGACATCACGGACCGCTGCGCCGTGTTCCTCAACGAGCGGGCCGCCGGGCGCGACGGCCTGCTCAACGTGTTCGTCCCGCACGCCACCGCCGGGATCGCCGTCCTGGAGACCGGCTCGGGCAGCGACGACGACTTCCTCGCCACCCTGCGCGACCTGCTCCCGGCCGACGGCCGCTGGCGCCACCGGCACGGCAGCCCCGGCCACGGGCGCGACCACGTGGTGCCCGGCCTGGTCGCCCCGCACGCCACCCTGCCGGTGATCGGCGGGCAGCTGGCGCTCGGAGTCTGGCAGTCCGTGGTGCTGATCGACACCAACGGGGACAACCCGCGCCGCACCGTCCGGCTGTCGTTCCTGGGCTAGGGCCTTGTCCGGCGGATCTTGCCGGGGCAGGGCGATCAGCGGGCCGGGGTGGCGTCGGCGACGTGCTCGGCCACGGCGGTCAGGTAGCGCTCGATCGCCAGGTGCTGGCAGAGCAGCGCGACCGGACGGCCCAGTCGGGCGTACCAGGCGGAGAGCCGGGAGAACGCGGCGACCTCGAACCACACCTCGCCGTCGGCGTCCATCGACACCAGGAACGACTCCTCGCCGCACTCCGGGTGCCCGGGAAGCGTTCCGTACGCGAAGCCGATCCGGTCCGGCTCCGCCACCGTCCACACCACTCGGCAGGGGATCACCAGGCGCGGCCACCGGGTGCCCGGCAGGTTCAGCCGCAGGAGCACGGTGGCCCCCTCCCGGGCCAGCTCGCCCGGCCACACCGCGAAGCCCGTCCCCAACTGGCTGCCCCAGCCGAGCACATACCGCCCGGCCCGCTCCAGCGCCTGCGGCCCGTGCCCCAGGTGGATCCGCCGCCGTAGATGCGCGTACCCGTCCGGTAGCCGACCGCCCCGGGTGGCCCCGACCTCGGCGTAGGTGGGGGTGGTGGCCCGGGCGGCATGCAGACGTCGGTGGAGATCGGCGACCATGTCGGCCACGGTAGTCGGGGGGTGGTGGCGCTCTGTGGGTGGGGCGGCTCGGACGACGGCGAACAGATGACGGATGACAGATGTTGAAATCCGTCATCTGTCATCTGTTATCTGTTATCTGGTCGCTGTCATCCGTCGGTCGTCATCCGTCCAGTGCGATCGCGTTCTTCGCCCGCTCCACCGAATCCTCGGAAGCCGGCCCGCCCGGGTTCTCGGTGGCCAGCGCCTGATTGAGCCGGACGAACGGGCGCAGCCGCCGCTCGTGCTCGGCGTAGGCGGCGCGGTGCTCCCCGCCGGAGCGGGTGAGGGCGTCGGCCAGCACGTACGCGCCGACCAGGGCGAGGCTGGTGCCCTGACCCGACAGCGGGGAGGCGCAGTAACCCGCGTCCCCGAGCAGGGCGACCCGGCCCCGTGACCAGCGGTCCAGGTGGATCTGCGCCATGGAGTCGCAGTAGAAGTCCGGCGCTTCGGCCAGGGCCTTCAGCAGCCTCGGAGTCTCCCAGCGCAACGCGGTCATCCGTTCGGCGACGAGGGCCTTCTGCGCCTCGGGACCGCGCCGTCCGGCCGGCAGCGGCTCGCCCGCGAAGCCGAAGCTGATCCGCAGCTCGGAGTTGCCGCGCACCGGGTAGACGCCGTAGCCCGCCTCGCCTTCGCGCAGCCAGAGCTGCCAGTCCTCCAGGGCGAGGAAGTTGTCCGCGCTGAAGATCGCCAGGTGCATGCCGAGGTGGCGGGCGAAGCGCTCCTCGGGCCCGAAGGCCAGCCGGCGTACGGTCGAGTGCAGGCCGTCGGCCCCCACGACCAGGTCGAAGCGTCGAGGCTCGGCGCGCTCGAAGCAGATGAAGGCGCCGTCCTCGCCCTCGGCCCGGTCGAGCGCGGTGACGGTGTCCCCGAAGACCAGCTCGACGCCCTCCGCCGCCGCCCGGTCGTGCAGCACGCGGACGAGGTCCTCACGCAGCAGCTCGACGTCCTCGCTGTCGAGTCGCCCGCCGCTGAAGGTGCTCTCGGTGGAGCGGTGGATCTCCCGGCCGTCGCCGTCCAGTACGGACATGCCCCGCATCCGGGTGCGGTGGGCGCGGATCTCCTCCAGCAGCCCGAGCCGATCGACCACCTTCAGCGCGACCCCGCGGACGTCCACCGCCTGCCCGCCGCCGCGCAGCCCGTCGGCCCGCTCCACGACCGTGGGGGCGAAGCCTCGACGGCTCAGCGAGACGGCGAGCGCGAGGCCCGCGATGCCGCCGCCGGAGATGAGCACGGACTTCATTGACAGCTCCCTGCCGTTGGTGCGCCGATGGCGCTCGTACGGTGTATGCGTCCTGAATGTACGGCGTACGTACAGGGCTGCCAAGGGCCGCTTTCCCGCTGCTGCGCTAGTGCAGCCAGCGGATTCGAGGGAGCGCCGCTGGTAGGGTCTGAGCTAGTACAGCACTGGTCATCGCGGAAAGAGATCCGCATCACCTGAGGGAGCCGGCCGCATGGTCTCCACGCCCGAGCCCGTCCCGCCCTACCGGCGCATCGTCGACCAGATCGCCCGGCGGATCACGGACGGCACGCTCGCACCGGGCGAGCGGGTGCCCTCGACCCGGCGGATCGCCCGGGAGTGGAACGTCGCCCTCGCCACGGCCACCAAAGCGCTCACCACTCTGCGGCTGGAAGGCCTGGTCGAGACCCTGCCCCGGGTGGGCACGGTGGTGGCGGCCCGCCAGGCGCCCCGGCGTCGTCCGAGCGCTCCTTCGGCAGAGGCTTCGCCGACCGCCGTTTCGGCGGCCTCGGGGGCGGCCGTCGAGCTGAGCCGGGAGGCGATCGTCCGGGCCGCCCTGGAGATCGCCGACCGCGAGGGCCTCGCCGCGCTCTCCATGCGCAGCGTCGCCGCCCGACTGGGCGTGGCGGCGATGTCCCCGTACCGGTACGTGCCGAGCAAGGACGACCTGGTGCTGCTGATGGCGGACGCGGTCTTCGGCGAGGAGACGTACCCGGCCGAGCCGACGGGGGACTGGCGGGCACGCCTGGAGCTCGGCGCGCACACCCTGTGGCGGACCTACCGCCGCCACCCCTGGCTCGCGCAGGTCGGCGCGCTCACCCGGCCGCTGATGCTGCCCGCGCTGATGGACCACGCCGAGTGGGCGCTCGCCGCCCTGGACGGCCACGGTCTGGACGCCGCGACCATGCTCGACCTGCACGTCCTGCTCTACTGCTACGTCCAGGGCGTCGCCGTCCACCTGGAACGGGAGGCCCAGGCCGAGGCCGGTACCGGCCTCACCGAGGAGCAGTGGATGGACCACCAGGGCCCGGCACTGGCGGCGCTGGTCGCGGGGGAGCGGCACCCGGTGTTCGCACGGACCGTCGGGAGCGTCGGGGGCGGCTACGACCTGGACCTGGACTCGCTGTTCGCGTTCGGGCTGGGGCCGATGCTCGACGGGGTCGGGGCGATGATCGAGGCGGCCCGGGCCCGGGCCGGGGGTCTCCGCGGCGGCGTCTTGCCGCAGGGCGGGGGCGGGGAGTAGGAAGGCGGCATGAGTGGCGCGGCGGACGATGTGGTGGTGACCGAGGGCGCGGCGGTGTGTGAGCTCGCGCCGGACGGCTCGGCGGAGGCCGCGCTGCGGCACGACCCGGGGGCGACCGGGCCGCGGGCCGACTGTGTGCTGTGCGGGGAGCCGACCGAGCTGCCGGCCGATCAGCCGGGCAGCACCCTGTGCCCGGTGTGCGCCTGGCAGCAGGCGCAGCGGGTGGCGTGTTCGGGCTGACAGGCCGTTCCTAGACGTCCTCTCGGGTGGCCAGGGCCAGGGTGGAGCCGTGGCGGCCCTTGCGGACCATGAGCTGGGCGGGGATGCGGCTGCGCAGGTCGGCGACGTGGCTGACGATGCCGACCGCGCGGTCCCGCTCGCGCAGGCCGTCGAGGACGTCCATCACTTCCTCCAGGGACTGTTCGTCCAGGGTGCCGAAGCCCTCGTCGATGAACAGGGTGTCCAGCGGCATGCCGCCCGCCTCGTCGGTGACCACGTCGGCCAGGCCGAGGGCGAGGGAGAGCGAGGCGAAGAAGCTCTCGCCGCCGGAGAGGGTCGCGGTGTCCCGCTCGGTGCCCGTCCAGGCGTCGACCACCAGCAGGGCCAGGCCGGAGCGCTTGTTGCCGGTGCCCCGGTCGTCGCTGTGCACCAGGGTGTAGCGGCCGCCCGACATCCGGACCAGCCGGTCGCTGGCCGCCGCCGCGACCTGCTCCAGCCGGGCCGCCAGGACGTACGACTCCAGGCGCATCCGCAGCCGGTTCTCGGTGGAGGTGCCGGCGGCCAGCGCGGCGAGCCGGTTGATCCGCCCGTACCGCTCCAGCGCCGGGGCGAGGTCCCCGGCCAGCTCGGTCAGCTGCCGCCCGATCGAGGCCAGCGCACCGCAGCGCTCGCGGGCGGCCGACCGGGCCGCGTGCGCCCGGCCGAGCCGGTCGGTGGCGGCGCCGAGCGCGGCAGCGGCGGCGGACAGGGCGACCGGCGGACGGGCCGCGGCCTCGGCCAGTTCGGGCAGCGCGAGCTCGTGCTGCACGGCGGCCGACTCCGCGCGGTGCCGCTCCAGCCGGGCCTCCAGCCGCTCGCGCTCCTCGCGCGGCAGCAGCACCGCGAGCGCCGCCGCGGCGTCCGGGAAGCCCGCCGCGGCGCAGGCCTGGCCGAGCTCCTCCTCGGCCTCGCCGAGTCGCGCCCGGGCCTGCGCGCAGGCCCGGGCGGCGGCGGCGGCCGCGGCCACCTCCTCGGCGAGCCGGGTGAGAGCCGAAGCCCGGTCGGCGACCGAGGACGCCTCGCCCCGGGCAGCCGCCACCTTGGCGGTCAGCTCCCGCTGCTCGGCGTCCAGCGCCTGCAGTCGGTCGGTGAGGACGGCGGCGCGCTCCTTGGCCTCGTGCAGCTCGTCCAGGCGGCGGGCGCGGTCCTGCGCCAGCCGGCCGATCTCCTGCTCGACCCGGCCGAGCGTCTCCGCCTCGTGCAGCGTCCCGCGGTGCTCGCACTCCAGCCCGGCCAGGGACTGCGCGAGCACGTCCGTACCGTCCGGCCCGGCCGCCCCGGCGGCGGTCGCCTCGCGCACCCGCAGCGCGGTCAGGGCCTGGTCGGCCGCCGTCCAGGCCTGCTCGGCGGCGGCCTGGGCCCGCCGGGACCGCTCCTCGTCCTCGGCGCTCACCCGGCTGCCGGCGGCGGCCTCGGCGGGCGCCGGGTGCTCGGGCGAGCCGCAGACCCGGCAGGCCTCGCCCACCCGCAGTTGCTCGGCCAGCTCGGCGGCCATCCCGGCCAGCCGGCGGTTCCGCAGGTCCAGGCTGTGCTCGCGGGCGTCCAACGCCGCGGTGCGCAGCTCGACGACCCGCGGCTCGGCGTCCATGATCTCGGACCGCAGGCCGTCGCGCTCCCGGGCCGCGCCCAGTCGGCCGGCCAACTCGGTGCGCTGACCGTCCAGTTGCTCGACCCGGGCGCTCGCCGCCTGGGCCCGGGACTGTCGCTCCTCCAACCGGCCCAGCTCGCCGTCGAATTCGGCGAGCCAGTCCTCGGCCTCCTCGGCCAGTTCCTCGGCGGCGCTCCGTTCCTGCGCCAAGGCACGCTGCTCACGGGCGAGTTCGGCGCAGCGCCGCTCCTCCGCCCGGGCCGCCTCCAGCCGGACCACCTCGGCCCGCAGCCGCAGCTCGGCCTCGGCCAACTCGGCGGCGCCCGCCTCGGTGTCGGTCCCGGCTTCGGCGTCGGCTCCGGTTCCGCCTTCGGCGAGCCTGCGGCCCTCGGGGCCGGACCGGGCCAGCGCCTCCCGGCGCCGCCGCTCCGCCTCCCGCGCGCGCCCGAGCGCCTCGGCCGCGTTGTCCCGCAGCCGCAGCGCTGACTCCACCCCGACGGCCTCCTGCGCGGCCGCCAGCCGCTGCCGGTCCCGCGCGGCGGCGGGTTCGAACCCGGCCAGCCGCTCGGCCTCGACCAGTGCCTCCCGGTGTCGACGCTGGCGCCCGGCCAACTCCTCGGCGGCCTCCCGGCCGTGCTGGGCCGCCCGCTGCGCCGCCTCCGCGCCCGCGAGCGCGGCCTCGGCGACGGTGAGCTGCTCGGCCGCGCCGCTGCGCAGCACCGCCGCCCAGCCGAGCACCCCGGCGGTCAGGTCGGCGTCGCCGTCCTCGGCCGGCACCCAGCCCTCGGCGGGCTCGGCGTCGGGCCCGGCCGCCTGCTCGGCCTTGCTGGCGAGATCGCGCAGGCGGCGCCGACCGGCCTGGACGGCGGCCTCCTGGGCGCGCCGCTGATCGGCGAGCCAGGACTCGACCTGCCCGTACCGATCGGTGTCGAACAGCCGTCGCAGCAGCTTGCCGCGCTCCTCCGAGTCGGCCTTGAGGAAGCGGGCGAAGTCACCCTGCGGCAGCAGCACCACCTGGCAGAACTGCTCCCGGCTCATGCCGATCAGCCGGTGGATCTCCTCCCCGGCCTCCTGGTGCGACTTGCTGAGCGGCCGCCAGCCGGGCGCGCCGTCGCCCGCGTCGGCCGCCCACTCGCGCAGCAGGGTCTGCGGCCGTTCGACCGTGGTGCCGCTGCCGACCTTCTTCGGCCGACGCTGCTCGGGCAGCCGGGTGATCTGCAGCCGCCGCCCGCCGAGCGTCAGCTCCAGCTGTACCTGGGTCAGTTGTTTCGGGTCGGCGTGATCGCTGCGCAGCCGGTTGGCCCGGCGGGCGTTCGGCGTCTCGCCGTAGAGGGCGAAGCAGACCGCGTCCAGCACGCTGCTCTTGCCCGCGCCGGTCGCACCGCGCAGCAGGAACAGCCCGCCGGCGGCGAGCGCGTCGAAGTCCACCGTCTCGCTGCCCGCGAACGGGCCGAAGGCGGTGACGGTGAGCCTGTGCAGCCTCATCGGGGCAGGTCCGCCTTCCGGTCGGTGCTCTGCCGGACGCGCTCGAAGCCCTCGCGCAGCCAACCGAGCTCGTCCGGCTCCGGCTCGGCGCCAGGGCGGACGTGCCGCAGGAAGCCCTCGGCGATCTCCAGGTCGTCCCGGCCGCTGACCCTGGCCGCGTACGACTCGGACGGCCCGCCCTCGCTCTCCTCGGGGTCGAACAGCAGCTGGAGGGTGTGCGGGAAGCGGCGGCGCAGCTTCTCCATCGGCTCGCTCGGGCGGGCCGTGTCGGTGAGCGTGGCCTGCACCCAGGACCGCTCGTGCTCGGCGTACCTCTCGTCGGTGAGGAGCGCGTCGAGCGTGTCGCGCAGGGTGGCGAGCGGGCGGGGCTGCGGACAGTCGATCCGCTCGGCGGCCACCGAGCCGTCGGCCGCGAGGTCGACCAGCCACATGGTCTTGCGCTGGCGCACCTCGGAGAAGGAGTAGGCGAGCGGGGAGCCGCTGTAGCGCAGGTGCGGGGCGAGGGTCTGGCAGCCGTGCAAGTGGCCGAGTGCGGCGTAGTGCACCCCGTCGAACACCGCGGCCGGCACGGAGGCGACCCCGCCGACCGCGATGTCCCGCTCGCTGTCGCTCGGCGTGCCGCCGGTGACGAAGGCGTGGGCCAGCACCACGGCCCTGGTCCCCTCCGGGCGCGCCGCCAGATCGGCCCGGACCTGGTCCATCGCCGCGCCGAGCACCGCCGCGTGCCCGCCCTTGGCCAGCCCGAAGCGCTCGCGCACCAGCGTCGGCTCCAGGTACGGCAGCCCGTACACCGCCACCGGCCCGTGCTCGTCCGCCAGTAGGACGGGCTCGGCGCACTCGCCCGGATCGGTCCGCAGGTGGATCCCGGCCCGCCCGATCAGCCCGGCGCCGACCCCGAGGCGGCGGGCCGAGTCGTGGTTCCCGCTGATGAACACCGTCGGCACCCCGAGGTCCGCCAGCCGGTGCAGCACGTCGTCGAACAGTGCGACCGCCTCCAGGCCCGGCAGTGCCCGGTCGTACACATCCCCGGCGACCAGCACGGCGTCCACGCCCTCGGACCGGACCACTGCCACCAGGTGGTCCAGGAAGTCGCGCTGGGCGTCGTGCAGGCTCTCCCGGTGGAACGAGCGCCCGAGATGCCAGTCGGAGGTATGCAGGAGTCGCATGGTCCCCGACGATAGCGCCCGGTCCTGACAATCCCGCCGGGCTCAGGTGTCACGGGCCCCTCGGCCACTGCCCGGCCCTGGAGGGTGTCCGGGGTGTCGGTGAAGCCGTTGGCGCCGCGCTCACGGTCCCCGGCCGGGGCGTGCGCCGCAGCGGCGGTCCGCCGAGGACCGGTCCCGCCGTGCGCATCCGTGCCACCGTCGCTGCGCCGGCGAACGTCCGAGCCGTGATCGTCGAGCCCCCTCGGCCGGCGGTCGCTGAGGCGACCTGCCAGGACAGCAGCCCCGGGATCGGGTCGTTCGTGGTCTCAGGAGGACGTGATTGATCGGCAATGGCCGAAATTCCGACAGGAAATCGCCAGGACCGTTCGACGTGCGACCGCACAGCCGGGCGGCCCTGACCTTGTTCGATTACTAGGGGTCGATTGTCGGTGGCTCTGTGTAGGTTCCGTGGTGTCGGCGACTCCGGGAGTCGGAGTGGCCGGTGCGGTCCGGCGCTGTCCGGTGCCGGCCGGTGCCGAGAGGGCGAGTGGGAGGAAACCCATGACTGTGCGGGAGTCGGTGTACGAGGTGTCGGGCATCGTGGTGGTGCGCGGCGGGCCGGCACGGGGGCGGCGGGTGCTGGTGTTCGGCGGGCGGCGGCCCGGGGCCGGGCTCGGCGGGGTGCCGACCGGCGGTCCCGGTGGGTCGGCACCGCCGGGAGGTGGGCGGCCGCCGGGCGGGCGGGCCGGTGGGGCCGGGGCGCGTGGGCGGCGTGGCGGCCGGGCCCGGGGTGCGCCGCCGCAGCCGGTGGCGGTCGCGCTGGCCGCGGAGGCCGCCGACTTCGCCGGGCTGGCGAAGTACGGGCTGTTCGGTGCGCTCGGGCACCAGGAGTACCTACGGCGGGCGGAGGAGCAGCTGAGGGGCCTGTACGGGCAGGGGCTGGAGGTGCACCTGCGCGTCCTGGAGGCGGGTGACTTCGAGGACTACTGCGCGGCGCTCGGGCTCGACCCCCGGACGTCCGCCGCGCGGGTCGCGTACGCGGGCGATCCGGAGCTGGCCGGGGAGCCGTTCGTCTACGCGGGGGAGCGGTTGGCCGAGCTGCTGCCGGTGCTGCTGGACGACCACCGGGCGCGGGTGCGGATGTCCGTCGCCTGCGCGGCGCTGCTGGACGCGGTCGGCGGCGACCCGGCCGGGCAGCGGCGGATGGCGGCGGTGATGCGGTACGTGACCTCGGTCTACCTGGCACTGGCCGAAGGCGCGGGGGAGGGCTGCCACCTGCTGACACTGCGGTGTCACGGTCCGGAGGACGGCGAGGAGCTCACCTCGGCGGTGGACGTCTGTGTGGAGGCGGGGCGACTGCACCCCGCCGGACGGGACACGGAGGCCTTCTGTGTCACGCTCGCGGCGGGCGTGGCCTCGGGTGGCGAGGGGGCGCTGCTGCTGCACGGCGATCCGTCGAGCGGGCCGCCGGTCAACTCGCCGGCTGACTCGTCGGCCGACGCTCCGGGCGGGTCGGCGGCCGACCGGCCGTCCGGGCCGCTGGTGCGTGGCTGGGCCCTCGCCGGTGGGCGGCTGCGGCCGATGACCGCCCACGAGGTGTTCGACGAGCTGGCCGACGACGCGGCGCGGGGGCTGCCCTTCCCGCCCGGGGTGGTCCCGCGGCCGGGGTTCCCGCTGCCGGGCTTCCCGGGATCCGGGGGCGGGGGTGGGTCGCTGGGGTGATCAGCGCGTTCGTGGTCGCCACATCCACCATGCGGCGCTGGGGACTGTTCATCGACCGCCTGTTCGGGGAAGATCGGAGAAGATCAACAGCAGGAGCGCCCGGTACCCCACGCCGCCGCTCCGGCCGCTCCGCTCCGAACCGTGCTCCGCAGGTCCGGCGAGCCCGACACCGAGAGGGGGGACGCACGGCATGGGCCGGATCGAGTTCACGGCGGAGGTCGCCGAGCTGCTCGGGAAGGTGCGGCGGCGTCCTTCGGCGGGCTGGCCGTGGCGGCCGGGCGAGCAGGTGCCGGACGGGTTGCCGGTGAAGCAGTCCTGGGGCTGGCTGTTCGCCCCGGACGGGCGGGTGCTGACCCTGGTGAACCCGCGGGACGGGATCTGTTCGCTGCCCGGCGGCTCGCTGGAGCCGGAGGACGACGGGGACCCGGCCGCGGCCCTGGCCCGGGAGGCGGGCGAGGAGGCCCAGGCCGTGATCGGCCGGCCGTACTACCTCGGCTACCTCTACGACCGGGTGGGTTCGGCGAACGGCGGGCACGAGTGCGCGCGGGTCCGGATGGCGGCGGCGCTGCGGGCGGTCGGTCCGAGCGCGGCCGACCCCGCCTCGGGCCGGCACTACCGGCGGCTGCTGGTCGCGCCGGGGCTCGCGGTCGAGCTGCTGGGCTGGGGCGCGCCCGGGCTGCGCCAGGCCCGGGCGGCGGTCGCCACGGCCGTCCAGTGGCTCGGGGTTCCGGCCGCGGCGAACGAGACGATCGAGGAGCTGCCGGCCGAGGGCTGCACGGTCTCCGCCGGGTCGGTGTACGCCGGGCGCGGCTGGTCGGCAGGAAGCTGACCGGGCCCCGGGCGGGCAGCTGATCCGAGCCTTCGGGCGCGGAACCGGCCCGGGCCCTCGGGTGGGGAGCTGAACCAACCCTTCGGGTGGAGTGCCGAACTGACGCAGCGGCAGCCGTACGCTGACCGGCTGTTGACGCCGAGCTGACTTCCCCCGATTTTCTCATCTACACGCGATGACCGACGCGCGTCGACGTGCACCGGCGCCCACCAGCGTGAACTCACGCTCCGTCTAGGGCGGTTCACTTCAGCGCCATCAGACTGGCCGTCAATGTCCTTGGCATGAGCGCTTCCGCGTCCGGCTACCGCCTGGTATCCCTTCCTGTGACCCACGTCATACCAGGAGGTGCCATGCTCCGCCCTGCCCGTGCTCTGTCCGTTGCCGCGATAGCGGCTCTCCTTTCCATGACGACGCTCTTCGCCGCGTCATCGGCCAACGCGGCCGGCGTGAACTATGTCGCCCTCGGGGACTCCTACTCCGCCGGTGTCGGTGCCGGCGGCTACCTGAGTGACAGCGGTAGCTGCAAGCGCAGCACCAGCGCCTACGCGTACCTGTGGAAGAGCGCGCACAAGCCGTCCTCCTTCAGCTTCGTGGCCTGCTCCGGCGCGAGAACCGGCGACGTGCTCAACAGTCAGATCTCCGCCCTGAACTCCGGTACCACGCTGGTGAGCCTCACGATCGGCGGCAATGACGCGGGCTTCGCCGACACCATGCAGACCTGTGTGCTGGGGAGCGACAGTGACTGCCTCGGCGCCGTGAACGCGGCCAAGAGCTACGCCCTCAACACCCTGCCCGGCCAGCTGGACCGGGTGTACTCCGCGATCCACGCCAAGGCGCCGAACGCCCACGTCGTGGTGATGGGCTACCCGCACCTGTACAAGGTGGGCGGCTCCTGCATCTTCGGCATCGGTGACACCAAGCGCGCCGCCATCAACGAGGCCGCGGACACGTTGGACGGTGTCATCGCCAAGCGGGTCGCCAATGCGGGCTTCACCTTCGGTGACGTCCGGAGCGTCTTCTCCGGCCATGAGATCTGCGGCTCGCTGAGCACCTGGCTGCACAGCACCACCCTGCCGATCGACGAGAGCTACCACCCGAACTCGGCCGGCCAGGCCAGCGGTTACCTCCCGGTCTTCAGCCGCTCCTGAGGCCGCGCCTCGGTGGCGATCCGCCAAGTAGGCCATGTTCGCGAGGAGTTCACTTCCACGCCGCCGGACTGCCAGTCTGCGTCCTTGGCGTGAGCCCTTCCGCGGCCGGTTACTACTTGGTATCCATTCTGTGACCCACGTCATACCAGGAGGTGCAATGCTCCGCCCTGCTCGTACCCTGTCCGTCGCTGCGATAGCCGCTCTCCTCACGCTGACGACGCTCTTCACGGCGTCCTCCGCCGACGCGGCCGGTGTCAACTACGTGGCGCTCGGGGACTCCTACTCGGCCGGCGTCGGTGCCGGCAGCTACCTGAGCGACAGCGGTAGCTGCAAGCGCAGCACCAACGCCTACGCCTACCTCTGGACGAACGCGAACGCGCCGTCCTCCTTCTCCTTCGTCGCCTGTTCGGGTGCGAGAACCGGTGACGTCCTCAACAGTCAGATCTCGGCCCTGGACTCCAGCACCACGCTGGTGAGCCTCACGATCGGCGGCAACGACGCCGGGTTCTCCAGCACCATGCAGACCTGTGTGCTGGGGAGCGACAGCGACTGCCTCAACGCCGTCAGCGCCGCCGAGAACTACGCCCTCAACACCCTGCCCGGCCAGCTGGACCAGGTGTACTCCGCGATCCACGCCAAGGCGCCAAACGCCCACGTCGTGGTGATGGGCTACCCGCACCTGTACCAGATCGACGGCTTCTGCATCTTCGGCATCGGTGACACCAAGCGCGCCGCCATCAACGAGGCCGCGGACACGTTGGACGGTGTCATCGCCAAGCGGGTCGCCAACGCGGGCTTCACCTTCGGTGACGTGCGCGACATCTTCTCCGGGCACGAGATCTGCGGGTCTCTGGACACCTGGCTGCACAGCACCACCCTGCCGATCGACGAGAGCTACCACCCGAACTCGGACGGCCAGGCCAACGGCTACCTGCCGGTCTTCAGCCAGTCCTGAGGCCCCGGCTCCAGCGCGCCGTCAGGTGCGTGACGCAACACCGGTGCGGCCGTCCCCTCCCGAGTTGTGGGAGGGGACGGCCGCACCGCCGTTTCAGCCGCCGGACGGGGCGGGCCGGGCCGGCGGGAAGGGGATTCCGGCGAGGGTCGGCAGCAGTTCGGCCTCCTCGTAGTCGAGGTGCGCCTCCAACAACTCGGCCGACATCCGGTCCAGTTCGGCCCGGAGTCGCTCGGGTTCGGCGACCGCGGCCCCGGCCAGCAGCGTCACCAGCTCCTGTTTGATCCGCCCGATCGCCCGGTGCTGCTCGCCGAGCCGCTCCAGCACCCCGGCCAGCTCCGGGTGGCTGCGGGCGAGCGCCGGGAAGATCGCGGCATCCTCCCCGGTGTGGTGGTGCGTCAACCCCTGGCAGAACGCCAGGCAGTGCTGTCGCAGCTGCAGACCGAGCCCGGCCGGACGGCCGGAGGAGTGGGCCCGCGCCTCCTGTCGGATGTGACGCAGCTGCGCGCGCAACCAGGTGTGCGCCTCCAGCAGCTTGTCGGCGAGGCTGTTCACCTCGCGGGGTGCGTCGGCCGGCGCCTCTGGTCGCTCCAGAACGATCACTGGCAACTCCCGCTCGGTGTGCGCCTGGTAGTCGCCGTACCCAGGTGCCTTCCGGGCGACGGTGGCGAACAGCCGCTCCCGGCGGGCGCCTTCGGCGGGTACGGCGATCGCCTCGAAGGCCTCGGTGCCGAGCTCGACCCGGACCACCGGGTGGGCCAGCCGGTTGCGGTACCACTGAGGGTGTTCAGGTGCTCCGGCCGCCGAGGCGACCACCAGCACCAGGCCCTCGGTCCGGACGTACCCGAGCGGGACGGTGTGCGGGCGCCCGGTGCGGGCCCCGGTGGTGGTCAGCAGGAGCAGATCGCCGCCCTCGAACGGGCCGCCGGCCCGGCCGCCGTTGGCGCGGAGCTCGTCGATGACATTCAGATTGAAGGAATTGACGGACGTGGAGGATGAATCGGGCATATGTGTGTGGTGAAGTCTCCGGAGAATTCGGGGAGGTCGCGGCCACACGCGGTACCAGCGGGCGGGCGGACACCGCGGTGACCGCCAAGGTCAGATCAGGGCAGCGGAGAAAGTACTCATCGCGCATCGTCCCCTTGTGAATTGGGTGCTGGTTCGGCTGCCGACCGGCCCACTGCTCTGTGGCCGACGCCGCGCCGCACGCCCCCATTAGAGCCGCGCCGCGGACGCCATGTCAACGATCGAGATCACCGGCCGGAGGGGCGGATGGCGGCGAACGGATGACAGATAACAGCTGACAGATTTCAGATGACGAAGTCTGTCATCTGTCATCCGTCAGCTGTCATTCCTCATCTGTCGGTCAGTCGGCCCGACGCGATTTCAGCGCAGATAGTCCACCAGCCCCGCCGGCTTGAGTCCGGCGGCGTCGGCGGCGAGGGCGGGCGGCAGGTCGGTGGCGAGGGTGTCGGTCCAGTGCATCAGCACCACGTCGCCCGGCTGCAGCAGGCCCGGGTGCCAGATGGTGGAGGCGCCCCGGCTGAAGTCGGCGTCGACGGTCAGCGCGGTGCGGATGCCGCAGTCGGCGGCGGCCTGCAGGGTGTCGGCGTTCCAGGCGAAGTACGGCGGGCGGAACACCGCAGGCGCGGTGCCGAACAGGCGGGTTATCGCGCTATCGCGTCCCGGGCGTCGCAGATCTCGACCTGCTGCTGCTCCAGCGGGAGCGTGCTGAGGTCCGAGTGCGAGACGCTGTGGTCCTGGATCGAGGAGCCGGGCACGGCGGTGACCCGCTTGAAGAAGTCCGGGTCGGCGCCGGCCGGCATCGGCAGTGGGAAGGCGGTGATCGGCAGGTGGTGGTGGTCGGAGATGAACCGCTCCGCCTCGGGGGTGCGCTGCCAGCCGTCGTCCACGGTGAGGAAGACGACTTGTCGTTGGTCGGGATCGAGCCCCGCGTCACCGCCGGGGCGGGCGCCGGACCGTCGACCCGGACGTCGTCCACCGAGAACGGCCCCTGCTGCTACCAGCCGTGCACGTACAGCCGGACGCTGCGGGCGTTCGGGCCGCCGGTGCAGCTCCAGCCTGGGATGCTGCCCCAGTCCGCGAGGCCGGCGGAGGGTAGCTCGTCGGAGTCGTTGAGCCGGGACGCTCCCGGAGGGGCGGGAGCGGGCTGTACCGGTGCGCCGCACGCGGACCGAAGAGCAGCAATGGACTGGACCAATCAGCCCGTCAAGGGAATTGGTCGGTGAGCCGTGCCGCCAGGGACCAGCTGCGCCATGATAAGCAAGACGGAACGTCAGAGATATTGCGCGCAACGACAGTTCAGGAGAGGTACAACTCCTCGATGTCCTCGGCGTAGTACTCCGCGATCGCCGCCCGCCGCAGCTTGAGCGAGGGCGTCAACAGCCCCTGCTCCTGGCTGAACTCCCGTGGCAGCAGCCGGAACGCGCGGATCGACTCGGCCCGTGACACGGCCGTGTTCGCCGCCGCCACCGCGCGCTGGATCTCGACGTGCAGCTGATCGTCCGCGAGCACCGCCCACGGGTCCAGCTGCGCCCGCCCGTGGGTCTTCAACCAGTGCGCCAGCGCGGCCGGGTCGAGCGTGATCAGCGCGGCCACGTACGGGCGGTCGTCGCCCACCACCAGGCACTGGGAGACCAGCGGATGCGCCTCGACCCGCTCCTCCAGCGCCACCGGGGCGAGGTTCTTGCCGCTGCTGGTGACGATCAGGTCCTTCTTGCGGCCGGTGATGGTGAGGTAGCCGTCCTTGTCCAGCCGGCCCAGGTCGCCGGTGGCGAACCAGCCGTCGACCAGTGATTCCGCCGTGCACTGCGGGTGGTTCAGGTAGCCGCCGAAGACCGAGTCGCCGCGCACCCACACCTCGCCGTCGTCGGCGATCGCCACCGACGCGCCCGGCACGGGCTGCCCGACCGTGCCGAGCTTCTGCCGTCCGGCCGGGTTGGCGGTGATCGCGGCAGTGGTCTCGGTCAGCCCGTAGCCCTCGTACAGCTGGAGCCCGGCGCCGGTGAAGAACAGGCCTAACTCGCGTCGCAGCGAGGACCCGCCGCACATCACGCTGCGCACCCGGCCGCCGAGCACGGCGCGCAGCCTGGGGTAGACGGTCCGCTCGTAGGCGAGGTGGCGCAGCCGCAGTGCCGCGCCCGGACTGGGGCCGCGACCGAAGACCTTCTGCTCCCGGGCGGCTGCCCACTCGACCGCCACCTGCCGGGCCTGCTCGAAGAGTTCGCCGCGTCCGGCCTCCTCGGCGGCGCGCCTGGCCTGCTGGAAGATCTTCTCGAAGACGTACGGCACGGCGTGCAGGAAGGTGGGCCGGAAGGTCTTCAGGGCGGGTAGTAGCGCGTCGGTGGAGACCTCGGGGATGTGGCCGATCCGGAAGCCGCCGCGGATCGCCGCGATCTGCACGGCCCGCCCGTAGACGTGCGCGAGCGGCAGGAACAGCAGGGTGGCGGGCTGGCCGCCGCCGGTGTCGCGGAAGACCTCGCCCCAGCCGTCGAGCAGCGCGTCGGCCTCGGCGGCCAGGTTGCCGTGGGTGATCAGGCAGCCCTTGGGGCGGCCGGTGGTGCCCGAGGTGTAGACGACGGTGGCGATGTTGGCGGCCGCGACGCCGAGCCGCTGGCGGTGCACCAGCGCGTCGGGCACGTCCCGACCGTCCTCGGTGATCGCGGCGACGCAGCCGCGGTCCAGCTGCCAGATGCCGGTCAGGTCGGGCAGGGCGTCGCAGACCGCGCCGACGGTCATCGCCGCGTCCTCGTCCTCGACCAGGCAGGCCACCGCCTGGGTCTCGGCGAGGATCCAGCGCACCTGTTCGGGTGCGGCGGTGGGGTAGACCGGGACGGTGATCGCACCGATCGACCAGAGTGCGTAGTCGAACAGCGTCCACTCGTAGCGGGTGCGGGACATCAGGGCGACCCGGTCGCCGTAGCGCACGCCGCGGGTCAGCAGGCCCTTGGCGAGGGCGAGCACCTGGTCGCGGAACTCGCGGGCGGTGACGTCCTGCCACCGTTCGTCGCCGGCCCTCCAGGACAGCTGGACCAGCTCGGGAGTACGTTCGGCGGTGTCGTACAGAGAGTCGGCGAGTCCTCCGGTGGCCTCGCGCCCGGGCGGGGCGGGGGTGGTGAACTCGCGCACAGTCCTCCCCAGTTCGCGTCTCGCGGCGCTGTCTGCCGGTCCCGGCGGGCGGGCGTCGGGGTGGCGGCGCCCGGTCGCGCGGGTGGAGCGAAACTATCGGATCGTCCTGTCACTGCCCAGGGTTGTGACGGTGAACCGACGAGATCGGCACGGGGTCGCTTGGATGGTGTCGCGATTGGGGAGGCGCGGGGGAGGAGTCGAGGAGTTGGTGCGTGCACCGCGTGACCTGGGCATTCGGGGTGCCGGTGGACGATCCGGGCGTGATCCGGGTCGGTGTCGGCCATCGGGCGGGGGCGAAGCGGCCGTGATTGCGGGCGGTTCCTGACGTGTCCTGGGCAAGGTGAGGGGGTGGAGTGGTTCGACCCTCGAACGTGTGGTCACGGCGTAGTAGAGTCTCGCAGACCTGAGGCCGGGAGCCCTCCGCAGCTTCCTTCCCATACCTCCGCAAAGTCCGTCCGAGCCGTCCTCCCCACGCCCGCCGAACCCGCCCGAGTCCGTCGAACCCTCCGCACACCTCACACCGCTTCCCCCGCTCCCCGTCCGCGCCTGGCACTTCCCGACCGAGGACTCCATGCGTCTGCGCAGCAGCTCGATCCGCGCGAAGATCATCGCGCTGCTCCTGGTGCCCATCGTCGCGCTCGCCGCCCTGTGGGTGTACGCGACGCTCGCCACCACCGGGGACGTCTGGAACCAGTTGGCGATCAGCCGTGCGTACAAGGAGTACGGCGCCGCGGTCGACCAGTATGCCAGCGACCTGCAGAGCGAGCGGCGGGCCGCCGTCCAGCGCCTGGCCGACCCGAACTCGCCGGTCGCCCGGGACGCCTTCGAGCACGCCAAGACCGCCACCGACCGCAGCCTCGCCGCACTGCGGCAGCGCAAGGACAGCGCCGGCGGCGAGCTCTCCGCCGCTCAGCGGGCCCGCCTGGTGCAGATCCTCGCCGCCGCCGACCAGATCACCCCGCTGCGCGCCCAGGTCGGCCGGCTCGCGCTCAACTGGGAGTTCGCGCTCGGGCAGTACAGCGACCTGGTCCGGCCGGTGTTCGGCTTCCGGTCCGCCTACGTGGCCCGGCAGAGCGGCCAACTCCCGCGGCAGGGAACCATCCTGATCGAGCTGGTGCGCGCCCGCGAGTACCTCTCGCAGGAGGACGCGGCCATGGAGGGCCTGCGCACCAGCGCCGCCAAGCCCACCGCCGAGCAGTACCAGGTCGCGCTGGACGCCCTGCACAACCAGCAGGCGCTGTTCACCGTCTACATCGCCGAACTCGAACCCGCCGACCAGGCCGACTACATCGCCCTGCGCGGCGGCGAGGCCTGGGGCGCGCTGGCCCGGGCCGAGGCGGACTTCGTCGGCGCCGGTGGCCCGGACCGGGTCGTGCAGGCACTCAACGGCGACAACTGGCGGGAGACCGCCGACCGTTCGCTCGGCGACCTCTCCTCGATCAACTCCCGGATCGCCGCCGGACTGGACGAGCGCGGGCGGTCTACCGCGATCGCGGCGCTCTGGAGCGGAGGCATCGCCGGTGCGGTCGGCCTGGTCGCCGTCGTCCTGACCATCCTGATCTCCTTCCGGATCGGTCGGGGCCTGGCCCGCGAGCTGATCGGCCTGCGCAACGCGGCCAACGAGCTGGCCACCACCCGGCTGCCCTCCGTCATGCTGCGACTGCGTCGCGGCGAGCCGGTCGACGTGGCGGTCGAGGCGCCCGAACTGCACTTCGGCCAGGCCGAGATCGGGCAGGTCGGCCAGGCCATCAACGCGGTCCAGCGGACCGCCGTCGAGGCCGCCGTGGAACAGGCCGAGCTGCGGCGCGGCGTCTCGGCGGTGTTCGTCAACCTGGCCCGCCGCAGCCAGGTGCTGCTGCACCGGCAGCTCACCCTGCTCGACACCATGGAGCGCCGCACCGAGGACCCGGCGGAGCTGGCGGACCTCTTCAAGGTCGACCACCTCACCACCCGTATGCGCCGGCACGCGGAGGGCCTGATCATCCTGGCCGGCGGCTCGCCCGGGCGCGCCTGGCGCAAGCCGGTCCGGATGGTGGATGTGGTCCGCGCGGCGGTCGGCGAGGTCGAGGACTACGCCCGGGTGGCCGTCCGGCCGTTCCCCGGCACCGGCCTGCTCGGCAGCGCGGTCGCCGATGTGACCCACCTGGTCGCCGAACTCGTGGAGAACGCCGCGGTGTTCTCCCCGCCGAACACCCAAGTCACCGTCCAGGGCGAGGTGGTGGCGCACGGCTTCGCGCTGGAGATCGACGACCGCGGCCTCGGGCTGAGCGAGCAGCTGCTCGCCGAGATCAACGAACGCCTCGCCGTGGAGCAGGAGTTCGACCTCGCCGACACCGACCGGCTGGGATTGTTCGTGGTCAGCCGGCTCGCCCGGCGGCACGGTATCCGGGTCCACCTGCGGCCCTCCCCGTACGGGGGGACCACGGCGGTGGTGCTGATCCCGCGCGAGCTGCTGGCGGAGGCGCCGGACGGGCTGCCGGAGCCGCCGGCCTCCGGGGCCGCGGGCGCTTCGGGCGCCGCGTCCGGCCGTCCCGCGAAGCGGGCGGCGGCGGGGCGGCGAGGGCAGCGCGACCTGGTCGCGGTGCCGGATACGGCCTCGGCCTCGGCATCCGCGTCCGCGTCCACGTCCGCCGCGACGTCCTCGGCGGGTCCGGGTGGCCGCCACCGGGTGACCGGTGGGCCGCGCCCGTCCGCGCCCGAGGCGGGGCGTACGGCCAACGGGCTGCCGCGCCGGGCGGCGCGGACCAAGGGCGGACCGGTGCTGGTGTCCGCGCCTGCGCCGGACGTCGAGGGCACTCGGGGAACGGGACGGCACCGGCGGGACGAGGCGGCTGCTGACACGCCGGTGGCCGACGCGCCCGTGACCGTTGCTCCCGTGGACGCCGCGCCGTCGGACGCCGTGCCGTCGGACGCCGTGCCGGTGGACGCCGCGCTCCGGACCCGGGGCGGTCTGCCCCGGCGGGTCCGGCAGGCGAACCTCGCGCCGCAGCTCAGGGAGCAGGCGAAGGAGCGGCTCAGGGGTGGGAACGGGTCCGAGGACCGCGCCGCCCGGGAGGCCGGGTCGGCGGGCGAGTCGGGTGAGGTCCGGGAGCTCAGGGAAGCCCGGGAGTGCTCGCCCGAGGAGGCCCGGGCCACCTTCGCCTCGTTCCAGCGCGGCTTCACCCGCGGGCGCGGTGCCACCGGTCCGGCCGACCGTGCCGCCCGGGACCGCGCCGCCCAGAGCCGTACCGCCCCGGACCGCATCCTGCAGGATCGTTCCGGCCCGTCAGACGCCCGGCCCACGGCCGTACCCGCCTGGCAGCCGCCGGACCTGTCCCGGCGGGCGATCAGCCCGGCTCCCGCCCCGGCGGCACTGCCCGCGCCCGCCCCCGAGGACGCCGGCCGGGCCCCGCTCGCCCGCCGGGTCCCGGCCGGGCAGCCGGTGCGGCGGAACCCGGCGTCCGTCCCGCCCGTACAACCAGTGACACTTGCAGTACCCGAAGCAGCTGAAGCACCCGCAGTACCGGCATCACCCGCATCACCTGCACCACCCGCCCCAGCGGAAGGAACTGATTCATGACCACTTCGACGCAGCCGTCCGGCGACCTCAACTGGCTCCTGGACGACCTGGTGGGACGCGTCGCGGCCCTGCGCCACGCGGTGATCCTCTCCAGCGACGGGCTGGCCACCGGTGCCTCCCGCGACCTCGACCGGGAGGACGCCGAGCACCTCGCCGCCGTCGCGGCCGGGTTCCACAGCCTGGCCAAGGGCACCGGCGGGCACTTCAAGGTCGGCGGGGTCCGGCAGACCATGGTCGAGCTGGACGAGGCCTTCCTGTTCATCACGGCCGCCGGCGACGGCAGCTGCCTGGCCGTGCTGAGCGAGGCCGAGGCGGACATCGGCCAGATCGCCTACGAGATGGCCCTGCTGGTCAAGCGGGTCGGCGAGCACATGGCCGCCGAGCCGCGCACCGAAACCGCCGCGCCGAGGAGCTGAGCGGTCCGATGGCGGATCCGAAGGCGGACGTGCCGGAGCGCCCGGAGGCGCTCGACGGCTCCCAGGTGCCGGTGGACTCGGCCGAGGCCACCGGCGAGGAGCAGGCGGCCGGCGAGGAGCAGGCGACCACGGACGAACCCGAGGTCGACCTGTTCCAGCCGCGTACCCCGGTCGACGACCGCTGGTTCGACGACGAGGCCGGCCCGGTGGTGCGGCTCTACTCGATGACCCGGGGCCGCACCCGGCCGGTCGAGGAGGGCCTGTTCGACCTGATCTCGCTGGTCACCGCCAAGGACCCCGGGCCGGACGCGGGGGCCGTGCCCGCGCACGTCCTCGACCCGGAGCACCAGACCCTGCTGGCCTGGTGCCGCCACGAGCCGCTGTCCGTCGCCGAGCTCGGCTCCTACACCGACCTGCCGGTCAGTGTCGTGCGCGTCCTGCTCGGCGACCTCTACGACGCCGACCTGATCAGCGTCACCCGACCCGTTCCGCTCGCCGAGCTGCCGGACGAGCGCCTGCTGCGAGACGTGATCAATGGACTCCGTGCGCTCTGACCACACCCCTGCGAGCCCGTCTCCGCAGCGTCGCGGGAACGACAACGACCCGCGCTGGCGCGGCGGTCCGGCCGCTGCGGTGAAGATCCTGGTCGCGGGCGGGTTCGGCGCGGGCAAGACCACCCTCGTCGGCGCGGTCAGCGAGATCCGGCCACTGCGCACCGAGGAGGAGCTCAGCGAGCTGGGCCGCCCGGTGGACGACACCTCGGGCGTCGAGGCGAAGCGCACCACTACGGTGGCCATGGACTTCGGCCGGATCGACCTGCGGCCCGGCCTCGCGCTTTACCTGTTCGGCACCCCCGGGCAGGACCGGTTCTGGTTCGTCTGGGACGAGTTGGCGCGTGGCGCGCTCGGCGCCGTGGTGATCGCGGACACCCGGCGACTGGCCGACTGCTTCCCCTCGGTCGACTTCTTCGAGCAGCGCGGCATCCCGTTCGTGGTCGCGGTCAACTGCTTCGAGGGCACCGAGCGGTTCGCCCCGGGGGAGGTCCGGGACGCGCTCGACCTCGACCCGGGGATCCCCGTGCTGCTGTGCGACGCGCGACTGCGGGAGGACGGGAAGGAACTCCTGGTCGCCCTGGTCGAGCACGCCGCCGCCCTCCGCCACCGGGCCCCCGCCCGGGCCTGACATCCGCGCCTGACGGCCCGGGCCTGACCGCCCGCCGGATACCGCTGGTCAGGGCCCTTCGTCCACTCGGCGTCTCATTCGGTCGTCCACATCCCGGACGTTCGGTGCGCTGAAGGTTGCCTAGACCGGCTCGGGCGTGGAAGGCTCTGTGGACGAAGGCCGCCCCGGCCATGCCGTCGGAGGGCCGGAAGCGTCCCGTTCGCGCGGGTGTTGCCGACCGGTGACGGGCCTTCGACGATCCGACGCGGCACCGTCGGCGCGCACCGGTAGTGGGCGTCGTCACGCAGAACGAAGGGGGAGGGTACCGGGGATGACCGCCAGTCAGCGAGGCATCGCCGCCATGCCCGGCCCCGTCGTGCCGGTGCTCACCGTCCGCCGCCACATCGACCACGCGCTGATCTGCAGCGCCTGTTGTCGCTGACGGCCTCACCTCGCCCCGGTACGTCCCCCGGCGGTTCCGGCCCACCCGGCCGCCGCCCGACGCACCGCCGACCCCCGTCGACCAGGCCGTAGCGGACCGCCCTCCCGGTGTGCCCGCGGCCGACCAACCGGCCCCGCCTCGCGGAGAAACCACACGTGGACATCGTCTGCCCCAGCCCTGCCCCCGGCGTCGCCGGCCGTACCCGTCCGACCGGGCCGGCTCCCGCGATGTGCGCGGGTCCGCGGACCGGGCGGTGGAACGGGCGCGCGCGCCGCGCCACGGACCGCCGACAGGGTCGGCTCGACCTCGAGCCGTTCTGGCCGTCCCGGCAGCCCCACCTGTTCGATCAGACGTGTCCGGGCTCGCCCAGCGCGTCCCGGCTCTCCGCCCGCTGACACCGGTTCGGCCCGGTCCGGCAACGGCAGTACGCCCGGTCGACGCGCAGACGACTCCACCCCGTCCGTCACGCGCGAAATGAGCGGCACGCCATGTCTTCCTCCTCCATCGCCACCCTGCCCCTGCCCGCCGCGACCCCGCACCTGCGCGCGGTCCGCTCGGTTCCCTCCGTTCCCTCCGTCGCCGCTGTCCCCTCGGCCGCCCCGGCCGCCCCGGCCGCCCCGGCCGCCAGGCCGCAGCCCGGGGCGGTCGTCCCACCGGTGCCGGCCTCGCTGCTGGCCGCGCTGCCGGAGGGGGCGACCGTCGTCGCCGCCCTGCCGCAGGGGCTGGTCGCCCAGTACGGCCCGCAGGCCGGCGGTGCGGCGGGCCACCCGATGGTCGGGTACCTGGTGCTGGTGCCGGCCGAAAGTCCGGCGGCTCCGCCCTCGGGGGCTGCCGGCCCCACCGTCTCGGGTGGCGTCTCAGCCACTGGACGCCCGGTCCGCCCGGCCGGGCGCGGGATCACCGTCGACACCGAGCGGCGCAACGCCTACGTCGACGGGCGGCTGCTCGACCTCACCTACCTGGAGTTCGAGCTGCTGGCCCACCTCACCGAGCACCCGCAGCGGGTGCACACCCGGGACCACCTGGTCTCGGCGGTCTGGGGCTACGGTCACGTCGGGGACGGGCGCACCGTCGACGTGCACGTCGCCCGGCTGCGCCGCAAGCTGGGAGCCGCTTACCGGGACACGATCGTGACGGTCCGTCGGGTCGGCTACAAGTACACCCCGGCCGGCTGACCGGAGCCGCCGTCGGTACCGGGACGACGGGCGGCTTGCAGCTGACGGTCGACGGCTGGCAGATCTCGAAGTCTGTCAGCCGTCGACCGTTCGTCGTCAGGAGTCGACCGGCCGTCAGTCGTTGGCGGCCAGTCGCCAGTCGCCAGTCGCCAGTCGCCAGTCGCCAGCCACCAGTTGAAAGTCGAGAGTCGAAGGCCGAAGGTCGCCTGCCGTCCGGCTCAGCGGCTCAGTCGGTCGATCTCCGCCAGCGCATCCGCCGTCAGCGGTCCGCCCGCCAGCGCGTCGAGGTTCTGGTCCAGCTGGGCCACGCTGCTCGCTCCGATGATCACCGAGACCACCCGCGGGTCCCGCAGCACCCAGCACAGCGCCAGCTGCGCCAGCGTCTGCCCGCGGCCCTCGGCGACCTTGACCAGCGCCCGCAGCTGCTCCAGCTTGGTCCCGCTCAGCGCCTCCTCGGTCAGGAACTTCCCGACCGACATCCGCGAACCGGCCGGCACCTCGCCGGAGAGGTAGCGGTCCGTCAACAGTCCCTGGGCGAGCGGGGAGTAGGCGATCAGGCTGGTCTGGGTGTCGCCCACCGCGTCCAGCACGCCACCCTCCTCCACGTGCCGGTTGAGGATCGAGTACGCCGACTGGTTCATCAGCACCGGCGTCCCCAGCTCGCGCAGGATCGCCACCGCCTCCCGGTGCTGCTCCGCCGGGTAGTTGGAGATCGCCGCGTACAGCGCCTTGCCCGAGCGGACCGCGCTGTCCAGCGCCCCCATCGTCTCCTCGATCGGGGTGTCCGGGTCGTAGCGGTGCGAGTAGAAGACGTCGACGTAGTCCAGTCCCATCCGTCCCAGCGACTGGTCCAGGCTGGCCAGCAGGTACTTGCGGCTGCCGCCGTTGCCGTACGGGCCGGGCCACATGTCCCAGCCGGCCTTGGTCGCGATGAACATCTCGTCGCGGTACGGCCGGAAGTCCTGCGCGAACAGGTAGCCGAAGTTGCGCTCCGCGCTGCCGTACGGCGGGCCGTAGTTGTTGGCCAGGTCGAAGTGCGTGACGCCCCGGTCGAAGGCCCGGCGCAGCACGGCCCGCTGCACCTCCAGCGGTTGGGCGTCACCGAAGTTGTGCCAGAGCCCGAGCGAGACGGCGGGCAGCTGAACGCCGCTGCGGCCGGCCTTCCGGTAGGTCATCGAGGCATAGCGGTCATCCGAGGCGAGGTAGCTCATGCCGGACATCTTGCCAGTCGTGAGTGGCGGATCAAGGCCTTGGCCCGCCCCGCCGTGAACTGAGCTCCGCCGCGCCGACCTTGGGTGACGGGAGCCGGACCGGCCCGCCCGAACCGTCGCGCGCGCCCGCCCGCGTGGCGCGCCGCACACCCCTCACCCGGCGTGATGCCCGCCACCGTGCGTGACGTGACGCGCGCCACCGGCCGCGGCGGAATGCCCTTCGGTGGCACGGGGGATGACGAACGGTCGAGGGGCCGTGGCCGCCGGGGGGCGGCGCACGGCCCTCTACCGTTCCGGCGGCCTGAACCTTCGAACGGGAAACCCCTGGCGCTCTGTACCTACTGGTATGTACAGTGATCCACATGAGCACTCAGGACCGCCTCATCGAGAGCACCCAGGCCCTTCTCTGGGAGCGCGGCTACGTCGGCACCAGCCCCAAGGCCATCCAGCAGCGCTCCGGGGTCGGCCAGGGCAGCATGTACCACCACTTCACCGGCAAGCCCGACCTCGCCGCCGTCGCCCTGCGCCGCAGTGCCGAGCAGATGCGCGGCATCGCCGAGGCCGACCTCGCCGCCCCCGGCACCGCCTACGACCGCATCGCCGCCTACCTGCACCGCGACCGCGAGGTGCTGCGCGGCTGCCGGATCGGCCGGATGGCCCAGGACCCGGACGTCGTCGCCGACCCGCAGCTGCGCGCCCCGATCGAGGAGACCTTCGACTGGCTGCGCGGCCGGATCGCCGACCTGGTCGCCGAGGGCCAGGCGAACGGCGAGTTCACCCCCGACCTGGACCCGGCGGACACCGCCGCCGCCGTGGTCGCCGTCGTCCAGGGCGGTTACGTACTGGCCCGCGCTTCGAACAGCGCCGAGCCCTTCGAAACGGCCGTCCGCGGCGCCCTCGGCCTGCTCGCCGTCCACCGCCGGGCCTGAAGCCGGACGGCCACGACGGACTGAAGCCCGAACAGCCCGAACAGCCCGAAGTCCGCCCGAAGCCCAGGACGAGGAGTCCCGCCGTGCACGCCATGCAGTACGAGATCACCCTCCCCGCCGACTACGACATGGGCATCATCCGCAAACGCGTCGCCGACAAGGGCCACCTGCTCGACGCCTACCCGGGCCTCGGCCTCAAGGCCTACCTGGTCCGCGAGCGCGGCCAGGACGACTCGCCGGTCAACCAGTACGCGCCGTTCTACCTCTGGCACACCGCCGAGGGCATGAACGGCTTCCTCTGGGGCCCGGGCTTCCGCGGCCTGAGCAACGACTTCGGCCGCCCCGCGGTCCGGCACTGGCTCGGCGCCGGACTCGCCGGGGGCTCCCGGACCGAGGCCCCGACCAGCGCCACCCGCGCGACCGTACGGCTCCCGGAGACCGCCGACCCCGCCGAGGCCGTCGAGCGGGCACTCGCCGAACTCCCCACGCACCCCGCCCTGCACACCGCGGCCGTTGCCGTGGACCCGAGCCGCTGGGAGCTGCTGCGGTTCGCCCTCTGGCACGGCCCGGCCCCCGAGGACGAGCCCGGCACCCGCTACCGGGTGCTGCACCTGTCCCGCCCCGAACTCGACCGGCTGCCGTCCGGCCGCCACTGGTGAAAGGACCCACCACCACGATGCCCACCACCGTGTCCACCACCACCGTGTCCACCACCACCGTGCCCGCGACCGCGATGCCCACGACCGCGACGACCGCCACCCCGGCCCCCGCCATGACCCCCGCCGACCTCACGCCCGCCACGCTCGACCGCGAAGCCGGCTACGCCCTGCTCGCCGACCTGGCCGGCCCCGTTGCCGCCGCGACCCTCGGCGGTCTGGACGGCCTCGCCCCCGGCTTCCCCGACTGGATCGTCACCAGCCTCTTCGGCGGTACCTACCAGCGCCCCGGCCTCGGCCTGCGCGACCGCCAGATCGCCAACCTTGCCGCGCTCACCGCCCTCGGCGGGGTCGAGCCCCAGCTCGCCGACCACGTGCGCAACAGCCTGCGGATCGGGATGACGAGGGAGGAGATCACCGAGGTCCTGGTCCACCTCGCCCCCTACGTCGGGGTCCCCAAGACCCTGGCCGGCCTCCGCGTCGCCACCGCCACCTTCGCGGCCGCCGACGACCAGGCCGAAGCCCGAGCCGCAGCCGAAGCCCAGGTCCGAGCCGAAGAAGCCCGAGCCGACGCCGCAGCCGAAGCCCGAGCCGACGCCCCGGCCGAAGCCCGCGCATGACCACCACACCCACCGCCGCCCGCACGGTACGGACCGTCCTGGGCGACCTCGCCCCCGCCGAGCTGGGCGTCACCGACTCCCACGACCACCTCTTCATCCGCAGCCCCCGCTTCCCCGGCCAGGAGCTGGACGACCCGGCCGCCGCCGAGGACGTCCTGCGCGCCTACGCCGCCGCCGGCGGCCGCACCCTCGTCCAGTGGACCCCGTGGGGCCTGGGCCGCGGCGCGGACTCCCTCGCCGAGTTGTCCCGCACGACCGGCGTCCACGTCGTCGCCGCCACCGGCGCGCACCAGACGGCCCACTACGCCCCCGGCCGCTTCCCGATCCTCGGCGACCAGGGGTCCCGACGCCCCGCCCCGTACGCCGACCTCGCCGAGCGCTTCGTCACCGAACTCACCGCCGGACTCCCGGGCGCGCCCGAGGGCGTCCGCGCCGGCCTGATCAAGATCGCCGACGACGCGGGCCCCAGCACCCGGCACACCCGCTGGATGATGGCCGCGGCCGCCGAGGCGCACCACGCCACCGGTGCCCCGATCGCCGTCCACCTGGAACCCGACGGCGACCCGTACCGCGTCCTGCGCCGGCTCCACGGCCGGCACGGAGTCCGCCCCGACCGGATCATCCTCGGCCACCTCACCCGCTTCACCGACCGGACCGTGCACCGCGGCCTCGCCGCCGAGGGCGTCTTCCTCGCTCTGGACAGCCCCTCCCGGATCGGTCACCCCGCCGACCTCCAGGCCTTCGACGTGATCGCCGACCTGGTCGAGGCGGGCCACGCCGACCGGCTGCTGCTCGGAGCCGACACCACCACCCGCACGGCCCGCGAGGTCGGCGGCCCCGCCCGGCTGCTCACCGACCTCGCCCCGCAGCTGGCCCGCAGCCACGGGCCCGAGCTGCCCGAACGGCTGCTGGTCGCCAACCCGGCCGTCGCCCTGGCCGTCGACTGGCGCGTCCCCTGAGCGCACCCCCTGAGCGCGTCCCCGCCGGGCCCGTTCCTGTGGCCGAGTGTGCCCGCCGGGGTTTGAATCCGAGTAGCCCCTGCCGGACCACGCCCCAGAGAGGCGGCCCGACGATGCACTCATGGCTCGCACCCGCCCGGCTCGCCGTCGCGGTCTTCCTCGCCGTCGCGCTCTGCTTCTCCGGCTACCACGCGGCGACCGACGCGACGGGGATCGTGAACTACTTCAGCTACTTCACCAACCTCGGCAACCTCGCCGGGATGGCTGTCCTGGGCTACGGCGGCTGGGCCGGGCTGACCGGGCGCCTGCCCGTGCCGGACGCGGTGCGCGGGGCGGTGGTGCTCTACCTGGCCGTCACCGGTCTGGCCTACGGCACGACGCTGGCGAACTACCCGGACCTGCTGGTGATCCCGTGGGTGGCGGACGTGGTCCACCGCGCGATGCCGCTGGTCGTGCTCGCCGACTGGCTGATCGACCCGCCCGCCCAGCGCATCCGCCCGGCGGTGGTGTTCAGCTGGATGGCGTTCCCGCTGGTCTACCTGGTGTACACACTGACCCGCGGCCACGCCGTCGACTGGTACCCCTACCCGTTCCTCGACCCCGCCCGGCCCGGCGGGTACCGCCGGATCGCGGGGGCGTGCTTCCTGATGACGGTGGCCTTCCTGCTGGTCGGCGCCGCCGTCGCCGCGGTGGGCAACGCCCTCGCCGCCCGCCGCGACGCCCGGCAGGGCGCGGTGCCGAACGGGCGGCACGCCCAGGCCGGAACCGGCTGACGTCGGCCCGCCGACCCCCGGCCGATCATCAGCTTTCTCCCAGCTCCCGCTAGGGTTGGTGAGCGCGTGCCCCGGCGGGGGAACCGGGGAGACCTCCTCGGATGTCCTGAGCGGAGGGGGCGGGGAGTTCGAGGCGTGGGAGCAAGCAGGACATGGGTCTGACGAGCCACAAGGTGTTGGCGCTGGCCGTATTGATCGCCGTCGTGATGATGGCCGGCACGGTCTGGCTGTGGCCCAGACTCGCCGAGAAGACCTGGCAGGCGGTGCTCGGCCGGGTCGGGACGCTGCTCGCCACCCAGCTCGCAGTGCTCGCCGCACTCGGTCTGGTGGCGAACAACTACTTCGCCTTCTACAGCAGTTGGGACGACCTGCTGGGAACCGGCAGCACCGGCCCGGTGGTGATCCACAACAAGGCGGACGCCTCCGGCCGACTCATGGTCGAGACCGTCGGCCACGCCTCGGTCCAGGGCGGGGGAGCGTTGGGCCGCGAGCCCAGCCGGTCCGGCGAGATCCGCAAGGTTCGGATCGACGGCAAGGTCAGCCGGCTGTCCACCGAGGGCTACGTCTACCTGCCGCCCCAGTACTTCCAGCCCGAGTACGCGCAGAAGCAGTTCCCAGCCGTGATCGTCAGCACCGGCTTCCCCGGGATCGCCGAGAACCTGATCACCCGCTTCAACTATCCGGGCGCCGCGCTCAAGCTGCTGCAGGACGGCAAGATGCAGCCGACCGTCATGGTTCTGATGCGCCCCTCGCCCGCCCTGCCGCAGGACACCGAGTGCGAGGACATCCCGGGCGGCGCCCAGTCCGACACCTACTTCACCAAGGACGTCCCCTCGGCGATCCAGGCCAGCTTCCGGGTCTCCACCGACCCGCAGGCCTGGGCCTTCATGGGCAACTCCACCGGCGGCTACTGCGCGCTCAAGCTGGCCATGCGCCACCCGGACGTCTTCCCGACCGCCGTCGCCCTGTCCGCGTACTACGACGCCGCCGACGACCCGACCACCGGCGACCTCTTCGGCGGCAGCAAGCAGCGCCGTGACGAGGCCAACCTGATGTGGCGCCTGAAGAACCTGCCCCAGCCGAAGATCTCCGTGCTACTGGCCGGCACCAAGAAGGGCGACGGCAACTACAAGCAGGAAACCGAGGCCTTCATCGACGCGGCGCAGAGCCCGATGAAGGTCTCCTACAGCATGCTGGACAACGGCGGCCACAACTTCGAGACCTGGAGCGCGCTGCTGCCCTCCTCGCTGGAGTGGCTGTCCGACCACCTCAAGGTGCCGAACCAGACCGTCTGACGCCCGCGTCGGACAGACCCGACGACCCGAAGAACCTGAGACTGGACTGAACCCCCGGAGCCACGGCTCCGGGGGTTCAGTCCACGTTCAGGAAGCGCCTCAGGCCACCCGCTCCAGCGTCCCGGTGTGCAGCTGTCCGACCCGGCCGCCCTCGCCCTCGAAGGTCCAGAAGGCCCGCACGGTCAGCTTGTTGAGGTCCATCACATGGCTGACGGTGATCCCGCTCTGCTCCGTCCAGCTGACGAAGTAGATCTCCGGCGCGACCTCGGCGACGTGCAGCAGCACGTCCTCCCACTGGCCCGCCGACTCGCCGAGGCCCTCCCAGCGCAACCGCCTGCCGTCGGCCGAGTAGGTGTTGCGGAAGGCCGCGCCGTTGTCGGCCCGGAAGAGGTAGGTACGGCCGGCGAAGGCGGGCAGGGACGCGGTCATGGTGAGGCGGGACCTCTTCTCTGGAGCGTGGGCGGACCGTACGGGACGGGCGGGAGGTGCAGGGGTCGGGCGGGTCGGGCAGGTCGTGCGGATCGGGCTCGGCGCACTTGTGCACCACGGAAAATGTCAGGGTTCCAATTTATCCGACCGGGCGGACTCGGGCGGCCCGAGCGCCACGGTACGGGCCGCCACCGCGCCACGCCGACCGAGCCTGGGCGAACCCGGGGGAGAGCGGTACCTGCGGTGCCGCCACCTGCCCGTCCACCGGCCTCGCCCAGTACCTGGCCGGCACCGGTCGCAAGGTCTTCGCCATCGGCTTCGCCCACAAGCACGGCGACAACCTGCTCCAGGCCCAGGCCCAGGCCCAGGCCGTCGGCGACGCGCTCGCGCTGATCCGGGCCCGCCTCGGCGTCCCGCAGGTCGACGTGGTCGCCTGGAGCAAGGGCGAGGTCGCCGCCCGGGCGTACGTGTCCTCGGTGCGCCCCTCCTGGGGGAGGACGTACGCGGGCGACGCGCGCCGCCTGGTCACCCTCGGTGGACCGAACGGCGGGCTCGACTACGTCTACGCGCACGGCTGGGACTTCGACCTCGCCACCTGGCCGGCCTGCGGCGGCACCGCCAACGCACCGTCCCCGCACCTCTCAATGGCCTGCTACGGCACCTACACCGCGCAGCCCTGCCTCGGCGTGCTGCCGAGCGGCGGCTACGACTGCTACCCGGGCCAGCGCCAGCTGCTCGCCCGCTGGGACGGCACCTACGGGGTAACACCCCCGCCCAGGACTGGTGGACCACCTACTACGGCGGCCAGGGCTTCTACACCTCCGGCCAGGGCATCCAGGCGGCCGTCGACGCCGGCTCGCTGATCGCCCCGCTCCAACAGGCCGGCGTCCTCGCCTCCGTCCGCACCTACCTGCTGGCCGGCGGGTCGGCCGACATCCCCGGGGTGCTCGACGAGAACCGCGGCCCCAGCGACGGCATCGTCTTCACGGCGAGCGCCCTGGACACCACCGGCATCGCGACGGTCGGCGGCACCCGGCTGCTCACCGGCCTCAACCACCTGGAGCTGGCCTGGTCGCCGGACGCCGAGAGCCAGGTCAACAGCTGGCTCGGCTGACCACCGCGGCTGGCCGCCCCGATCGACGATGGAGCGCCGCGACCGACCACCGTGATCAGCCACTGGGCCACCGTCGGCACCCACCACGGCGCCGACTCGAAGCGCACGTAGCCCGGGAACCGGCCGCTCTCAGGAACGGGCAACCGTCTCGACCACCCTGATGTCGAACGGCTGCCGGTTGCCGCTCGCCTTCCGGTCGTCCGCGCTGAGCACCTCGACCCGGCCACCGCGGAGCCTGCCCTCGGGGAGGTCCGGGTCCAGCCGGACCGGGATCAGGGCGGTCGCGCTGCGCAGCGGCGGCAGTCCGGGCCCGAAGACGCAGCTCACCCGGCGGCCGTGGTGGAGCACCTGGCAGTCGGCGGGGAAGTACGGGCCCTCGGGGGTGACGCCCACGGGCAGGGCGACCACGACGGTGAACGGCGAGGCGGTGGTGTCCGGGCCGCGGTTGGCGACGACGGCGTGGATCGTGGTGGTGCCGCCGGGCGGGGCGGCGTCCGGGGCGAGCCGCACCACTTCCAGGCCGGAACCGGAGGGCACGGCGGCCACGGTGAGGTCCGCGCCCGGCCGGAGGGCGGGCTGCCGCAGCGCCCAGGACGGCACCCCGACCAGCACCGCCGTCGCGCAGCCCGCCGCCACGGCGGCGACCAGCCCGGCGCGGAACCGGCCGACACCGGACCGGCCGGCACCGGACCGGCCGACACCCGACCTCCCGGCACCGAACCGCCCGCTCCGCGCGTCCAGGTGTGCCATCCCCGTTCACCCTGCCCTCACGCTCCGGCCGCCCGCGCCGTAGCGGGCCGCGTCCGCACCAGGGTGGCGGAACCGCAGCCGCCGGCGCGCCGCAACCCGCCCGCCGTCCGTCGAACGAGGGACAGCGCGCCCGGGAGGCGGGGCGGCCCACCTCCCATGCTCAGCACCGTGGTTGACGTGCTGTCAGGGTGCGATGACCTGCCCGAGCCGGGTCGCGATCTGACGCATCACCGGCACCAGCGCGGAGGCGCCCGCCTGCTCCTCCAGCGCCCGGATGCGGGCCTCCGGGCCGGACACCGAGAGCGCGGTGGGCGTCGGCGCGCCGGGGACGGCCAGCGCGATGCAGCGGACGCCGATCTCCTGCTCCTGGTCGTCCACGACGTAGCCGCGCTCGCGCGCCTCGGCGAGCTGACCCATCAGCTCCTGCGGGTCGGTGACCGTGTACTCGGTGTGCGCGGGCAGCGGGTTGGGCCCCAGGACCGCGCGCGCCTCGTCCTCCGGGAGCTGGGCGAGCAGCGCCTTGCCGACACCGGTGCAGTGCGGCTGCACCCGCCGTCCGACCTCGGTGAACATCCGCATCGAGCGCCGCGACTGCACCTGCCCGACGTACACCACCTCGCCGCCCTCCAGCACCGCCAGGTTGGCGGTCTCGCCGGTGGCCTCCATCAGCTCGGCCAGGTACGGGCGGGCCCAGCTGCCGAGCAGGCGGCCGGCGGTCTCGCCGAGGCGGATCAGCCGGGGGCCGAGGGTGTAGCGGCGCGCGGTGTCCTGGCGGACATAGCCCTGCTGGACGAGGGTACGAACCAGTCGGTGGATGGTCGGCATCGGGAGGCCGGAACTGGTGGAGAGCTCGCTGAGCGTGGCCACGCCGCCGGAGTCGGCCAGCGCCTCCAGGAGTTGGAAGGCGCGCTCGACGGACTGCACGCCGCCGCTCGCGCGGTCGGCACCTGTCGTCGATGCTGTGTCGGGGGTCGCAACCACCGGCGTTCCCTTCGCTGTCGGGGAGGAGTAGAGTCCCGGCGACCCAATCAACAAACCGTTGAAATTCTGTATCGCGGAAACTAGTCTCCACCTTACAGAATCGAACTCGCCGACAAGCGGGTTCCGATCGAGGAAGTTCCCAGGGGAGTTCCCACCGGAGCTCCCTTCGCCAGGCTCAACCGTCTTAGGAGTGTCCTGCTCATGGCTGCAGATCAGGGGCCCTCCCCCAGCCTCCGGCCGGGGGTACCCCCAACCGCCTCCCCCGCCGCTCCGGTCGTCACTGTCGCCGGTCCGCGCGTCCACCGGGCGGAGGAGGTGCTCACTCCGGAGGCGGTCGCCTTCGTCGTCGGCCTCCATCGCGCGTTCGAGGGCCGCCGGCAGGAGCTCCTGGCCAGGCGGAGGACCCGCCGCGCCGAGATCGCCCGCACCGGCACGCTGGACTTCCTCCCGGAGACCGCCGACGTCCGGGCCGGTGACTGGAAGGTCGCCGAGGCGCCGCGCGCCCTCCAGGACCGCCGGGTCGAGATCACCGGCCCCACCGACCGCAAGATGGTCATCAACGCGCTCAACTCCGGGGCGAGGATCTGGCTCGCGGACTTCGAGGACGCCACCTCCCCGACCTGGGAGAACGTGGTCGGCGGCCAGGTCAACCTGATCGACGCGTTCGAGGGCCGGATCGACTTCACCAGCGCGGCCGGCAAGGCCTACACCCTCAAGCCAGCCGCCGAACTCGCCACCGTCGTGGTCCGCCCGCGCGGCTGGCACCTGGACGAGAGCCACCTGCTGGTCGACGGCGTCCCGGTGGCCGGCGCGTTCGTCGACTTCGGTCTGTACTTCTTCCACAACGCCGCCCGGCTGCTCGCCAAGGGCGCCGAGGACCCCAACTCCGGGCCGTACTTCTACCTGCCGAAGACCGAGAGCCACCTCGAAGCCCGGCTGTGGAACGACGTCTTCACCCACGCCCAGGCCGAACTCGGCATCCCGCACGGCACCGTCCGCGCCACCGTGCTGATCGAGACCATCACCGCGGCCTTCGAGATGGACGAGATCCTCTACGAGCTGCGCGACCACGCGGCCGGCCTCAACGCGGGGCGCTGGGACTACCTGTTCTCGATTGTCAAGAACTTCCGCGACGCCGGCGAGCACTACATCCTGCCGGACCGCAACAGCGTCACCATGGCCTCGCCGTTCATGGCCGCGTACACCCGGCTGCTGGTGCGGACCTGCCACAAGCGCGGCGCCCACGCGATCGGCGGCATGGCCGCGTTCATCCCCAGCCGCAAGGACCCGGAGGTCAACGCCGCCGCGTTGGAGAAGGTCAAGGCGGACAAGGACCGCGAGGCCGGCAACGGCTTCGACGGCTCCTGGGTCGCCCACCCGGACCTGGTGCCGGTCGCCCGCGCCTCCTTCGACGCGGTGCTCGGTGAGCGCCCCGACCAGAAGGACAACCCGGGGCCGTCCGAGCCGGTCACCGCGGCCGAACTGCTCGACATCGCGGGCGCCGGGGGCACCTGCACCCGCGTCGGGCTGCACAACGCCGTCCAGGTCGGCATCCGCTACATCGAGGCGTGGCTGCGCGGCCTCGGCGCGGTCGGCATCTTCAACATGATGGAGGACGCCGCCACCGCCGAGATCTCCCGCTCGCAGATCTGGCAGTGGATCCACAACGGGGTCGTGCTGTCCGACACCGGCGAGAAGGCCACCGCCGAGCTGGTCCGCACCCTGGTCGCCGCGGAGCTGGCCGAACTCCGCGCCGAGCTGGGCGCCGAGGCCTACGCCGCCGGCCGCTGGCGGGAGGCCGCCCAGCTCTTCGAACAGGTTGCCCTGGCCGGGGAGTTCGCGGACTTCCTGACCCTCCCCGCGCTTCCCCTGCTGGGCTGAGCACCAATCTATCCGTCGGCGCCGCCACTGCCGCCTGTCGGGCTGTAGCAGTTCCGCCACGCCTTTACTCCGTTCCGTACGGCGACGACATCCACCAGTCCTCTCGTCGCCGTGCGGAACGGCTTTTCCATGAGGAGTCCACGTATGGTCCGCATCTTCTTCAACGGGCAGGCCATGGTCGGCGGCCCGTTCCATGCCAAGGTCGCCGACTCGCTGATCGGCCCGGCCCGTACCGCCCCCGGTTACCGCTTCTTCTCCATCGACGACGTCTGCCCCGGGCTCCTGTGCGACGCCACCGTGGACACCGCGATCGAGGGCGAGCTGTACGAGATCACCCTGGAGCACCTGAGGGACGTCATCCTGCCCGGCGAGCCGCGGGAGTTGGAGCTCGGCGTGATCGAACTGGAGGACGGCTCCGCGTGCCTGTCCATGCTGCTCGCACGCGGCGAGGTCGAGCGCGGCGTGCACCGCGAGATCACCCACCACGGTGGCTGGCGCGCCTACCTGGCCACGCTCGGCCGCACCGCCTGAACACACGCCAGCGAACAGGTGGCGGATGACAGCTTTCGTCATCTGTCATCTGTTATCTGTCATCTGTTCGCTGAACTCTGTCCGCCGTCAGCCGCCCGCCCCCGGAAAACGCCGTAGCCCCGAACCCTCGCCGTGGGTCCGGGGCTACGGTCCGCACACCCGGCCGGGCGTACGGAGTCCGGGTCACGCACCGTCCCTGGGCGCCCCGGAGCCACTGGAGCGTCAGACCGGCCGGGAGGCCAGCTCCTTGGCCGCTCGGGCGCAGGCGCGGGCGATCCGGTCCTCGTTGACGGTGGTCAGCTCGCCCTTCTCGACCACGGCGTTGCCGTTGACGAACAGCACCGTCAGCGGCGGCAGCGCGCCGAAGGTGAGGGCCGCGACCGGGTCGGCGATCGAGGAGTGCATGACCCCGTCGATCCTCCACAGCGCCAGGTCGGCGAGCTTGCCGACCTCGATCGAGCCGATCTCGTCCTGCCGCCCGAGCACCCGGGCGCCGCCCATGGTGCCCAGCCGCAGCGCCTGGCGCCCGGTGAGGGCGGTCGGGTAGCCGTGCAGCCGGTTGATCAGCAGCGCGTTGCGCAGCTCCGTCCCCAGCTCGCCGGACTCGTTGGAGGCGGTGCCGTCCACGCCGAGCCCGACCGGCACGCCGGCCTTGAGCATGTCGGGCACCCGGGCGATTCCGGCGGCCAGCCGGGCGTTGGAGGACGGGCAGTGCGCGACGCCGGTGCCGGTCTCGGCGAACTTGGCGATGTCGGAGTCGTTCATGTGGACGCAGTGCGCCATCCAGACGTCCTCGCCGAGCCAGCCCACCGACTCGAAGTAGTCGGTCGGCCCCATGCCGAACAGCTCCTTGCAGAACTGCTCCTCCTCGGCCGTCTCCGAGCCGTGGGTGTGCAGCCGTACGCCCTTGCGGCGGGCGAGTTCGGCGGACTGGCGCAGCAGGTCGGTGGAGACCGAGAACGGCGAGCAGGGAGCCAGCGCGACGTGCAGCATCGAGCCGAAGGAGGAGTCGTGGTACCGGTCCACGGCGGCTTCGGAGGCGGCCAGGATGTCGTCGAGCTCCTCGACCGCGTGGTCCGGCGGCAGCCCGCCGTCCTTCTTGCTGCGGTCCATCGAGCCGCGCAGCGCGGTGAAGCGCAGGCCGAGCTCCTGGACGGCCTCGATGGAGGCGCCGAGGACGTCGCCGCCGTCCTTGGGGAAGACGTAGTGGTGGTCCGAGGCGGTGGTGCAGCCGGACTTGAGCAGGGCGGCGGCCGAGCCCTGGCTGGCGGCGTGGACGAGGTTCTCGTCGATCCGCGCCCAGGTCGGGTAGAGGGCGACCAGCCAGTCGAACAGGATGTCGTCCTGGGCGAGGCCGCGGGTGATCCACTGGTAGAAGTGGTGGTGGGTGTTGACCAGGCCCGGGGTGAGCAGGTGGCCCTCGCCGTTGATCCGGCGCACCACGTTGTCCAGCCACGCCGGGGCGGGGCCGTTGCCGACGGATTCGATCGTGTTGCCGAGGATGACCACGTGGCCTCGGGCGTACTCGGTGTCGGCGGCGTCGACGGTGGCGATCGCGACGTTCTCGATCACGATCCGCTGGTCGGCGGGCGGGGGCTGGACTGCCATGGTGTCACTCCTATGGGGGAGGGCCAGGAGGGGCGCGCACCGGCTGGTGCGCGCCTCTACCCGGACCGGTCAGGACGGTGTCGCCGTCGGCACCGTCGCGTCGGAGGTCTGGTCGGATCTGGTCCGGCGGGCGGTTCCGACGTGGTGGAAGAGCAGGTTGAGCAGGACGGCCATCACGCAGCCGGCCGAGATCCCCGAGTGCATCAGGGTCCGGACGGCCTCCGGGAAGGAGTCGTAGAAGGTCGGTACGGCGATCGGGATGATCCCGACCCCGAGCGAGACCGACACCAGGATGGTGTTGGAGCCGGACTCCATGCCGGCCTCCGCGAGGGTGCGGATCCCGCTCGCCGCGACCGTGCCGAAGAGCACGATCCCGGCGCCGCCGAGTACGGGCTGCGGCACCAGGGAGACGACCGAACCGAGCACGGGGAAGAGCCCCAGCAGGATCAGGACGCCGCCACCGGCCGCGACCACGAAGCGGCTGCGGATCCTCGTCAGCGCCACCAGCCCGATGTTCTGGGCGAAGGCGCTGGCGGCGAAGCCGTTGAAGACGGGGCTGAGCGCGGTGGCCAGTCCGTCGGCCCGTAGGCCGGCGGCGAGCGTGGGTTCGTCGGCCTCGCGCTCCACGATCTTGCCGAGCGCGAGCATGTCGGCGGTGGACTCGGTCATCGAGACCAGCATGACGATGCAGAGCGAGGCGATCGCGGCAGCGTCGAACATCGGCGCGCCGAAGTGGAACGGGGACGGGAGGGCGAAGACCTTCGCCTCCCTGACCGCGCCGAAGTCGGCCAGCCCCAGCGGGAAGGCGATCAGGGTGCCGAACGCCAAACCGACGAGCAGGGACAGCTGCTGCCAGAAGCCGCGCAGCAGCCGGTTGCAGAGCACCACCGCGGCGAGGGTGATCGCGGCGAGGCCGATGGCCCGCATGGAGCCGAACCCGGGGGCGCTCGGCGAGCCGCCGCGCGCCCAGTTCACCGCCACCGGGAGCAGGGACACCCCGATGAGGGTGATCACGGTGCCCTGGACGACCGGGGGGAAGAACCGGATGAGCTTGCAGAAGTACGGCGCCGCGAGGAAGCACAGGACCCCCGCGACGATCACCGCTCCGAAGATCACCGGGAGGGCGGTCTTCGGTCCGTGTTCGTTCGCTATCGCGATCATGGGCGCGACGCCCGCGAACGAGACGCCGTTCACGAACGGCAGCCGCGCGCCGATCCTCCAGACGCCGAGGGTCTGGAGCAGGGTGGCCAGTCCGGCGGTGAACAGGCTGGCCGAGATGAGCAGGGCGAGGTCGGCGGCGGAGAGCCCGACGCCGGCGCCGACGATGAGCGGGGGTGCGACGACCCCCGCGTACATCGCGGCGACGTGCTGGAGCCCCGTGGAGAACAGCTTCATCGGGGGCAGCACCTCGTCCACGGGGTGGGTACCGGACCCGGACGGCTTGCCGGGGAGGCGGTGTGACGTGCCGTCCGGGCCTGGGGTTCTTGCCGGGGTGGAACCGCCGTCTGAACTGCTGGTGGTGCTGGGTGCCATGTCGAGCCCCTCTTGTGCCCGTGGCTCCCGGCGCGCCCGTGGCGCTGGAGACCCCCCGAGGGCGGGACGGCGGAGCAAGGATCCCTCGGGGTGCTTCTCCAGTGCCCCGGGCCGGCCGCCGCGAGGCAGACACGAACTCCGGTTGGTGGGGGTGGAGAAACAGGTGGTGCGGGTGGTGCGGTCCGCCCGGACTCGACCGGCCGGCGCGGGCCGGAGGGTGCGGCGACTCCGGGCGCAGTCCGTGCGGTCGGGGGCGGGGGAGGTCAGGCGACCGGGATGACCGGGACGACGCCCTCGCGGTGCACGGTGCCCTCGATCAGGCCGTACATGCGGTCCGCGGCGTAGTAGACCTCGTTCTCGTTCTTGAGGCCGAAGGGCTCCAGGTCGACGAGGAAGTGGTGCTTGTTGGGCAGTTCGAGGCGTACCTCGTCCACCTCGGCGCGGTTGTTGAGGACCCGGGTTCCCATCGCGTGCAGGGTCTGCTGCAGCGAGTAGGAGTAGGTCTCGGCGAACGCCTCCAGCATGTGCCGCTTCACGTGGGTGTAGGAGCGGTTCCAGTTGGGCTGGGCCTCGCCGTCCCGGCCGCTGTAGCCGAACTTCCAGCGGGCGGTGACCTGGGTGGCGAGGATGCGGTCGTACGCCTCCTGCAGGGTGGTGTACTTGTCCTTGATGTAGCCCCAGAACTCCGAGTTGGTGGAGTTCATGACGATGAGGTCCTTGAGGCCGGAGATGACCTGGACCTTCTCACCGTCGTAGACGACCTCGGTGGTGCGGGTCTCCTGGCCGTTGCGGACGAAGGAGTGGCCGACCTCCTCCGAGCCGATGAAGCGGGCCGAGCTGTCCGGCGTCTTGATCCGGTCCCAGGCGTACTCCTCGATCCGGATCCGGGCGCTGTGCACGACCCCGCGCTCGGTGTCGTCGACGAAGTGCCGGGCCAGGATGATGCCGAAGGCCTCGGCCGACTCGATCCCGTACTCCTTGGCGAAGGCGTAGACGGTGTTCTTGGTGGTGTCGGTGGGAAGGCAGTTGGCGTTCGACCCGGTGAGGTGGACGTCCTCGAACTCGCCCTGGAGGGAGACCGAGACGTTCAGGTCCTTGATCTCGTGGCGGGTGGAGTCACGATAGACCCGGACGATGCGGTTCTCCGCCTTGCCGTACTGGTTCTGACCGAGCACGTGGGCCATGACAGGCTCCTAAGCTTCCAGGTCGGTCTACTAGCTTCCGCGGTAGACCGAGTATCCGAACGGGTTCAGCAGCAGCGGCACGTGGTAGTGCTGCTGCGCGGGCGCGACCGTGAAGACGATCGACACCTCGGGGAAGAACGGCGGCTCCGTGGACTTGAGCGCGTAGTGGGCGCCGGTGTCGAAGAGCAGCCGGACGACCGAGCCCGCCTCCACGGCCGGCAGGTCCTTGACCCGGCCGTCGGAGTCCGTGGTGGAGGTGCCGAGCACCTGCCAGCCACCCTCGGTGTGCAGTGCGAGCTCGACCGGGACGCCCTCGGCCGGGCGGCCGAGGCTGGTGTCGAGCACATGGGTGGAGATGCCAGTCATGGGTGAGGTGACCTTACTGATGGCAGAGATGATGATGCGTCAGGTCTCGGATGGGATGCGACATCCTGGCGGCGCGCGCCGTCCCGTGGAGCATTCTTGACGATGTGTCAGGTCGCGTCGAGGAGGCGGTTGAGCCGAATGTCGTTGATCTTGCGCAGCTCGCCCCGGACGATCTCCGCCTCGGTGGCGGGGTCGTTGGGGTAGCGCTCGCGCAGGGCGGCGAGCATGGTGGCCGCGGTGCGGCCGGTCGCGCAGATCAGGAACACATGGCCGAACTTGGCCTCGTAGGCTGCGTTGGCCCGGTGCAGTTCGTCGAGGACCGCTTGGTCCACGCCCTGGATGCCGGCCTGCTCGCGCTCGGAGGTGGCGTCGCCCGCCTTGGGTCGGCCGATCCGGGCGTGGCCGGCCATCGCGTCGCGCAGGTCCGCGGCGGTCAGTCCTGCCATCGCCGCCGCGTTGGCGGCGAGCAGGGCCTCCCGGCTGGACCAGGGCTGGGCCTCCGCGAGGGCGGCGGCCCAGCGGGGGCTGGAGCATACCTCCAGCAGGAGCTCTTCCAGCTCCGCGGCGTCGGTCGCGGCCAGGGCGTCAAGGGCGTGGGGGTGGTTGGTCACGGGTGGACCTCCTGAAGAGTGGTGCCACCCGGAAAAGCTAGATCGACCCCACCCTGTCGTCAACAGTTTGTTGAACGGTTGGTGGTTACGTTTTGAACCGGCCCGCGATGCCGGGCCCTTTCGTGTGCGATTCGCCAAGTGTGCCCCGCCGTGGGCCGATCCGGACTGTCCACAGCGGCGGGGTCACTCGTTCGGCGGGCCGCTTTGCGGGCTCGCCCAGGAGGGGCCTCGGGCCTCAGGAGGACTTCGTGCCGTCCTGGCGGTTGAGGTAGTTGTACACGGTGAAGCGGCTGACGCCGAGCGCCGAGGCGACCGTCTCGACCCCGTGGCGGACGGTGAAGGCGCCGCGCTCCTCCAGGAGCGCGACGACCCGCTGCTTCTCTCCGCGGTCGAGCTCGGCCAGCGGTCGGCCGTCGAACTGGCGGGTCATCTCGGCCAGTAGCCGGTCCAGCGCACTGCTCAGGTGCGGCAGCCGGATGGCCAGGGCCGGGATGCCCTCCCACTCCAGGACGACGTCCTCGGCCTTCGCCTCGTCCAGCGGGACGGGCGTCGCGCCGACCGCGTCCAGCAGCGGCTTGACCGCCGCGGCGAGCGGGTGCTGCGCGTGCTCGGTCACGGCGTACCGCCCTCCTCGCCCAGCACGCTGACCTGGACCGAGATCCGGGTCGCGCCGGCGTCCAGGGTCTCCCGGAGCAGCCTGGTCACCGCGGTGAGGACCTGGTCGGCCTCGCCCTCGGCGCCGGTCCCGAAGGGGCCGACCGACACATCCAGGCCGGCCTCGTCGACGACCTTGCGGGCCGCCGCGGCGTGCTCGGGGAACGTGTCCAGCTCGAACGGTTCTGTCGTGAACTCCACCATCAATCGCACGTGCTCACTGTATCGAGCGGGGGTGGCGGCGGGCAGGGGCCGGGCACCCGTCCGCAGGTCCCGGGCGGTCCGGAGGGGGCTCCGGGCAACTTCAACAAAATGTTGTGACGCCCTTGACACCCGCTCGGCGAGCCGGAGATGCTTCCACCACACAGAATCCCTCTTCCGGATCGTGGAAGTTGCGGATGAAGGAAGAGAGTGAGAGGTGATGGACGTGACGGCGGCCGCCAAGCACGGCTTCACGGTCAACCTGTCGATCCTGTTCAGCGAACTCCCGCTGCTGGAGCGCCCCGCGGCGGCTGCCGCGGCCGGCTTCACGGCCGCCGAGCTCTGGTGGCCCTTCGGTACGGAGCACAACCCGTCCCGGACCGAACTGGACGCGCTCCGCAAGGCGTTCGGCGACGCGGGGGTCCGGCTCACCGGCCTCAACTACCTGGACGACCTGAGCCGGGGCGTTAGGGGCACCGTCTCGGTCCCGTCCGAGAAGGAGCGGTTCCGCGCCAACGTCCCGGTCGCGGCGGAGCTCGCCGCCTCGCTCGGTGCCACCGCGCTCAACGCGCTGTACGGCAACCGGGTCGAGGGCGTCGAGCCGGCCGAGCAGGACGCGCTGGCGCTGGAGAACCTGGTGCTCGCCGCCCGGGCCGCGCACGGGATCGGCGCGATCCTGCTGATCGAGGCCCTCAACAAGGCCGAGTCCCCGGACTACCCGCTGGTCTCCGCGGCCGCCGCGGTCGAGGTGGTCGACAAGGTCAACGCCGCCACCGGCCTGGGGAACGCCAGATTCCTCTGCGACCTGTACCACCTGGCCAAGAACGGCGAGGACCTGGCGGCGGTCATCGACACCTACGCCGACCGGATCGGCCACGTGCAGATCGCCGACAATCCGGGCCGCAACGAGCCCGGCACCGGCGAGCTGGACTTCGAGGACCTGTTCACCCGGCTCAGCGCCGCCGGCTACCGCGGCCCGATCGGCCTGGAGTACCGCCCCTCCACCGGCGTCAGCGCCGACGGCTTCGGCTGGCTGCCGCGCGAGCTGCGCGCGGCCCGGTAGCGCGGCCCGATCGCGCAGCCCGCCCGCCCGGTAGCCCGCCCGGCAGCCCGCCCGGCAGCCCGGCGGCGCGGCGCACCCGCCGCCCGCCCGGCAAGCCACCACCCACCCCCCCACACGTAAGGAACTCGACGCGATGAGCGCCTCCCGCAAGATCGCCTTCGTCGGCCTCGGCATCATGGGCAAGCCCATGGCCGTCAACCTGGTCAAGGCCGGCCACCGGGTGACCGGCTTCGACCTCTCCCAGGCCTCGATCGACGCCGTCGTCGCGGCCGGCGGCCAGGGCGCCGCCAGCATCGCGGACGCGGTGAAGGACGCCGAGGTCGTCATCACCATGGTGCCGGCCGACCCGCACGTCGAGGCGGTCATCCTCGGCGAGGGCGGCGTCCTGGAGAACGTCAAGGCCGGCACCCTGGTGATCGACATGTCCTCGATCACCCCGCAGACCTCCATCAAGGTCGGCAAGGCCGCCCAGGAGAAGGGCGTGCGCGCCCTGGACGCCCCGGTCTCCGGCGGCGAGGCCGGTGCGGTCGAGGCGGTCCTGTCGATCATGGTCGGCGGTGCGGCGGAGGACTTCGCCGAGGCCGAGCCGCTGTTCGACGCGCTGGGCACCACGGTCGTGCACGTCGGCCCGGCCGGTGCCGGCCAGACCGTCAAGGCCGCCAACCAGCTGATCGTCGCGGTCAACATCCAGGTGCTCGCCGAGGCCGTGGTGTTCCTGGAGAACGCCGGCGTCGACCTCGCCGCCGCGCTGGACGTGCTCGGCGGCGGCCTGGCCGGTTCGACCGTGCTCAACCGCAAGAAGGCGAACATGCTCAATCGCGAGTTCGCCCCCGGCTTCCGGATCGACCTGCACCACAAGGACATGGGCATCGTCACCGACGCCGCCCGTGCCGTGGGCGCCGCGCTGCCGGTCGGCGCCGTGGTGGCCCAGCTGGTCGCCTCCGCCCGGGCCAACGGCGACGGCTCGCTGGACCACTCGGCGCTGCTGCGCGGCGTCGAGCGGCTCTCCGGCCGCGAGGTCGAGTGACACCCCGGGGGCTCCCGAGCGGAGCCCCCGGCCCTGAGCACCTTCTGGTGGCGTGTACCTGATCCGGTCGTGCCCGCGCCGCCAGGAGGCAAGACCCGACCGGCGTGCGGGCCGGGGCTCATCCACCCGCCCGCCGGTCGATCCAGCCGGTGATGCGCGCACCCTCCCTGGGGGCACTTCGGTCGTGCCCAGTGCGCATCGCCCGGCCCCCCTCCCCGCCGAGGGGAGCCCCTCGTACGTCGGAAGCGGGACGAGGGGAACGGCGGGGAGGGGGGCGCACCGCCCGTGCGGGTCGCACCGCCCGTGCGGGCGTGCACCACCCGGGCGGGGGGTCGCATCCCCGAGGCCCCCGGACACATGCTTGTCGAACCACCGTCATACCCGTACGGAAGTGAGGACCACACCATGCCCCCCACCCCCCACCAGGGCCATGTGGTCGTAGCTCCGGACAAGTTCAAGGGCACCCTGGAGGGCGCCGAGGTCGCCGCCCGGATCGCCGCCGGCATCCGGCGCGCCGTGCCCGGCACCGAGGTGCGCGAACTGCCCGTCGCCGACGGCGGCGAGGGCACCCTGGCCGCCGCGCTCGCGGCCGGCTTCACCCGCGTCCCGGCCAAGGTGGCCGGCCCGACCGGCCTGCCGGTGGACGCCGCGCTGGCCGTCCGTGGCGACACCGCCGTGGTCGAGCTGGCCCAGGCCTCCGGCCTCGCCCGGCTCCCCGGCGGCCGGACCGCGCCGCTCGCGGCCGGCTCCTACGGGGTCGGCCAGCTGATCGGCCGGGCCGTCTCGCTGGGCGCCAAGCGGATCGTGCTGGGCCTCGGCGGCAGCGCCGGCACCGACGGCGGCGCCGGCATGGTGCAGGCGCTCGGGGTCAGCCTCCTGGACCCCGAGGGCACCGAACTGCCGCCCGGCGGGGCCGCGTTGCGCAAGCTCGACCGGATCGAGCCCGGCCGGCTGGCCGAGCTGCTGACCGGCGTCGAGATCGTGGTCGCCTGCGACGTGGACAACCCGCTGCTCGGCCCGCGCGGCGCCACCGCCGTCTACGGCCCGCAGAAGGGCGCCGACGGGGCCGACCTGGTGGTCCTGGAGGAGGGCCTGACCCGCTTCGCCGACCAGGTCGCCGCGGTCACCGGCCGCGACGTCCGGGAGGCCCCCGGTGCCGGGGCCGCGGGCGGGGTGGGCTTCGCCGCGCTCGCCCTGCTCGGCGCCACCATGCGACCCGGAATCGAGCTGCTGCTCGAACTGCTGGGTTTCGACGAGGCCGTGCGTGGGGCACGCCTCGTCGTCACCGGCGAGGGCTGCCTGGACGCGCAGACGCTCCACGGCAAGGCCCCCGCCGGAGTCGCCGCGGCGGCTGCCCGGGCGGGGGTTCGGGTGGCCGCTGTGGCGGGCCGGTTGGAGCTCTCCGAGCCCGAGTGGCGTGCGGCCGGGTTCACCCTCGCGATCGCCCTCACCGATCTGGCGGAGCAGCCGGGGGACAGCCTGACCAAGGCCGGTGAGCTGGCCGAGGTCGCGGGGGAGCGGTTGGCCGAAGAGCTGCTGCCGGGCTGAGCCCTCGTACGTTCCTCCATTGACGTTTTGTTGAAGGCGGGCCTAGGCTCCCGGCAATCCTTCGCCTCCGCCCGCGTTCCGCCACCCCCAACTCCCAGGTTTCGGAGGTCCCCCATGCCTGTCGGCCAGCCAGCGGTGATCCGCTCCCGTCGGGTGGTGCTGCCTGACGGCGAGCGCCCCGCGGACGTGCTGATCCGGGACGGGAAGATCGAGCGGGTCGCCGCGCACGGCTCGCTCGCGATCGGCGACGGCGAGCTCGTCGACCTCGGCGACGCGGCCTTGCTGCCCGGCCTGGTCGACACCCACGTGCACGTCAACGAGCCCGGCCGCACCGAGTGGGAGGGCTTCGCCACCGCCACCCGGGCGGCCGCGGCCGGCGGCGTCACCACGATCATCGACATGCCGCTCAACTCGATCCCGCCCACCACCACGGTGGCGGGGCTGGCCGCCAAGCGGAAGACCGCCGAGGGTCAGGCCTGGGTCGACCTCGGCTTCTGGGGCGGCGCCGTCCCCGGCAACGTGCCGGACATCGAACCCCTGTACCGGGAGGGCGTGTTCGGCTTCAAAAGCTTCCTCGCCCCCTCCGGCGTCGACGAGTTCCCGCACGTCGAGGGCGCCGACCTGGAGGCCGCACTGGCCGAGCAGGCCCGGATCGGGGCGCTGGCGATCATCCACGCCGAGGACCCGGCGGTGCTGGCCGCCGCGCCGCAGCAACCCGGCGTCCACTACCGGGACTTCCTCGCCTCCCGCCCCGCCGGCGCGGAGACCGCGGCCGTCGCCCACCTGCTGGCGGCGCTTGACAAGACCGGCTCCCGTCGGACCGGCGCCCGGGTGCACATCCTGCACGTCTCCTCGGCGGCCGTGCTGCCGCTGCTGCGCCGGGCCCGCGAGGACGGCGTCCAGGTGACCGCCGAGACCTGCCCGCACTACCTGACACTGTCGGCCGAGCAGGTGCCGGAGGGAGACACCGCCTTCAAGTGCTGCCCGCCGATCCGCGACGAGGCCAACCGGGACGCGCTCTGGGAGGCCCTGGGGCGCGGCGAGTTCATCGCCGTCGTCTCCGACCACTCCCCGTCCACTCCCGACCTCAAGTCGCTGCCCGAGTACGGCGGCAGCGGTGACTTCGCGGCAGCCTGGGGCGGCATCGCCTCGCTGCAGCTGGGCCTGCCGGCCGTCTGGACCGAGGCCCGCCGGCGCGGCCACACCCTGGCCGACGTGGTGCGCTGGATGTCCGCCGGACCGGCCGAGCTGGTCGGCCTCAGCGGCATCAAGGGCGCCATCGCGGCGGGCTGCGACGCCGACCTGGTCGCCTTCGACCCTAACGGCGAATTCGCCGTCCACGCGGGCGAGTTGCATCACCGCAACCCGGTCACCCCGTACGCGGGACGGACCTTGACCGGCGCCGTCCGCACCACCTGGCTGCGCGGCCGCGCGGTGGACACCGGCGGCGAGCCGTTCGGCCGCCAGCTCACCCGGCCCGCCAACCCCATTTTCGAAAGCACTTCTTGAGCCGACACGGCCTGTACCGACACCGTCTTCCGAGGAGAGTCAGTGACCACTGCCGACACCCCGAGCGCTCCCTTCGCCGAGCTGGTCGACCTGGCCTCCCGGCTGCTCGGCGCGGGCGTCGTCGCCACCAATGAGGACACCTTCGCGGACGCGGAGAACCTGCTGGTCGCCAAGCCCGCCGAGTTCCGCCCGCACACCTTCGGCCACAAGGGCCAGATCATGGACGGCTGGGAGTCCAAGCGCCGGCGCGGCGTCTCCGCCGACCAGCCGCACCCCACCGACCAGGACCACGACTGGGCGATCGTCCGGCTCGGCGTCGGCGGCGTGATCCGCGGCCTCATCGTCGACACCGCCCACTTCACCGGCAACTATCCGGAGAGCGCCTCGGTCGAGGCCGCCTCCGTCCCCGGGCACCCCTCGCCCGAGGAACTGCAGGACGCCGAGTGGACCGTCATCCTGCCGCGCACCCCGCTCCAGGGCGACACCACCCACGAGTTCGCCGTCCAGGACGACACCCGCTACACCCACGTGCGGCTGAACATCTTCCCGGACGGCGGCGTCGCCCGGCTCCGGGTGCACGGCGAGGTGCTGCCCGACCCGCGCGAACTGGACGGCCTCACCTTCGACCTGGCCGCCCAGGAGTACGGCGGCGTGGCCGAGGCGGCCTCCGACCGCTACTTCTCCTCCCCGCACAACCTGAACGCTCCCGGTCGCGCCTCCGTCATGGGCGAGGGCTGGGAGACCCGGCGTCGGCGCGACAAGGCCAACGACTGGGTACAGATCGCCCTGGCCGGGGGCGGCGAGGTCCTGGCCGCCGAGGTGGACACCACCCACTTCGTCGCCAATGCCCCCGGCTGGGCCGACCTGATCGGCTTCGACGCCTCGACCGGGCAGGACCCGGCCGAGGGCGAGTGGTTCGAGATCCTGCCCCGCACCCGTCTGCAGCCCGACACCCGGCACCGCTTCCGGCTCGACGTGGGCCGCCCGGTGACCCATGTGCGGATCAACGTCTACCCGGACGGCGGGCTCGCCCGCCTCCGGCTCACCGGCCGCCTCACCGAGGCCGGCCGCGCGGCCCTCGCGCTGCGCTGGTTCAACGCCGTCCCGGCCGCCGAGGCCGCGGCCGCGCTCACCGCCGCCGGCCTGGCCGGCGAGGAGGCCGCCGCGCTGACCGCCGCCCGTCCGCTGGCGGACCCGGCCGCGGCCGCCGCCGCGGTGGCCGGCCTCCAGCCGTCCGACGGCCCCGACGGCGAGCACTCCGCCCGCCGCCGCTCGGCGCTCTGGCGCCTGCTCGGCATTTGAGCCGCGGCGCTCGCCCACCTCTCCACGCACCGCCTTTTCGAGACCTGAAGGACCCTCCATGTCCAAGATCCTGACCACGGAGTCCGGCGCCCCGGTCGCCGACAACCAGAACTCGGCCTCGGCCGGCGAGTACGGCCCGCTGCTGATCCAGGACCAGCACCTGCTGGAGAAGCTGGCCCGGTTCAACCGCGAGCGCATCCCGGAGCGCGTCGTGCACGCCCGCGGCTCCGGCGCGTACGGCTACTTCGAGGTCACCGACGAGGTGTCGCAGTACACCCGGGCGGCGTTCCTGTCCGAGGTCGGCAAGCGCACCGAGGTCTTCCTGCGCTTCTCCACCGTGGCCGGCAACCTGGGCGCCAGCGACGCGGTGCGCGACCCGCGCGGCTTCGCGCTGAAGTTCTACACCGAGGACGGCAACTACGACCTCGTCGGCAACAACACCCCGGTGTTCTTCATCAAGGACCCGATCAAGTTCCCCGACTTCATCCACTCGCAGAAGCGCGACCCGTACACCGGCGTGCAGGAGGCGGACAACGTCTGGGACTTCTGGGCCCACTCGCCGGCCTCGACCCACCAGATCACCTGGCTGTTCGGCGACCGCGGCATCCCGGCCTCGTACCGCCACATGAACGGCTACGGCTCGCACACCTACCAGTGGGTCACCGCCGAGGGCGAGGCCTACTGGGTGAAGTACCACTTCAAGACCAACCAGGGCATCCGCTCCCTGGACGGCGGCCAGGCCGCCGAGGTGGTCGGCGCCGACGCCGACTCGCACCAGCGCGACCTGCACCAGGCCATCGAGCGCGGGGTGTTCCCGTCCTGGACCCTCTACGTCCAGCTGATGCCGGTCGCCGAGGCGGCGGACTACCGCTTCAACCCCTTCGACCTCACCAAGGTGTGGCCGCACGCCGACTACCCGCTGGTCAAGGTCGGCCGCCTGGTGCTCAACAAGAACCCGGAGAACGTCTTCGCCGAGGTCGAGCAGGCCGCGTTCTCGCCGAACAACTTCGTGCCCGGCATCGGCCCGTCCCCGGACAAGATGCTCCAGGGCCGGCTGTTCGCCTACGCGGACGCCCAGCGGTACCGCCTCGGCGTCAACCACACCCTGCTGCCGGTGAACGCCCCGCGCGCCACCGAGGCCGCCAACTACGGCCGGGACGGCCTCATGGCCGTCAACAGCGCCGGCCGCGGCAAGAACTACGAGCCCAACTCGTACGACGGCCCGACCCAGAGCGACAGCGCGCTTGCCGCGCCGGTCAAGGTGGACGGCCACACCGGCACCCACACCACGCCGGTCCACACCAAGGACGACGACTTCTTCCAGGCCGGCGAGCTGTACCGGCTGATGTCGGAGGGCGAGAAGGCCCGCCTGGTCGACAACATCGCGGGCTTCCTGGCGCAGGTGACGCGGGACGACGTGGTGGAGAAGAACCTGGCCCACTTCCACGCCGCCGACGAGGAGTACGGCGCCCGGGTCGAGGCCGCCGTCGCCAAGCTGCGCGCCGGCGACGAGGGCTGATCCTGACTCAGGGGCCGGGGACCGACTGACCGGCCGCCCCTTCCGCACCCCCTCACCGGCCGCCGGGGCCCGCACCCCGGCGGCCGCATGACGGGCCCCTCCCCCCAGGGCAGTGGGGGAGGGGCCCGTCGGGCGTCGTGCGGCCGGAGTCGTCCCGTGGGGCCCCTTTTACCAGCCGACCGGCAGCTGCTCCACGGAATGTTCACGGATATTCACGGACGCCAGTTGCCGGGCCCGCCGGGTGGATAGGCTGGAGGCCGCCCGCGGTCGCTCCGTGGGGGACATCGGAAGGGGACGACATGTCGACACCAGCCCCGGGTCGTCACGCCGCGCTGGACCAGGGTCTGACGGGCCCGTTCACCTCCCTGCAGTACGCCCTCAGACTGCTGGAGGCCGTCGACCGGCACCCCGACGGTGCCACCCTGGTCGCCCTCGCCAGGGAGACCTCGCTCGGCCTGCCGACCGTCCGGCGGCTCGCCGAGCTCCTCGAGATCGAGGGCTACCTCCAGTGCCAGGACGGCGGTTGGGTGCTCGGCGGTACCTTCGCCCTGCTCGGACAGCACAACCGGGAGCAGCTCGTCAAGGCCCGGCTGAACCGTAAACTCGCAGAACTCCGGGACGAGTTGGGCGCCGCAGTGTACTTCAGCCGGTACCACGACGGGGAGTTGTCGGTCGAGGCGGTCTCGGCATCCGACTTCGCGCCGGCCGTCCAGGAGTGGGTGGACTTCCGCGCCACCGCGCACGCCAGCGCGATCGGCAAGTGCCTGCTCAGCCAGCTGGACGTGGACGGCCGGCGCGACCACCTCTCCCGGCACCCGGTCGCCCGGCTCACCTCCCGCACCGTCACCGACGCCGACCAGCTGATGCACCGGCTGGAGCGGCAGCCGGCCACCGTGCCGGTGCTGGACATCCAGGAGTACGCCCTCGGCACGGTGTGCGCCGCGGTGCCGATCACGGCCGGCAGCACGGTCGGCTGCCTGGCCACCTCGATGCCGGTGGACAACATCCACAAGCTGAAGGCCGCCGCCGAGCTGCTGGCGGCCCGGGCGGCGCCGCTGATGCTGGCGATGGCGGTCTGAGCGGCGCCGCCGCGCGCTGCCCGGCCCTGCTTGACGGGCCCCGTCGGACGTCTCGCGTCCGGCGGGGCCCGCCTGCTTTCCGGCGGAGTGTTCCCGGGTTCCCGACGGAGTGTTTCCGAGGCGGAGTGTTTCCGAGGTCGCCTCCCGGTGCACAACACTTATTAGACTCGATGTCGATAAGAGCCGCCGAAACCCTTGTCGGCACCGCTACCGGCGAGTACGTTTCCCTGAGCCGAGCCGCCGCTCCCAGGTCAGGAGGGCCTGCCATGCCCCGATCCACCCCCGTCCCCGCCCTCGCCGCCCCCGCCCCGCGCGTGCACGACGGCCTCGTCCTGGAGCCCCGGGACGTCCGCTTCGACTGGGCCCGGCTGCCGCTGCACTGGATCCCGGACGAGCCGATGGCCACCCACGTCATCAACGTGCTGCACCTCCTGCTGCCCGAGGGCGAGCGCTGGTTCGTCAGGGTGTTCAAGGAGGCGCTGCCGCTCATCCGGGACGAGCAGCTGCGCGAGGAGGTGCTCGGGTTCATCGGGCAGGAGGCCATCCACGCCGAGGCGCACCAGGAGGTGCTCGACCACCTGCTCGGCCAGGGGCTCGACCCGCGTCCGTACGTGCGACAGATCGCCTGGCTGTTCCAGCGCATCCTGGGCGACAAGCCGGGCCTGACGCCGGCCCGGCGGCGGGAGAACATCATCGAGCGGGTCGCCTTCATCGCGGCGATCGAGCACTTCACCGCCTTCCTCGGCGACTGGGCGCTCAACTCGCCGGGACTGGACCGGGCCAAGGCCGATCCGACGATGCTCGACCTGCTGCGCTGGCACGGCGCCGAAGAGGTCGAGCACCGCAGCGTCGCCTACGACCTGATGGTCCACCTGGACCCGGGCTACCTGCGCCGGGTGCGCGGGATGGCGGTGTCCGGGCCGCTGCTGGTCCACCTCTGGGTGCGCGGGGCCCGCTTCCTGCTGGCCGCCGACCCGACGCTGGAGGGGCGGCTCAAGCCCACCTGGCGGGAGGCGGGGCGGATCGCCAAGCGCGGACTGCTGCCGGACCCGCTCCGGTCGATCCGCTCCGGGCTGCGCTACCTGCGGCCGGGATACCACCCGACCCAGGAGGGGTCCTCCAGCCAGGCGCTGGGCTACCTCGCCGCCTCCCTGGCCGCCCGCGCCGCCGCCGCGAACGACTGACAACTGACAACTGACAGATTTCAGCGAACACAGAACGTCATCTGTTCGCTGAAATCTGAAGTCTGAAATCTGAAACCCGTCAGCTGTCGCCCGCCCCTCTCCCACGCCAAGGACCCACCCGGATGGACCTGCTCACCCCGCCCCCCGACCTCTACGGCCGCCCCCGCGCCGACGCCTTCATCCGCTTCCTCACCGCCTTCGGTGACCGCTACTCCCCGGCCCTCGGCGGCCCCCTGCTGCGCCGCAACCCCCGCCGCCCGCTCAGCCGCCCCACCCCGCAGCTGCAGCTGGTCGTCACCGCCCGCCGGGAACTCGCCGCCGACGTCACCGAGTTGAGCCTCGCCGACCCCTCCGGCGGCCAGCTGCCGCCCTGGCAGCCCGGCGCCCACCTGCGCCTCGCCCTGCCCTCCGGCCGCGAGCGCCACTACTCGCTCAGCGGCGACCCGGCCGACCGGCGCGGCTACCGGATCGCCGTCCGCAAGCTGCCCGAGGGCGGCGGCGGATCCGTCGAGATCCACGACACCCTGCACCCCGGCGCCCGCCTCGCCGCCCGCCGCCCGCGCAACGGCTTCGCCTTCTGCGCCGAGCCCGCGGTCCTGCTCCTGGCCGGCGGCATCGGCATCACCCCGCTGCTGCCGATGGCCCGCGAGGCCCAGCGGCACGGCCTGGACTGGCGCCTGGTCCACGTCGGCCGCAGCGCCGACAGCCTCCCGTACGCGGAGGAGCTGCGCTCCCTCGACCCGCACCGCGTGGTGCTGCGCACCGACGACGAGCACGGTGGCGTCCCCACCGGCGCCGAACTGCTCGCCCACGCCCCGCGCGGCGCGGCCGTCTACTGCTGCGGCCCGGCCCCGATGCTCACCGCCGTCCAGCGGGCACTGGACCGGTCCCCGGCCTCCGCCCTGCACTTCGAGCGCTTCGGCGCGGCCCCGATCGCCGACGGCGAGCCCTTCGCCGTCCAGCTCCGCACCGACGGCCCGACCTTGGACGTCCCTGCCGACCGCTCCGCCCTGGACGTGCTGCGCGAGGCCCGCCCGAACCTCCCGTACTCCTGCCACCAGGGCTTCTGCGGCACCTGCGAGGTCCGTCTGCTGTTCGGTACGCCAGACCACCGGGACCGCCGCCTCACCCCCGAGCAGCGTGCCGCCGGCGCCCTGCTGCCCTGCGTCTCCCGGGCCGCCGAGGGCGAGACCCTCGTGCTCGACGTCTAACCGCCGCCCAGCCGCAGCGGCCCGAGAAGGAGCCTCCCGATGCCCCCGATGGCGAATGCGATGCCGACGTTCCCCTACGCCGAGCGCGACCTCGCCCGCTTCCGCGAGACCCAGCAACTCGCCTACCACTGCGCCGAACAGGTCGCCGCCTGGATCGAACCGGGCGTCACCGAGCGGCAGGCCACCGCCGAGCTGCGCCGCCGCCTGGTCGCCGCAGGGGTGCAGGACTTCTTCCACGTCCCCTTCGCCTGGTTCGGCGACCGGACGGCCTTCCGGCACTTCCACACCCCGCTGCAGTTCTTCGCCGGCGACCGCAAGCTGGAGGAGGGCATGCCGTACGTGCTGGACTGCGCACCCGTCGTGGACGGCTACACCGCCGACATCGGCTACGGCGGCAAGGTCGGCGAGAACAAGGTCTGGGACCTCCTGGCCGCCGACCTCAAGGTCTACCGCGAGCTGATCCTCGCCGAGGTGCGCGCCCGCAAGCCGCTCAACGGGGTGTACGCGGCCGTGGACGCGCAGATCGCCGCGCACGGCTACGACAACCGCCACCAGGTCTACCCGGGCCGGGTGATCGGCCACCAGGTCACCCGCACCACCGTGCGCGGCCCGGCCGGGGTGAACGTCCTCGGCTTCGGCGTGCGCACCCTGCAGACCCTCGGCCGCGAACTCATCTCCGAGCGCCTGCACGGCCGTTCGCCACTGTGGGCGGACGGCCGCGCCTCCCGGCACGCGCCCACCCCGGGCCTGTGGGCGGTCGAGCCGCACATCGGATTCCGCGGCGTGGGCATCAAGTTCGAGGAACTGCTGGTGGTCACCGAGGACGACGCCTACTGGCTCGACGACGACCTCCCGCACGTCCGCCGCTGGACCGCCACCGACGAGTCGGCCGACACTGACCGGGCCGACGCCGACCGGGTCGACGCCCAGCCGACCGATGACGAGCCGACCGCCCTGGAGGCCACCCGATGACGACCCCGATCCGCCGCCGGACCGTCCACTCCGGCGGCCTCCCGCTCGCCGTCTTCGAACAGGGCGACCCGGACGCCCCCACCGTCCTCCTGGTGCACGGCTACCCGGACACCCACGCCGTCTGGGACGACATCGCCGCCGACCTCGCCCGCGACCACCACGTGGTCCGCTACGACGTGCGCGGCGCCGGCGAGTCGGGCGTCCCCGCGAACCGGGACGGCTACCGCCTGGAGCAGCTCGCCGACGACCTGTTCGTCGTCGCCGACGCCGTCAGCCCGGAGCGCCCGGTCCACGTCGTCGCCCACGACTGGGGCTCGATCCAGTCCTGGGAGGCCGTCACCGCTCCCGGCGCCGAGCGCCGGATCGCCTCGTACACCACCATGTCCGGCCCCTGCCTGGACCACATGGGCTACTGGCTGCGCCACCGGCTGCGCCGCCCCACCCCGCGCCACCTCGGGCAGTTGCTCCACCAGGGCCTGCACTCCTGGTACATCACCGCTTTCCACCTGCCCTTCCTCGCCCCCGCCGTCTGGCGCCTCGGCCTGGCCCGGGCCTGGCCGCGGGTGTTGCGCGACCTGGAGCACGTCTCCCCGCGCGCGGACCACCCGAAGCCGAGCCTGCGCCGCGACGCGGTCCGCGGCATCGAGCTGTACCGCGCCAACTTCCGCCCCACCATGGGCAGTCCGCGTGAGCGGTCGACCGAGGTGCCGGTCCAGCTGATCACCCTCACCCGGGACCGCTACGCCGGCACCTACCTCTCCGAGGGCCTGGAGCGCTGGGTGCCCGAGCTGACCCGACGCACGCTGCACGCCGGCCACTGGGCGGCGCTGCTGGAGAAGGGAGCCACCGTGGCCGGCATGGTCCGCGAGTTCACTGCCCGCATCGAGACCGGGAGCCCGGGCGACACCCGAACCGCCGAGGGTGACGGCCGGTTGGTGGTCGTCACCGGCGGCGGCAGCGGCATCGGACGGGCCACCGCGCTCGCCTTCGCCGAGGACGGTGCCCGGGTGGTGGTCTGCGACCTCGACCTCGCGGCCGCCGAGCGCACCGCCGAACTCGCCTCGCTGATCGGCCCGAAGGCGCACGCCTACCGGGTGGACGTCGCCGACGGCGCCGCGATGGACGAGTTCGCGCAGACCGTCGCCGCCGAGCATGGGGTGCCCGACGTGATGGTCAACAACGCGGGCATCGGCCACTCCGGAACCTTCCTGCAGACCACCGAGAAGGAGTGGCAGAGGGTCCTGGACGTCAACCTCTGGGGCGTGATCCACGGCTGCCGAGCCTTCGGCACCCTGATGGCCGACCGCGGCCAGGGCGGCCACATCGTCAACGTCTCCTCGGCCGCCGCCTACCTGCCGGCCAAGGCGCTCACCGCCTACGCCACCAGCAAGGCCGCGGTGTTCATGCTCTCCGACTGCCTGCGCGCGGAGTTCGTCGCCCACGGCATCGGCGTCTCCACCATCTGCCCCGGCATCGTCAACACCAACATCACCCGCACCTCCACCTTCTCCGCCACCACCGCCGCCGAGCAGGCGGCCAAGCAGGCCCGGGCCGCCAAGCTCTACGCCCGCCGCGGCTTCCCGCCGGAGAAGGTCGCCGGGGCCATCGTCACCGCCGTGCGCACCGGCAAGCCCGTCGTCCCGGTCACCCCCGAGGCCAAGGTCGCCCGCCTGCTCTCCCGGCTCAGCCCCGGCCTCCTCCGCCTGGCCGCGCGTCTGAACGTCACCTGAGCGGCTTCGACCGGCTGCCCACACCCGATGAGGTGTGGGAGCGGGCCACCGAGGTGCAGGCCCTCCTCACCGTCGCCGGCAACCGGCGGGCGCCGTCCGTGGCGGACCTCGCCATACCTCCGCGCCGGCCGGCGGCGGCAGGCCCGGGGGGCGTGCCCGGCATCCCGACCGGCCCGCCGCAGATCTTCGAGGCCCACCGCGTGGTGCGCTGAACACTGCTCCAGGAGGCCGTCACGCGGCGTGCGGTGAGCTGCTCGCGGCCGCGTCCTCCGAAGGCGCAGCGGCCACGTCGTGGTGGATCGGCCCGTCCCCGGCGCTCAGGGGCAGGCAGCTGCCGCCGCGCCGGTGGGCGATGATCTCGGCGGCGACCGAGACCGCCGTCTCCTCGGGGGTGCGGGCGCCCAGGTCGAGGCCGATGGGGGAGCGCAGCCGGGCGAGCTCGGCGTCCGTCAGCCCGGCCTCGCGCAGCTTGGCCTCCCGGTCGCGGTGGGTGCGGCGCGAACCCATCGCGCCGACGTAGCCGACCGGCAGCCGCAGGGCGCGTTCCAACAGGGGGATGTCGAACTTGGCGTCGTGGGTGAGCACGCACAGCACGGTGCGTCCGTCGATCCGGCCGAGCTGGGAGTCCAGGTAGCGGTGCGGCCAGTCGGTCACCACCTCGTCCGCGTCCGGGAAGCGACGGGCGGTGGCGAAGACCGGCCGGGCGTCGCAGACCGTGACGTGGTAGCCGAGGAACTTGCCGATCCGCACCACGGCGGCGGCGAAGTCGATCGCGCCGAAGACCAGCATCCGGGGTGCGGGCACGTAGGACTCGACGAAGCAGGTGACCGTGCCCTGCTCCCGCTCGTCGCAGGGCCGCCCGTCCAGGCCGAGCACGATCCGCCCGGTCTGCCCGGCGTCCAGCATCGCCCGGGCCTCGGCGATGAGCGCCCGCTCCAGCGCGCCGACCGTGGACGGTCCCACCGAGAGCGCCCCGGAGGCATCGCCGGCGGTGACCGCGAGGGTGGCGCCGAGCAGCCCGGCCGGGCCCTCGATCACCCGGGCGAGCGCGACCGGGGTCCCGGCGGCCAGGTGGGTGAGGCCCGCGTCCATTCCGGGGTCCGCCCCCGGCACGACCGGCTGGACGAACACGTCGAGGATCCCGCCGCAGGTCAGCCCGACCGCGAAGGCGTCCTCGTCGCTGTAACCGAAGCGTTCCAGGACCGGCTCGCCGCTCTCGATCGCGGCCTGGCACAGCTCGTACACCGCGCCCTCGACGCACCCGCCGGAGACGCTGCCGACCGCCTCCCCGGCCGCGTCCACGGCCAGTGCCGCCCCCGGGTCTCGCGGGGCGCTGCCGCAGACGCCGACCACGGTGGCCACGGCGAAGGAACGCCCGGACGCGTGCCAGGCCTGCAACTGCTCGGCGATGTCCTGCATGTCGGAGGCTCCTTACACGGTTTCGACAGTAGCGGGAGAGCCGCCGTACGGGAAACGATCCCGTACGGCGGCGGTGGTGCGTGAGGAACGGCGCCTAGTGCACGCCCAGCCAGGACTTGATCGGAGTGAGCGCGAAGTACAGCACGAAGACCGCGGTGAGGATCCACATCAGCAGCCCGGGCTCGCGCCACTTGCCCTGGCCGGCCTTGAGGACCGAGTACGAGATCACGCCGGCGGCGACGCCCGCGGTGATGCTGTACGTGAAGGGCATCAGCACGCAGGTGAGGAAGGCCGGGATGGCGACCTCGCGGTCGGACCAGTCGATGTGCCGGGCCTGGCTCATCATCATCGAGCCGATCACCACCAGGGCGGCGGAGGCGACCTCGACCGGGACGATGCCGGCCAGCGGCGAGAAGAACAGCATCAGGGCGAACAGGCCGCCGGTGACGGTGGAGGCGAGGCCGGTCCGGGCGCCGTCGCCGACACCGGTCGCGGACTCGACGAAGACCGTCTGGCCGGACGCGCCCGCCAGGCCGCCGACCGCGCCGCCGGCGCCGTCGATGAACAGCGCCTTGGACAGGCCGGGCATCCGGCCCTGCCCGTCCGCCAGCCCGGCCTCGGTGCCGACGCCGATGATGGTGGCCATCGCGTCGAAGAAGCCGGCCAGCACCAGGGTGAACACCGCGACCGAGGCGCTGATCGCGCCCATGCCGTGGCCGCCGAAGGCGCCGAACAGGTCGACGTGGCCGAACAGGCTGAAGTCGGGCGCGGAGACCGGGCTGCCGGGCCACACCGGCACGGAGTTCTTCCAGGCGGAGGCCGGCACATCGGCGACCTGGTTGACGATCATCGCGAGTACGGTGCCGCCGGCGATGCCGATCAGGATCGCGCCGCGGATGCCGCGCGCCATCAGCACGAAGACGGACAGCAGGGTGACACAGAAGATCAGCACCGGCCAGCCGGTCAGCTCGCCGGCCGGGCCGAGCGAGAGCGGGGTGGGGCCGCCGGTGTGCATGAACCCGGCCTTGTAGAGGCCGATGATCGTGACGAACAGGCCGATACCGATGGTGATCGCGTGCTTGAGCGGCAGCGGGATGCCGTTCATGATCTTCTCGCGCAGGCCGGAGGCCACCAGCAGCACGATCAGCAGGCCGTAGATCACGCACAGGCCCATGGCCTGCGACCAGGTGGTGTGGGGGACGACGAGCGCGGAGACCGCGCCGGAGACCGAGAGTCCGGCGGCCAGGGCCAGCGGCACGTTGCCGACCAGGCCCATCAGGATGGTGGTGACGGCGGCCGCGAGCGCGGTGGCGGTGGTCAGTGCGGCGTGGTCGAGCTTGACGCCGTCGACGTCCGCGCCGCTGAGGATCAGCGGGTTGAGCAGGATGATGTACGCCATCGCCATGAACGTGGTGAGGCCGCCGCGCAGTTCGTTGGCGAGGGTCGAGCCCCGGGCGGAGATCTTGAAGTACGCGTCCAGCGCGCCGTTCGGGCGTGGTGCCGGGGACGAGGGACGGGTCTCGTCCCCGGTGGGTCTGTCTGCTTCGGTGGTGCCGGGCTCCGTGGGGATCCTGGTCATGTCCACTCCCAAGTGTCAAAGGGGGTTGGGGTGGGCGAGCCGACCTGACTGCCAGTCAACGAAGGTGGCACAGGGGGACGGTATCGACTCACTGTGGGGGGCACTCGTCGGGGGAGTGCCAGCGGTGCAGTTGAGGGTGGTGCGCACCGCTGCGGAACCCCGGCGTGGGCAGGGCAGCGGGTGGGGGAGGCCCCGGGGCGGCGGGGAAGACGCGTCACCGCCCCGGGGAGGTTCGTTCTGCCGGAGCTGCCGGAGCTGCCGGAGCTGCCGGAGCTTCCGGAGCTTCCGGAGGTCGTACTCCCGAACGTCGAACTCCCGGGATCAGCCCGGCTGTTCGGTGGTCAGGTGCTCGGGCCGGACCGGGATCCGGTTGAGCGCCAGGCCCGTGGCGTTGCGGATGGCCGCCACGATCGAGGGCGTCGCCGACACGGTCGGCGCCTCGCCGACGCCGCGCAGCCCGTACGGGGCGTGCGGGTCGGGAAGTTCGAGGACGTCCACCGGGATCGGCGGAGTGTCCAGGATGGTGGGGATCAGGTAGTCGGTGAAGGAGGCGTTGCGGACCTTGCCGTCCCGGACGATGATCTCCTCCATCACCGCGAGTCCGAGCGCCTGGGTGCAGCCGCCCTGGATCTGGCCGACCACGGAGAGCGGGTTGAGCGCCTTGCCGACGTCCTGGACGGCGGTCAGCTCGACCACCTTGACCAGGCCCAGCTCCACGTCCACGTCCACCACCGCGCGGTTGGCGCAGAAGGTGTACTGGACGTGGCCGAAGCCCTGGCCGGTCTCCTTGTCGAAGGCCTGGGTGGGCCGGTGGTGGTGCTCGCGGGTGAGGTCGATGGCCTCGTCGCCCAGCAGGTCCACCATGGGGACCAGCACGCCGGCGCTCTCCGAGACCACCTTGCCGCCGGCCAGCGTGATGTCCTTGTGGGACCAGCCGTAGCGGCGCCGGCCCTTCTCGATCAGCTCCCGCCGGACGGCCTCGGCGGCCAGCTTCACCGCGCCGCCGGTCATGTACGTCTGGCGTGAGGCGGAGGTCGAACCGGCCGACCCCACCTCGGTGTTGGCCGGGTGGATGGTGACCTGCTCGACGCCCAGCTCGGTTCGGGCGATCTGGGCGTGCACGGTGACGCCGCCCTGGCCGACCTCGGCCATCGCGGTGTGCACCATGGCGACCGGCTCGCCGCCGATCACCTCCAGGCGCACCCGGGCGGTGGAGTAGTCGTCGAAGCCCTCGGAGAAGCCGACGTTCTTGATGCCGACCGAGTAGCCGACGCCGCGCACGATGCCCTCGCCGTGCGAGGTGTTGGACAGCGCGCCGGGCAGCGCGCGCACGTCCAGGTGATCGGTGTCCAGCGGCGGCGGCAGTGGCATGTCCTTGGCGCGCTGCAGCAGTTCGGCCACCGGCGCGGGCGAGTCGATCTGCTGGCCGGTGGGCATGAAGTCACCCTCCGACATCGCGTTCAGCTGCCGCAACTCCACCGGGTCCATGCCGAGTTCGGCCGCCAGCTTGTCCATCTGCGACTCGTAGCCGAACGCCGCCTGCACCGCGCCGAAGCCGCGCATCGCCCCGCAGGACGGGTTGTTGCTGTAGAGCGCGATGGCGTGCATCCCGACGTTCGGGATCACGTACGGGCCGTGCCCGAGCGAGGCCGCGTTGCCGACCACGGCGGGGGAGGCGGAGGCGTACGCGCCGCCGTCCAGCACGATCCGGCAGTCGGCGAAGACCAGCTTGCCGTCCCGGGTGGCGCCGTGCTCGTAGTGCATCCGCGCCGGGTGGCGGTGGACGTGGCCGTAGAAGGACTCGTCCCGGGAGTAGACGATCTTGACCGGCTTGTTGGTGTGCTGGGCCAGCAGGCAGGCGTGGATCTGCATGGAGATGTCCTCGCGGCCGCCGAAGGCGCCGCCGACACCGGCCAGGGTGAGCCGGACCTTCTCCTCGGGCAGGTCCAGCACCGGGGCCATCTGCTCGCGGTCCACGTGCAGCCACTGGGTGGCGATGTACAGGTCGATGCCGCCGTCCTCGGCGGGCACCGCCAGGCCGGACTCCGGGCCGAGGAAGGCCTGGTCCTGCATGCCGACCTCGTAGTCGCCGCTGACGATGACGTCCGCCATCGCCCGCACCTCGTCGGTCACGCCGAGGCCGGAGACCAGTCTCTGCTCGTGGCAGATGTTGCCGTACGCGTGCGACTTGTACTCGTGCGGCTCGTGCACGTACCCGTGGGTCTCCGGGTCCAGGCACTGCTCCTCGGTGACGATCGGGGTGAGCACCTCGTACTCGACCTTGATCTTCTTCACCGCGCGCCGGGCCGTCTCCGGGTGGTCGGCCGCGACCAGCGCGATCGCCTCACCGTGGTAGCGGACCTTGTCGATCGCCAGGGCCGGCTGGTCCTGGATCTCCAGGCCGTAGTACTTGGAGCCGGGGATGTCCTCGTGGGTCAGCACCGCGTAGACGCCGGGCACCTTGAGCGCCTCGGAGATGTCCACCGAGAGGATGTCGGCCCGGGGGTGCGGCGAGCGCAGCGCCATACCCCAGAGCATGTCCTCGTGCCACATGTCGGACGAGTACGCGAACTCGCCCTTGACCTTCAGGTTGCCGTCCGGGCGCAGCGGCGAGCCGCCGATGCCGTCCTTGGAGGCCTGGTTGATGTTCTGCAGGTTCTTCTGGCCCTGGATGGTCCGCACGGTCATTCCGAACCAGCCCCCTCACCGGCGCACTTGCGGGCGGAGGCGAGCCGCACCGCGTCCATGATCTTCTCGTAGCCGGTGCACCGGCACAGGTTGCCCGACAGCGCCTCGCGGATGTCGTTGTCGCTCGGCTGCGGTTCGCGATCCAGCAGCGCGTCGGTCTGCACCAGCAGACCCGGGGTGCAGAAGCCGCACTGGACGGCGCCGGCGTCGATGAACGCCTGCTGGACCAGGCCCAGCTCGCCGTTCTCCTCGGTCAGGCCCTCGACCGTGCGCACCTCGCGGTCCTGCACCTGGCCGGCCGCGACCAGGCAGGAGCAGACCGGCACGCCGTCCAGGTAGACGGTGCACGAGCCGCACTCGCCCTGCTCACAGGCGTTCTTCGAGCCCGGCAGACCGACCCGCTCGCGCAGCACGTAGAGCAGGCTCTCGCCCTCCCACACGTCGTCGGCCTCGACCGGCTTGCCGTTGGCGGTGAACGTGACCCTCATGCCGCGCTCCTGATCTGCTTGCTGTAGTCGTTCCAACACCACGTGAGGGTGCGGCGGGCCATCACGGCCAGCGCGTGCCGCCGGTAGTCGGCGGTGCCCCGGACGTCGTCGATCGGGGAGGCGGCGGCCTTCACCAGCTCGCCGAAGCGCTGGATCACCTCGGTGCCCAGCAGCTCGCCGGACTCCCAGAGCCCGCGCTCGGCGAGCACACCCCGGAGGTACTCCTCGGCCTCGACGGCGCGGCGCGGCGTGGGGGCGGCCGAACCGATACCGGTGCCGACGGTTCCGTTCCCGGGGTGCAGGGCGAAGCCGAACGCGCAGACCGCGATCACCATCGCGTTGCGGGTGCCGATCTTCGAGAACTGCTGCGGGCCGTCCGCGACCGGGATGTGCACGGCCCGGATCAGCTCGTCCGCCTCCAGGCAGTTGCGCTTGACCCCGACGTAGAACTCGTCGATCGGGATCATCCGGGTGCCGCGCACCGAGGCCGCCTCGACGTACACGTCCCGCCCGGCCGCCAGCAGCGCCGGGTGGGAGTCGCCGGCCGGGGAGGCCGCGCCCAGGTTGCCGCCGACGCCGCCGCGGTTGCGGATCTGAGGGGAGCCGACGGTGTGGGCCGCCAGCGCGAGCCCGGGCAGCGGGCCGGACAGCTCCGCGATGATCCGGGCGTACGGGACGGAGGCGCCGAGCCGGACGACGCTGCCGTCGTTCGTCCATTCGGCGAGCTCGGTGACACGGTTCAGGTCGAGAATCGCGGATGGCCGGTGCACGTCGAAGTTCAGCTCGACCATGACGTCCGTGCCACCCGCGATGGGCAGCGCGGTCGGGTACTCGGCCTTCGCCGCGAGAGCCTCGTCCCAGGTGGCGGGCCGAAGGAACTCCATGCGGGTGTCTCCTCAAGTCTTCGCCGACCGGGTGTCCGGTGGCGTGTCGCCCAGTGAACCCCTGTGACGGGGGCCACTGGCAGTCACCGATGGCATGAAGCCCCGGCTGTGGTCCCGCCCGGCATCCTGTACGTTCCTCTAAGGAGGAGAATCCCGCAGCCCAGGTGTTCGCCGAGTGCTACCTACGACCGTAATCCGGCCGTGACGGGCGGGCTACGGCCCCGTGACCCGGCGGCCCCTGGTACGTAACACCGAGCACGGATGTTCGGGCACACTGTGACCTCCGGACCGGACGGCCGACCCCCTCCCCCCGTTCCAGTCCCCTGTATGCCGCCTGTTCCAGCCCCCGTTCCAGCCCCTGTTAGGAGTCCGCGGATGCGTGTCCGTGACCTGCTCGCCCCCGGCGCCCCGCGACTGCGCCTGCTCGCGGCCGAGGAGGAGCTGGACCGGCAGGTCAGCGGTGTGATGACCACGGACCTGCACGACCCAGGCCGCTACCTGCACGGCGGCGAGCTGGTGCTCACCGGGATGCTCTGGCGCGGCGGCCCGGCCGACTCCGAGCGGTTCGTGCGGACCATCGCGGCCGGCGGCGCGGTCGCCCTGGCGGCCGGCGAGGCCGAGGTCGGCCCGGTGCCCGAGGACCTGGTCGAGGCCTGCCGCAGACACCGGATGCCGCTGCTGGCCGTCCCCGACGACATCGCCTTCGGCACCGTCACCGAGTTCATCGGCCGGCAGGTCTCCGCCGACCGCGCCGCCGACCTCGCCGCGCTGGTCGACCGGCACCGGCTGCTGGTCTCGGCGGCCGGCGGCGGCGGGCTGGACGCCGTGCTGGACCTGCTCGGCGGCGACCTCGACCTGGACTGCTGGGTGCTCACCCCGACCGGCGCGGTGATCGCCGGCCCGGCCGACCGGCTCACCGCCGAGGACCGCGACCAGCTGGTCCGCGCCCACCTCGCCGCCCAGCGCCAGCGCCGCCGCCCCCCGCACCGGGCCCGACTGGCCGGTGGCGCCTACTCGCTGCTGCCCGCCGCGGCCTCCGCCGAGCACGAGGCGCCGCTCGCCGACTGGGTGCTCGCGGTGGCCGGCGACGTCACCGAATGGACCACCAAGCGCCAGCAGCTCGCCGAGAACCTGGCCCGGCTGGTCGCCGCCGAACGCCACCGCCGGGACGAGGGCCGTCGGCTGCGCCGCCGCCTGGCCGACGAACTGCTCGCCCTGCTGCGCCGCGACGCCGACCCGGCCGAGATCAGCCGCACCCTGTACGCCTCCTCGGCGATGGCCGCCCGCTACGAGAGCCCCGAGCCCAAGTCCCCGTCCCAGGGCGACTCCTGGCTGGTGCTCAGCGCCGAGGGCACCGGCCTGCCCGAGGGCATGGTGCGGGCCGTCCTGGAGGAGGCGCTCGGCGGCACCACCGACCGCGCGCTGGTCGCCGGGTCGGGCAACGGCGCCGTGGTGGTGCTGCCCGCCCTGGACAGCCCGGTGCCCGCCGACACCCTGCGCGACCTGCTCGCCCCGCTGGAGGCCGGGCTCGGCTCGGAGGGCCGGATCACCCTCGGCGTCTCCGCCCCCGCCCCAGGGGCCGGCGGCCTGCGCGGCGCCCTGGAGGAGGCCCGGCACGCCCGCCGGATCGCCGCCGCCCGGGTCGGCCGGGTCTGTGTGGCCGGCCCCGAGGAGCTGGCCTCGCACGTGCTGCTGCTCGCCGCCGTCCCGGACGAGGTCCGCCGCGCCTTCCGCAGCCGGCTGCTGGACAAGGTGATCGCGTACGACATCGAGCACCAGGCGGACCTGGTGCGCACTCTGGAGGCCTTCCTGCGCTCGGACGGCTCCTGGACCCGCTGCGCCGGGCAGCTGCACGTCCACGTCAACACCCTGCGCTACCGGATCGGCCGGATCGAGGAGCTGACCGGGCGGGACCTCTCCCGGCTGGAGGACCGGGTGGACTTCTACCTGGCGCTCGAACTGGCCTGATCCGCCGTCGCCCCACTCCCCGTCGTCTCCGGTCCCGTCAGGTTGCGTCCGGTCCGGCCGGATCCGTCCGGTGGCTGCCGGGGAAACGGCCGAGGGCCCGCCGCGAACGATCGCGGCGGGCCCTCAGTCGTGACGGGCGGTCACTACTGCGCGGGGATGATCGTGGTCAGCCACTCGAAGGCGCTCGGGACCATCCGCTTCCACATGTCGGTGGTGTGCGGGCCGGTGCTCTCCTCGACCTGGACCTTGGTCGGCTCCTTGGCCACGGCGGCGATCGCCTGGCCGTCCTCGTAGCCGTCCCCCTTGGCGCCGCTGACCAGCAGGGCGACCTTCGGCGGCTGCTGGGCGGTCTTGAGGATGTTGACCGGGTTGTTGGCCTCGCGCAGCTTCGGGTCCTTGCCGACCAGCGAGTCACCCTCGGTCGCCGGGTCGTTGTAGCCCGACATCGCGATGCCGGCCCGGTAGCGGTTGGGGTGGGCCACCGAGAGCTTGGCCGCGCAGTGGGCACCGGCCGAGTAGCCGGCGATCGCCCAGCGGTCCGAGGACGGGTCGGCGCGGAAGTTGTCCATCACCATCTGCGGGACGTCGCGGGTGATCCAGGCGTCGGCGTTGATCTTGCCGGGGATGTCGGTGCAGCCTGCGTCCTGGTGGTTGCCCAGCAGCAGGGTGCGCGGCGAGACCAGGATGAACGGGGCGACCTTGCCCTGCTGCATCAGCGGCTTGAGCTGCTCGGACACCTTGAGCGTGCCGTACCAGGTGGAGGACGAGCCCGGGTAGCCCGGGATCAGCTCGACGACCGGGAACTTCTTGTCCTTGAACGCGGGGTCGTTGTACTGCGGCGGCAGCCAGACCAGCACCTCACCGTCGACGCCGGAGACCTGGCCCTTGAGCTCGGTCTTCTGGACGTCGCCGGGCACCGCCGGGTCGTTCACGCCGCCGAACTTCTGCAGCACCTTCGGCGGCTGCTTGCCGGCGTCGCCGGACTGGCCGTTCTGGGCGGTGCCCGCGGCCGGGTCCGCCGGAGGCACCGAGGGCACCGCGCGGACGTGGTCACCGGTGCCGAGCAGGTCGTCCCAGTTGCCGTAGATCAGGTTGGCGTTGTTGACCATCACGAAGACCATCAGCACGGCCGTGACCTGGCAGAACATGATCATGACGAGCCGGGAGAGGATCTGCACCGGCTGGGGGCCGCGCACCTTCCCCCAGAACAGCAACGCCACTGTGATGGAGACCGGCACAAGGATGACGGTGAGGATGAAGAATGGCGTACCTGTCAGTTCCATCGAGTTCTCGTATCCGGGTCGCTCGCCGTCCGGGCCCCACTCGCCCGGACGCACGTCAATGGCATCAGACGGCTGAGAACCGATGATCGGTTGCCGTCCGAATCTGTGCGGAACCTGAGAGGAACATCACGTTGCCGTGATGCCCCCGCTTCGGATCGGCGCCTAGTCTGCCACCCGGACGGCGGTGGTCCGGACCAGATGTTCAGCGGACTACCAGGAAGGTCCCCCGAGGCACCTTACAACCCGCGCCGTTCGCGGTGCTGGGCGAGGCGGTGCGATCCCGCATGGGCGGGCCAGAGAGACTAGGGGGATGAGCACAACCCGCTTTCGCCCGTCCCGCCGCTTCTGGCCCGTGTGCGCCGTCCTGGCCCTCGCGGTCACCGCGGCCGGTTGCAGCAGTACCGGAGGCAGACGCGCCGAGGAGGCCCGCGCCAAGGCGGCGGCCGCCGGCGGCAGCGCCGTCACCACCCCGCGCTGGAAGGTCGCCATGGTGACCCACGCCGGTGCCGGCGACGCCTTCTGGGACAGCGTGCGCAAGGGTGCCGAGCAGGCCGCCGCCAAGGACAACATCACCTTCCTGTACTCCAACGACGCGCAGACCCAGAATCAGGTCCAGCTCGTCCAGGCCGCCATCGACCAGAAGGTCGACGGCCTGCTGGTCACCCTCGCCAAGGGCGACGCCATGGCCGACGTCCTCGGCAAGGCCGAGGCGGCCGGCATCCCGGTGATCACCATCAACTCCGGCCAGGAGTTCTCCGCCAAGTTCGGCGCGCTCACCCACATCGGCCAGGACGAGACCACGGCCGGCCAGGCGGCCGGCGCGGAGCTGGCCTCCCGTGGCCGCAAGAGCGTGCTCTGCGTGATCCACGAGCAGGGCAACGTCGGCCAGGAGCAGCGCTGCTCCGGCGCCCAGTCCAAGTCCGGCGCCGCCTTCCAGGTCCTCTACGTCAACGGCGTCGACATGCCTGACGCCCGCGCCGCGATCTCCGCCAAGCTCCAGGCCGACCCCGGCATCGACACCGTGCTCACCCTCTCCGGCCCGATGGCCGCCACCGGGCTGCAGGCCATCCAGGACGCCCACCGGAACGTCGAGTTGGACACCTTCGACCTCGGCCAGCAGGTGGTGGCCGGCCTCAAGTCCGGCAGCGTCGGCTTCGCCGTCGACCAGCAGCCCTACCTCCAGGGCTACGAGGGCGTCGACCTGCTCTGGCTGTACAAGTCCAACCTGGACATGCTCGGCGGCGGCAAGCCCGTCGCGACCGGCCCGCAGATCCTGACCAAGGACAACGCCGACGCGCTCGCCGAGTACGTCGCGAGGGGGACCAGGTGAGCGCGTCGAGCACCTCGGACCTGCTCGTTCAGGACCGCCCGGCGGTCCTGCGGCGGCTGCTCGCACGCCCGGAGCTCGGCTCGCTGATCGCCGCCGTCGCGGTGTTCGCGGTCTTCGCCGCCGTCGCCGAACCCTTTCTGCGGGTCTCCTCGTTGGGCACCGTGCTCTACGCGGCGTCCACCATCGGGATCATGGCCGTGCCGGTCTCGCTGCTGATGATCGGCGGCGAGTTCGACCTGTCGGCCGGCGTCCTGGTCACCACGGCCGCGCTGACCTCCTCGATGGTCTCGTACCAGTTCACCGCGATCACCTGGGTCGGTGTCCTGGTCTCGTTGGCGACCACCCTGGCGATCGGCTGGTTCAACGGCTGGATGCTCGGCCGCACCAGGCTGCCCAGTTTCATCGTCACCCTGGGCACCTTCCTGATGCTGACCGGCGCCAACCTGGGTGTCACCAAGGCGATCTCCGGGACGGTCTCCACCAAGTCGATCGCGGACATGCAGGGCTTCGAGTCCTGCCGCTGGCTGTTCGCCTCAGAGGTGAACATCGGCGGGCTGGCGATCAAGGCCACCGTCTGGTGGTGGCTCGGCCTGCTGGTGGCCGGCAGCTGGGTGCTGATGCGCACCCGCTTCGGCAACTGGATCTTCGCGGTCGGCGGCGACGCGGCCGCCGCCCGCGCGGTCGGCGTGCCGGTCGCCCGGACCAAGACCGTGCTCTACCTGGGCGTCGGCTTCGGCGCCTGGGTGCTCGGGCAGCACCTGCTGTTCTCGTTCGACACCGTGCAGTCCGGCGAGGGCGTCGGCAACGAGCTGATCTACATCGTCGCGGCGGTCATCGGCGGCTGCCTGATCACCGGCGGCTACGGCTCGGTGGTCGGCTCCGCGCTCGGCGCGCTGATCTTCGGCATGGCCAGCAAGGGGATCATCTACGCCCAGTGGAACCCGGACTGGTTCAAGTTCTTCCTCGGCGCGATGCTGCTGCTGGCCGCGCTGCTCAACGCCTACGTCAAGCGCCGGGCGGAACGGGGACCGCGATGAGTGACGAGCTTCTGTCCCTCGAAGGTGTCGGCAAGACCTACGGGACGGTCCGGGCACTGCAGGACGTCTCGCTGACCCTGCGGGCCGGCGAGATCAGCTGCGTGCTGGGCGACAACGGGGCCGGCAAGTCCACCCTGATCAAGATCATCGCCGGGCTCCACCAGCACGACGAGGGCAGCTACACCATCGGCGGCGAGGAGGTCCGCTTCGACTCCCCGCGCCAGGCCCTGGACCGCGGCATCGCCACGGTCTACCAGGACCTCGCGGTCGTCCCGCTGATGCCGGTCTGGCGCAACTTCTTCCTCGGCTCCGAGCAGGGCATGCGCCGCTGGGGCGGCCTGCGCCTGGACGCCGACGGCATGCGGGCCACCACCCGCGAGGCGCTCGCGAAGATGGGCATCGACCTGCACGACGTCGACCGGCCGATCGGCACCCTCTCCGGTGGCCAGCGCCAGTGCGTGGCGATCGCCCGTGCCGTGCACTTCGGTGCCAGGGTGCTCATCCTGGACGAGCCGACCGCGGCGCTCGGCGTCAAGCAGTCCGGGGTGGTGCTCAAGTACGTCACGGCGGCCCGCGACGCCGGGCTCGGGGTCGTCCTGATCACCCACAACCCGCACCACGCCTACCTGGTCGGGGATCATTTCACCCTGCTCAAGCGGGGGCGGATGGCCGGCAGCCACCCGCGAGCCGAGATCGGCCTGGAGCAGCTCACCACCGAGATGGCGGGCGGCTCCGACCTCGCCGAGCTCTCGCACGAGCTGGCCCGACCGAACGACACCACGTCCAGTGAGGAGCGTCCGCAGCCGTGACCAGCCCCCAAGGCAGCACCCGGCCGGCTGTTTTGCCCACCCTGCTGGGCCTCGGCCCGCGCGCCGAGCGCCGACGCCGCGCCCTGCCCGCGGGGATACTGCGGCTGCCCACCATCGGCGTCGACATCGGCGGTACCAAGGTCGTCGCGGGAGTCGTCGACGGTGAGGGCAAGGTGCTGGAGAAGCTGCGCACCGACACCCCCCACAAGAGCAAGAGCCCCAAGGTCGTCGAGGACGTCATCGTCGAGCTGGTGTTGCAGCTCGCCGACCGCCACGACGTCCACGCGGTCGGCATCGGCGCGGCCGGCTGGGTCGACGCCGACCGCTCCCGGGTGCTCTTCGCCCCGCACCTCAACTGGCGCAACGAGCCGCTCCAGGAGGTGCTCAGCGAGCGGCTGCGCTTCCCGGTGATCGTGGAGAACGACGCCAACGCGGCCGCCTGGGCCGAGTGGCGGTTCGGCGCGGGGCGCGGCGAGGACCACATGGTGATGCTCACCCTGGGCACCGGCATCGGCGGCGCGGTCGTCCGGGACGGCTACGTCGACCGGGGCAAGTACGGCCTGGCGGGCGAGTTCGGGCACATGCAGGTGGTGCCCGGCGGGCACCGCTGCCCGTGCGGCAACCGCGGCTGCTGGGAGCAGTACTCCTCGGGCAACGCGTTGGTACGGGACGCCCGTGAGCTGGTCGCCGAGGAGTCCCCGGTGGTGCAGCCGCTGCTCGCCCGGGCGGGCGGCGCGGTCGAGGGCATCACCGGTCCGCTGGTCACCGAGGCCGCCCAGGACGGCGACCCGACCGCGACCGAGTTGCTCTACGAGGTCGGCACCTGGCTCGGCGTCGGCATCGCCAACCTGGCCGCCGCCCTCGACCCGGGCCGCTTCGTCATCGGCGGCGGCGTCTCCGAGGCCGGCGACCTCCTCCTCGGCCCCGCCCGCGACACCTTCCGCCGCACCCTCACCGGCCGCGGGTTCCGCCCCGAGGCCACCATCGTCCACGCCGCCCTGGGCAACGAGGCCGGCCTCGTCGGCGCCGCCGACCTGGCACGCCAGGTCGCCCGCCGCTTCCGCACCATCAAGCGGCGGCGGGTGGAGCGCAGCGCGCTGTAGGGGCGGGGCACCTGCCGGGCGCTTCGGCGACGGGCGACTTTCAGCTGACAGATTTCAGCGAACAGATTTCGTCTTCTGTTCGCTGAAATCTGTCAGCTGTTTTTTGTTCTCAGCCCCCGCCTTCCCGTCGATCCGTCAACTACCCATTGGTAGTCGTGCGGTGTGGTTGTCGGATCACGCCTCCTGTGGAACAACTGATGAGTTGACGCCAAATCAGGAGGACACGGATGAGGGCTCTGACCCGCCTCGCGCCATCACTGCTGATCGCCACCGCTCTGATAGGGGCCACCACCGGGCCGGCCGGGGCCGCGGCGCCGCCGCCGAAGGTGCCGGAGGCGGTGGGGTGGGGCGGGGCGGTGGCCAGTGTGGACGCCGACGCGACCGCGGCCGGGATCGAGGTGCTGCGCAAGGGCGGGAACGCCGTGGACGCGGCGGTGGCGGCCGCGGCGGCGCTCGGGGTGACCGAGCCGTACTCGTCCGGGATCGGCGGTGGCGGGTACTTCGTCTACTACGACCACGCCACCGGCCGGGTGCACACCATCGACGGCCGTGAGGTGGCCGGCCGCACGGCCGACAGCGGGCTGTTCCTGGAGGACGGCAAGCCGCTGGCCTTCGCCGACGCCGTCACCAGCGGCCTGTCCGTCGGCGTCCCCGGCACCCCCGCGACCTGGGACTCCGCGCTGCGCCAGTGGGGCACCCGCTCGCTCGCCCAGAACCTCGAACCCGCCGAGCGGATCGCCGAGAACGGCTTCGTCGTCGACGACACCTTCCGCGGCCAGACGGCCGACAACTACGCCCGGTTCAAGGACTTCCCGGCCACCGCCAAGCTCTACCTGCCCGGCGGCAAGCCCCCCGAGGTCGGCACCGTGCTGCGCAACCCCGACCTCGCCGCCACCTACCGTCTGCTCGCCAAGGACGGCGTGAAGGCCTTCTACCAGGGCGAGTTGGCCAAGGACATCGTCAACACCGTGCAGCACCCGCCGGTCGACCCGGCCTCCGGCCGCAACGCCCGTCCCGGGAAGGTCGACACCGCCGACCTGGCCGCCTACCAGGCCCGCCGCCAGACGCCCACCCACGTCGCCTACCGCGACTACGACGTCTACTCGATGGCCCCGTCCAGCTCCGGCGGCACCACCGTCGGCGAGGCGCTCCACATCCTGGAGGACGGCGACCTCTCGACCTACAGCGGCACGCAGTACTACCACCACTTCCTGGACGCCTCCCGGATCGCCTTCGCCGACCGCAACCGGTGGGTCGGCGACCCGGCCTTCAGCGACGTCCCGACCAAGCAGCTGCTCTCCGAGCGCTACGCCGCCTCCCGGGCCTGCCTGATCGGCCCCGACCGCGCCCTCACCAGTCCGCTCGCCCCCGGCGACCCGCGCCACCCGGCCGACTGCGCCGACACCGGCCAGGCCGTCGCCGAGCCGTACGAGGGGCCGAACACCACCCATCTGACGGTCGCGGACCGCTGGGGCGACATCGTCTCGTACACCCTCACCATCGAGCAGACCGGCGGCAGCGGCATCACCGTTCCCGGTCGGGGCTTCCTGCTCAACAACGAGCTGACCGACTTCGACTTCGTCCCGCTCACCGCGGGCGTGCCCGACCCGAACCTGCCCGGCCCGGGCAAGCGGCCGCGCTCCTCGATGTCCCCGACCATCGTGCTGCGCGACGGCGAGCCGCTGCTGGCCACCGGCAGCCCCGGCGGCGCGACCATCATCACCACCACCCTGCAGGTGCTGCTCGGTCGGCTCGACCGGGGCCTGAGCCTGGAGCAGGCCATCGCCGCTCCGCGCGCCAGCCAGCGCAACACCGTCGCCACCCAGGCCGAGCCCGGTTTCCTGGCGCTGCCCGAGCGGGCCGGGCTGGAGGGCCTCGGGCACCGGTTCACGTCCGTGGCCGAGATCGGCGCCGCCACCGGCGTGGAGCGGCTGCCGGACGGCCGCTGGGTGGCCGCCGCCGAACCGGTGCGGCGCGGCGGCGGCTCGGCCGCGGTGGTCCGACCCGCGGGCTGATCGGATCGGCCTGTCAGTGGCGGGCGGTATGTTCGGGGTGGGCCTCCCCCGGGGCCCACCCCCGTCCGTACCGACCGAACCACCGGGAAGGCCGCCCGCCGTGACCGTCCGCATCGCCACCTGGAACATCAACTCCGTCACCGCGCGGCTGCCCAAGCTCCTGGAGTGGCTGGAGAGCGCCAAGCCCGACGTGCTCTGCCTCCAGGAGCTCAAGTGCGCGGCCGACGCCTTCCCGTACGACGAGGTCCGCGAGCTCGGCTACGAGACGGCCGCGCACGGCACCGGCCGGTGGAACGGCGTCGCCATCGTCTCCCGGCTCGGTCTGGAGGACGTCGTGCGCGGCCTGCCCGACCAGCCCGGCTTCCTCGCCGACGGCGCCATGCTGTCCGACGTCGAGCCGCGTGCGATCGCCGCCACCTGCGGCCCGGTCCGGGTCTGGTCGGTCTACGTGCCCAACGGCCGCGAGGTCGGCCACGCGCACTACCGGTACAAGCTGGAGTGGCTGGAGGCGCTGCGCAAGGCGTCCGTCGAGGACGCGGCCGGCCCGCGCCCCTTCGCCGTCCTCGGGGACTTCAACATCGCCCCCACCGACGAGGACGTCTACGACGTCGCCGCCTTCGAGGGCCTCACCCACGTCACCCCCGCCGAGCGCGCCGCGCTGGAGGAGCTCGGCGGGATCGGCCTGCACGACGTGCTGCCGCGCCCGCTCAAGTACGACCGCCCCTACACCTACTGGGACTACCGCCAGCTGGCCTTCCCGAAGAACCGGGGCATGCGGATCGACCTCACCTACGCCAACAAGCCCTTCGTGGACGCCGTCACCGACAGCTACGTGGACCGCGAGGCCCGCAAGGGCAAGGGCACCTCGGACCACGCACCGGTCGTGGTCGACCTCGATCTCTGAGTCGCGAGGATCACGCTGGGTGACGGGCTGTCGCTCGAACGGTCCTGAGCGGTGGCCGGGTGCGGGGTGCCTGCCTACCGTCGGTGAATGACCGGGTGCAGTTGAAAGAGCACGTGGACATGGGAGTCCCCGACTGCGCCCGAGAATCCCGGAGGTTCCGGCATGCGCCCCATGCGTACGGCCGCCGCCGCCCTGATCGGCGCGACGGTGCTGACCGGTCTGACGGCCCCCCTCGCATCCGCCAGGGAGGGTGCGGCCTCGGTCAGCCCGACCCGGGCCGCACCGGGCCAGACCGTAAGGGTCACGGTCTCCTGCGAGAAGTCGGACAAGCCCGACGCCAAGACCATCGCCGCCCACTCCGCCGCCTTCGAGGGCGGCCCCGCGACCCTCACCCTGGGCGCCGACGGCAAGCACACCGGCTCCGCCCGGCTGGCCTCCCAGCACTCCGGGGACAGCAAGGTCGACGGCACCTGCCCGGACGGCGGCGCCTTCTCGACCACCGTCACGGTCACCACCGTGACGGCCGCCGGCCCCGACAACGGCCTCGGCGACTGGGGCAAGGCGGCGGGGGAGTGGGCCGGCTCGCTCGGCCAGTCCGGTGCCGGCAGCCAGCAGGTCGCCCCGCACGGCGCGGTGACGACCGGCCTCGGCGGCTCGGTCGCGGGCAACCCGGCGGAGCTGGTCAGCGGCCTGGCGCTGGTCGCGGGCGGTATCGGCGGCTGCTGGCTGCTTCGGAGGCGCGCTGCCTGACGGCCCTCACCTCCTGCGCGTTCCCGCGTCGCGCCGTCGGACCCTGATGGGACCGGCGGCGCGACGGTGCGTCAGGCGGCCGCGCGCTCCTGCCGCTCCTGGTGCTGGAGGATGCCGCTGGCCAGCAGGTACTGGGCCAGGACGTACGTCGCCATGATCCAGAACTGATGCCCCGGCAGCTCGCGCCACTTCGCCAGCTGGGTGGCGATCAGCGTGTCGGAGAGCAGGAACAGCGCCCCGCCCAGCCCGGTCCGCCAGCCCAGCCCGGCCGAGGTGACGGCCGTCGAGGTGAGCAGCAGGCTGTAGCCCGCCACCGGGACCTGCAGGTCCCCGAGGTCCGGCCAGAGTCGGCCGACCAGGCCCACCCAGGCCGTCGCGTACGCGGCCGCGACCACCAGGGCGCGACGGCGGTCGGTGAGCGCCCCGCGCTGGACGAACATCGTCACGTAGCAGACGTGCGCCGCCGCGAACGAGCCCATGCCGGCCAGGAACGCGGGGTCGTTCTTCAGCTGGAGCAACACGTCCCCGCCCGCGCTCGCCAGCAGCGCCGGCGCCAGCAGCTTCGGCGGCTGCCGACCGGCCGTCGTGGCCGCCGTCACGCTGTGCGCGGCCAGCAGCGGCATCAGGGCCGGCTTGGTGGCGTTCTGCAGCACCGAGGCGCCGGACAGGATCGAGCCCAGGTGTGCCGCCGAGGTGGCCGCGAACCCGCCGAGCAGGCCGGTGGCCGAACGCAGGCGGCTGCCGAGGCCGGCGACGCGGGTGGTCGTACCGATACTCATGCGCCCGCCTCTCCCCCAGCCTCCGGCCGGGGATACCCCCACCGCTCGGCAGGGGCATTCGCCCATGCACACCTTTTGATGATTCGCTCGCTTCGCTCACTCATGTGGCGAGTGCCTCCGAGTCGCTCGGGTGGGGGTCCATCGACCCTAGGGGAGCCGATGGGGCCGGGGAAAGAGCAGGTTACCCGTGCGTAACCCCGGCTGGGTACGGGGGATGACGGGGCGGCCGGGTAGCGGAGGGTGTGCGGCCGCTTCAAGGGCTCTTGCGGAGAGTTCCTCAGGAGGGCCGTTGCTGCCACCGGGTGACCCGGTCACCGTCTAGTCTGGATCCCGACATGGAGCAGCAGGAGTACGCGGTCGGCGCCACCCGGGTGGCCGTCGGCAGGCCGGACGGACGCACGGGCGGGGCAGGGCGGGCAACCGCCGACGCCGTCCTCGCCGTACGCGAAGCCGACTCCTCCCCGGGCCGCTCGTCGGACTCCCCGCCGGGCTCCGGGCCGGACTGCGATCCCGCCGGTGCTGACGCGGTAGCCGAGCTCGCTCCCGAGGGCGGCGCTGACGGCCCGCAGTCGACCGGGGAGGGCCTCTCGCCCGACCCGGGGCTGCTGCGGCTCGCCCACTGGTTCGCCGCCGCCGCCCCCGGCACCGCGGACGACCTGTGCACCGCCTCCTTCGGCCTCTACCCCGCCCGCCACCTCGGTGCCCCCGCCGAGCCCGCCGACCCCGGCGTCAGTTGGTGGCACGGCCCGACCCCCCACGGCGGCGCCACCGTCCCGCGCGCCCGCGACGCCCGCACCGACGGCGGCCTGCGCCGGGCCCGGCGCGACGATGCCGCACTGCCTGTCGTCCGGTCAGGCGCCAAGCCGGGCAGGCCCGGCAGGCATCGCAAGCCCGAGCGGGTCCGGGCGCTCCCGGGCACGCCCGCCGAACCGCAGGATCGATCCGACGCGGAGCTCCCGGCCGCCGAACGCCGCATCGCCGCCCGGCTGTTGCTCGCCCACCCGCTGGTCACCGCCTCCGGCCCGCACGCCGACGGCTTCCCGCTGATCCACCGTCACCGCGACTGGCTCACCGAGCGCTTCGACACCCTGCTCGGCTACCGGCTGGTCGTCGGCCCCTGGCACGCCCGGCTCTGCAAGGCGGGCCTCGGCCCCGGCGCCGCCCGCCGCCTCGAACACCCCGCCACCAGCGCCCCGTTCACCCCGGCCGGCTACGCCCAACTCGCGCTCGCCCTGGCCCTGCTCGTCGACGCCCCCGAGCAACTCCCGTACGGGCGGCTGCTCGACGCGATGCGCGCCGCCGCCCCCGAACTCGCCGCCGAGCCGGCCGACCTCACGATGGCGCTCGCCGCGCTCGCCGCCTGGCAGGTGCTAGGCGACCTGCCGTCCGACCCGGCCGACGCCGACTTCGTGCTCACCGTCGACCGCGAACTCGCCCGCGCCGTCCCGGCCGGCCCGCCCGCCCTCGCCGACGACGCCGCCGACCTCATCCGCCGCGCCGCCGAGGCCGAGCCCGCCACCGCCGTCCGCCGCCTCCTCGCCGAGACGCCCGCCGTCCTCGCCGCCGACCTCCCCGAGGAGCGGCGCGCCTGGTTGCACGAACACCGGCTCAGCGGCCCGGCCGCGCTCGCCGAGTTCCTCGGCCTCGAGGCCGAACTGCGCGCCGAGGGCGTCGCCCTGCTCGACCCGGCCGCCGAGCTCACCGACCTCGCCCTCCCCGGCGCCGGCACCCTCGCCCAGGCCACCCTGCTGCTGGTCGAGCGCCTGGTCGAGGAGGTCCGCCCGCTGCCCGGCGAGAGCAGTGACGGCGACGTCCCCATCCCCGACGCCCTGATAGACGGCGTCCTCGGCGACATCACCGACGAATACGGCCTCCCCGCGCGCTACCTCGCCGACCGCACCGCCCTGCGCCGAGACGCCCTCGACCTCCTCCACCGTCTCGGCCTCATCACCCCCACCCCCCGCACCACCTGGCTCCTCCGCCCCCCGGCCGCCCGCTACGCCCCGGCCCCCGACCTCCACCCCACCCCCAGCACCGGCCGCCACTCCCGCCCGGCGGTCCCGCCCCAGGCGGCGGCGCGTGAGGGGCGGCGGGCGTAGGAGGGATTCCGGCGCCGCCCGTGGCAGCAGCCGCCCGAAAGGGGGACCGGTATCGCTCGCGCCCGCGTGGGCGGCACTGGGCGTGGGCCCGTGCGAGGCGGCGGGCGGCGGGCAGCGGTCGCTGCGCCCGCACACGGACCTCATGGGTCCGCTCTGACGACGGCCCGTAGGCGCGTTGCGTCTTCCCCCGCAGGGAACGCGAAAGCACCGCGTCCGGGGTGGACGGCGGTGCTGGGTGGGGCCGACTACTTGCTGGCGGTGGTGGTGGCGAGGGGGTCGCGCTGGACGGTTTCGACGGTGGCGCCGACGCCGAGGGCGCCGAGGGCGATGGAGGCGAGGACGGCGGTGCAGGCGAGGAGGCGGCGGTGGCGCTGCGGGAGGGGGAAGCGCGGTTCCTGGTAGGGCGCCTGAGGGCTGGCGTTCATGACAGGGAGGGTCTCAGGGCGGTGTGAACGGTCGGTACGCGCGGGTGAAGTCCGGACGGGGGTTGGGCGTCGGTTGGCCGCATACGCCCCACCCGACGGCCGGGTGGGGCGTATGCGCTGGTCAGTGGGGGCTTCCGCGTTCGACGAGGGCCCCGCCGCCGGCGACCCGTGCGGCGGCCCGGAGGCCGTGGGTGGGGCGGAGACGGGTCGGGACTTTCGTTCCGTCGGGCCGGCAGGGGACGGACGGTCAGGCCGCGCGTTCCTCGCTCGGCCGGTGCGCGGCGGCGAGGTAGCGGGAGAGTGCCCGGCGGCTGCGGGTGAGGTCGTCGATCCGGGCGTCCAGGTCGGCGAGTTCGCCGCGCAGGGTCGCGACCAGGTCCGGGCAGGCCTCCAGGACGGGGACCGGGCCGGTGGCGCAGGGCAGCAGTTCGGCGATGACCCGGGTGGGCAGGCCGGCCGCGAGCAGGCTGCGGATCTGCCAGACCCGCACGGTGTCCTCCTCGCCGTACTCCCGGTAGCCGGCCGCGGTGCGGGCGGGCTGGAGCAGGCCCTGTTCCTCGTAGTAGCGGAGCAGGCGGGTGGACACCCCGGTCAGGCGGGCGAGTTCTCCGATGCGCATGATCGGGCAACGCGGTCCGTGATCGGGGTGTTCCCGGTCGGCTCAGGCCTTCACGAACTCCAGCAGCACGTCGCGGAGTCGGGGCAGTGCCTCGACCATCGGCAGGTGACCGCAAGGGAGTTCGACGAAGCGGGCGCCGGGGATGCGCTCGGCCAGCAGGCGGTGCTGGGACGGTTGGACGAGCATGTCCTCGGCTGTGCCGACGACCGTCGTGGGGACGGTGATCGCGGCCAGCTCCTCGCGCACGTCGACCTGGGCGGCGAGCCGGAACTGCTGTGGGAAGCCCTTCGGCAGCGGGGACTTGAGCGCCTCCTCCAACGCGGCGAGCTGCTCGGCGGGCAGCGCGTCCACCCAGCTGTGGCCGAGGACGACGGTGAGCATCAGCCGGGCGAGGGCGGCCGGCCGGTCCTCGAGGGTGACCATCAGCTCCGAGAGCATGCTCAGCCGCGCCGAGCCGCCGGCCACGCCCGCGAGCAGCAGCAGCGAGCGGACCCGCTCGGGGTGGCGGGTGGCGATCCGGACCGCGACGGCGGCGCCCAGCGAGAAGCCGGCCAGGTCGAAGGTGGACAGGCCCTCCTCGTCGGCGGCGGCGACCAGCCGCTCGGCGAGCTCGTCGAGGGTGGGCTCGCCGGGCTCGTACGGGCTGTCACCGGAGCCCGGGTAGTCGGGGGCGACGACGGTGCGGTGCGCGGCGAGGTCGGGCAGCAGCGGGCCCCAGTTGTCCCGGGCGCTGCCGGCGGCGCCGTGGGCGAGCAGCAGGCCGGGGCCGGAGCCCTGGACGATCCGGGCGAGCGGGGTGAACGGGGCGAACGGGGTGGGGGTGGACGGCATGAGGGCCTCCTCGGCGGGGCGAGCGGGGATGGGCGGGTGGCGCGGACGGGCGCGGACGGGCGCGGACGGACGTGGACGGACGTGGACGGACGTGGACGGGCCGGACAGGCGGGATTTCGCGGGTTCACGCGGGTTCACGCGGGACTGCTCCGACAGCGGGAACGCTAGGTGTTCTCACCGGTGAGAAGGTCAAGCCGGAGATCGCGCGGGAACCCCGGCCGACGGCCCTGGTTACGGGAAGCGCCGGAGCCCCTACGCTGAGACATGGAGTGCCATTCGGACAGTGCCGTCCGGATGCCGCTGCGCTCCGCCGCCGGGGTGCTCACTGTGCCCGCGTTGGCCGCGCCGGTGTTCGCCCCGGGCCGGGTGGCCGCCGAGGAGGTGACCTGGCCCGTGTCCGGAATCGTCAAACCGCTTCCTGCCGAGTGGTTCGTCCCGCACGACACCAATGCCGAGATGCGTTGGGAGGCTCTGCGTGACGCCGACGGCAAGGCCACGATCGGCCGTCATGTGCCGACGGAACGGTTCTTCGTCCGCAACCACACCGGCACCCCGCTGATCGACCCGGACCGCTGGCGGCTGCGGCTGTTCGGCAGCGGCTTGCGCGGCGCCCCGACGGCCGAGCAGGCGGTCGAGTTCGGCCTGGCGGACCTGCGGACCCTGCCGGCCACCCGGATCGACGCGGTGATCGAGTGCGCCGGCAACGGCCGCAGCTACTACCGCAGCCAGCAGCACCAGTCCGTGCCCGGCACCCCGTGGACGCTCGGCGGCATCGGCTCGGCGAGCTGGCGCGGGGTCCGGCTGGCCGAGGTGCTGCGGGCGGCCGGGTTGACCGACGGCGCGGTGGACCTGCTGCCGGTCGGCCTGGATCCGGACTACGTGGTCGGCGGCGTCAACTACGGCCCGGTGCGCCGCCCGCTGCCGGTCGCCAAGGCGCTGGAGGACGTGCTGCTCGCGTACGAGATGAACGACGAGCCGCTGACCCCCGACCACGGCGCGCCGGCCCGGCTGGTGGTGCCCGGCTGGGTGGGCATCGCCTCGATCAAGTGGGTCGGTGGCATCGAGGTGGCCGACCACCCGCTCCGCTCGCCGTGGAACACCGACTTCTACCGGATGTTCGGCCCGGACTACCCGCCCGGCGGCGGCGCCCCGCTCAGCACCCAGGTGGTGAAGTCCGCCTTCGAGCTGGCCGCGGGCGCGGTGCTGGAGGCCGGGCGAGACCACCGGCTGCACGGACGCTCGTGGTCCGGCACCGCCCCGGTGAGCCGGGTCGAGGTGAGCACCGACGGCGGCCGGAGCTGGCGGCCCGCCGCGCTGTGCGAGGAGCCGCTCGCCGACAACTGGACGCGCTGGAGCATCGACTGGTGCCCCGAGCGGCCCGGCCCGTACGAGCTGCGCGCCCGCGCGACGGACCGCCTCGGTGGCACCCAGCCGGAGCGGGCGCCGTTCAACCGGGAGGGCTACCTGTTCGGCGCCGTGGTGGTGCACCCGGTGGCGGTGGTCTGACGAGGCCGGGGCTCAGCCGGTGGACTGGACCTCGTACGGGGCCGGGTAGTGGGTCTCGTACGGAGTCAGCACCAGCCGCACCACGTCCTCCAGCCGCCGCCGGGCGTCCCCGAGGGTGGTGCGGCCGGTCACCCAGGCGGTCAGCTCCCCCTGCCAGGCGTGCGCGACGATGTGCCGCACCAGGTCGCTCGCCGCCGCCGGCACCTCGGCCGTCACCGCCTGCAGGGCGGCGCTGTCGGCCCGGGCCATCCCCTGCAGGGCTTCGCTGGCGAAGGGATCGGTGGAGGCGGCGACGGCCACCCGAAGCCGGGCCAGCTCGGGCTGGCGCTGGTAGGCCCGCATCCCGCCCCGGACGTACCGCACCGCCCGGTCGGTGGCCCCCAGCCCGGCGCGCGGTCCGCGCAGCTCGGCCACCAGGTCGGCCAGCAACAGGCGGTGCCACTCGGCGATCGCCGCCGCCAGGAGGTGGTCCTTGGAGGAGAAGTAGCGGTACGCCGTCCCCAGGGCGACTCCGGACCGCTCGCAGACCTGCTTCATCTGCAGCCGCTCGACGCCGATCTCGTTCACCAGGGCGAGCGCGGCCGCGATCAGGCTTTCGCGGCGTTCGAGCTGACGCGGAGACATCGCCTCCACCGGCCGTGGTGACAGGTCAACCTTGGTCACCCGCACCATGATACGGGCCGGGGCCGCTCAGGAGTATGACGCCGACCGGCCCCCTTCCGTTCGCCCGGCGGCCACCGGGGTGACCGGGGCCGTCCGTCGGCTACGGCAGCCTGCGGATCAGCGCCTCCTGGACGGCCGAGGCCACCAGTCGGCCGTCCCGGTCGTAGAACTCGCCGAGCGACAGGCCCCGGCCGTCCGAGGCGGACGGGCTGCGCTGGGCGAACAGCAGCCATTCGTCGGCCCGGAACGGGCGGTGGAACCACATCGCGTGGTCCAGCGAGGCCATCAGCAGCCGGGGCGGCTCGGTGCGCTGGAAGAAGTTCGGCTGCTCGTGCAGTCCGGCGGTGGAGGCCAGCGTCAGGTCGGACAGGTAGGTGAGCGCGCAGGTGTGCAGCAGTGGGTCGCCGGCCGGGAACGGGGTGGCGATGCGCAGCCAGACGAACTGCTGCGGCATCCCGGGGACGGCCGGCGGCACGCCCGGGGCGTCCGCCGGGACGAAGCGCAGTTCGAGGTCGCGGAAGCCGTCGGAGTTCCTGATCGCGGCCTGCAGCTCCTCGTCCCAGTGCGAGAAGGCGTCGGGCAGGGAGTCCGGGGCGGGCACCGGCGGCATCTCGCGGTGGCGCTCGTCGGTCGGCTCCGGGCGCTTGAAGGAGGCGGTGAGGCTGAAGATCTCGTTCCCGTCCTGCACCGCCCGGACCCGGCGGGTGGCGTAGGTGACGCCCTCGCGCAGCCGTTCGACCTCGTAGGTGATCGGCCGGGTGGGGTTGCCGGGCAGCAGGAAGTAGCTGTGCAGCGAGTGCACCGCGCGCAGGGCCTCGCAGGTGCGTCCGGCGGCGGCGAGGGCCTGGGCGGCGACATGGCCGCCGAAGGCGCGCATCGGGGCCCCGGCGTGGCAGTAGCCCCGGAACGTGTTCTCGTCCAGCTGCTCGATCTCCAGCAACTCGGCGAACGGAGCGGCCGGGCGGGGCGCCTGCGCGGCCGGGATCTGCTGTTCGGTCAGGTCGGTCACCGGCCCATAGTGGCAGAAGCCAACCGTACGGTGGTGTGTCCTGGGTAACACTCACGGGTGTAGAACGCGTTTCATTTCGATGTCGGCCCGAGGGGCTGTCAGACCGGTCACCTAGCGTGCTCCGCATGACGCAATCCGCACATGCGTACGCCTATCTGCGCCCGTCGGCCATCCTGGACGGCACTGACGGCCGAAGCTTCGACCTGGCCACCTCCGGCGGCGCCACCCCGCTCGGGGCGGCGGCCAACCCGCGCTTCTTCGCGGGCTTCCTGGCCGATCCGGCCCCGGCCGCGGCCGCGCTGCTCGCCGTCGCGGACGTCGCCGCCGCCCGCTACTACCAGCCCCGGCTGCGGGCCTCGCTCGATCCGGTGGTCACCGCCAACGGGGACCGGCTGCGCTTCGAGTCCTTCTCCGGCTGCTGCGGCGTCTACGCCCGGCTCGACGTGCTCCAGGCCGGGCTGGACGGTGACGAGATCGGCCACGGCACCACCAACGTGGACGTCAACAACCCGCTCCGCGAGGCGCTGACCAGGATCGGCCCGGCGGACCCGCTGCACCTCGCGGTCGGGCCGGACGCGCTGGAGGTCACCGGCTTCGACGGGCCGCTGGTGGAGAAGAAGGTGCCGCTGCCGGAGCGCCGGCTGCGCGGCTTCGCCGAGACCCAGGTGGTCGCCGCCGGCTTCGGCCTGCGCGCCGAACTGCCCGCCGTCGAGGCGGTGCGCTTCCTGCGCTCGCTGCCGCGCGGCGGACGCGGCACCGTGGGCTGGGTCGTCCCGGCCGGGCGGGCGCTGCGGCCCACCACCCGGCCGGTGCCCGGCGTGTTCGCGCCCGGGCGTGGCTCGAAGCGCGGGCACGTCTACATGGACCGGTGGTGGGAGGACGTCCAGCGGATCGCCGTCGCCCAGCCGGGCATCGGCGCCGGGCCGGAGGGGCCGGACGGCGAGCGGCTCGCCCCCGAGTTCCAGGGGCTGCTGGACGGCACCGAGCCCAGCGTGTCCCGGGCCCGCAAGGTGCACGACTGGGCCTGGCGGCCGATCCCGCACTGGATCGCGATGCTGCCCCGGCACCGGGAGGAGCTGGCCGCGCGCTGGCTCGATCACTTCGCCATGGGCGCGGACCGGGACGAGCGCGGGGCTGGGCGGTACCTCCTGCTGCTCGCCGAGTCCGGCGGCCCGGCCGGGCTCGCGCTGCACCTGGCGGTGGCGTACGGCCTGGGCGCCCGGCACGCCGAGGACCGGACCGGCGCCGTCGACGCGTTGCTGGTGCTGGCCGCGCGCGGGGACCTGGACGGCGCGTTGCTCGGGCGGGAGCTGGGTGAGCTGATGGCGCGCGGCACGGTCACGCCGACCCGGCTGGTGGCGGCGCTCGGCCTGGCGGCGGAGACCGGTGCCGGCGGGACGGTGTGGGTCGGGTCGGGTGGTGAAGGAGGCCCGGGCGCCGCGGGACGTGCTCGCGGGGTGAGCGGGCGGCGGGGCCGGGTGGGGGCTCACGGCTGACGACTTCCAGATGACAGCGTGCAGATGACAGCGTTCAGCGAACAGGTTTCAGCGAACAGATTTCAGCGAACGGATTTCGAAATCTGTTCGCTGAAATCTGTTACCTGTTCGCGCACCGCCGTCTCGGCGACCAGTGGCTCGATGCCGCGCGGCATGGCCGTCACCGCGCGCCACCAGAGCCGCAGCGCCGGCGGGTCGACGGGCTCGAAGGGCTTGCCGGGGCGGGGGGCCGCGAGGCGGGCGCCGAGCGCCTGGGCGGCGGTGACGACGCGCTCGGCGGGCTCCTCCCACGGGTGGGCCGCCAGGTTGAAGGTGCACCAGTGGATCGGCAGCAGCAGTTCGCCGCCCAGGTCCAGGTGTGCCCGGACGCCCTCTTCGGGGGTCATGTGCACCTCGGGCCAGAACGCGCTGTACGCGCCGACCTGCATCATCGTCGCGTCGAACGGTCCGAGCCGACGCCCGATCTCCGCGAAGCCGGGGAAGTACCCGGTGTCCCCGCTGTGGAAGATCCGGTGCCCGCCGCCCGCGACCACCCAGGACGACCACAGGAACAGCGTGCTGGTGCGCGGCCCGCGGCTGCAGTAGTGCCGGGCGGGGGTGGCGGTCAGGGTCAGCCCGGCGACCTCGGCGGACTCCCACCAGTCCAGTTCGACGATCCGTCCGACCGGCACCCCCCAGTGCTCCAGGTGCGCCCCGACCCCGAGCGGTACGGCGAACACCGCGTCGCCGCCGATCAGGGCCCGCACGGTGGCCATGTCCAGGTGGTCGTAGTGGTCGTGCGAGACCACCACCACGTCCACCGGCCCGAGTTCGGACAGCGGCAGCGGCACCGGGTGCAGCCGCTTGGGCCCGGTCCAGGCGAACGGGGAGCAGCGCTCGCCCCAGACCGGGTCGATCAGCACGCGCCGGCCGCCGATCTCGGCGAGCACGGTGGCGTGCCCGAGCCAGGTGAGCCGCAGCCCGGACTCCGGCGGCGTGGCCAGGTCGACCGGCAGCAGTCGGTGCACCGGCACGGCGCCGGCCGGCGAGCGGCGGGTCTTGTCCCCGCCCAGCTGGGCGCGGGTGATCTCCAGCGGGCTCCGCTCGTACACCAGGCGACGGGTCGGCACCGGGTTGCGGAAGGCGCCGTCGACGAACTGGGGCGAGCGGCGGATCCGGGCCAGCCGCTCGCCCCGGGGGTCGGCCCCGAAGGCGTCGGCCCGGACCCGGTGCCAGGCCGCGCGGGGGAGTCCGGCCAGTCCGGGGACGGCGCGGTCGGCGGCCGGTCCTGCGGGCGGCGGGACGAGCTGTGAGGCCAGACCGGCGAGACGGGAGAACCACGGGGCGGGGCGGGGCACGGCTCCTCCAGGGACGGTCACGGCTACCGGGCATGCCCGGGCGCGCACCCTTGGGGCAGATGGGCCCACGGTGGCACGACAACCATCTCGTCGGAGACTACTCGCCGTGGGCCGTCCGGACCCGGTGGGGAGTCCGGCACGGTCCAATCGGCGTACCCGGCGCGGGCCGGAACCCGGATCCGCGCTGCGCGTGGAAATCGGCGCTACGCGTCCCGGTCGGCGCTACGCGTAGAAGCGGGTGATCGCCTCCGCGACGCAGTGCGGCTTGGCGCTCTGCTCGCTCGTGATGGTGAACCGGACCACCGCCTGGACCCCGCCCGGCACCTCGGTGGCCGAGACCAGCTCGGCGGTGGCCCGGATCGCCGTGCCCACCGGCACCGGGGCCGGGAAACGCACCTTGTCCGAGCCGTAGTTCAGCGCCATCCGCACGCCCTCGACGCTGTAGCACTCCATGGCCAGCACCGGGATCATCGACTGGGTCAGATAGCCGTGCGCGATGGTCGAGCCGAACCGGCTCTCCTTCGCCCGCTCCGGGTCCACGTGGATCCACTGGTGGTCCCCGGTCGCCTCGGCGAACAGGTCGATCTGCCGCTGGTCGATGGTGTGCCACTCGCTGGTGCCCAGCTCGGTGCCAACGGCGGCGGTCAGCTCGGCGAGGGAGGCGAAGGTCGTCACGGTGCGCTCCTGGAAGGGGACGGGCCCGGCGAGGGGCCAGGACGCCGGAAGCGTATGCCTACCCCTCGGTATCTGTCAGGAGCGGACGGGGAAAAGGGAAGCTCAGTGCGGCGGGCGGCGGGCCGCAGCGCGTCAGGGCCGCAGCGCCGTGTGCCCCAGCGGGCCAGGTCCCGGCGAGCCCTGGCCGGTCGGGAACAGCCGCCGCCCGCTGACCAGCTCCGGCACCAGCGCGATGAACAACGGCTCCGGATCCCCCACCCACGGCCGCAGCCCGGAGCGCAGCACCCGCCGCACCTGGTCGGGGTCTCTCACCGCGTCCGCCCGCCCGTGCACCAGCACGCTCCAGCCGGTGCGGGAGACCGGGTCCAGCAGATCGGCCTGGAAGGCCACCACGGTGCCGTCAAGCCCGCGCGCGGTGGCACTTCCCCGGCGCACGGCGAGCACCAGCCGCCCGTCAAGGACCTCGAAGGAGACCGGCAGGACGGCCGGCAGCGCGTGCTCGGTGTACACCACGCGCCCGACGGGCACGGTGCTGAGCAGCCGCAGGCACTCGGCCTCGCTCAGGGTCTCCACACGGTCCTCACGCTCCATGCGTCCGATCGTCCTCCGGTCGGTACGCGCGTCGATAGGGCCCATGGTCCCTGAGTGGACGGGCCGGGAGCCCCGTCGGCGGCCGCCCGGAGCGGTAGCCTGCCCGGCGGGTGGAGGAATGGTGGAGGAGGGGGCGGACGGATGGCCGGCGGGGTCGATCTGGTGGTGATCGGGGCGGACGGCGGGCCGGACCGGGCGTACGGGGGTTCGGCGCTCGCGCCGGACGGCGCCCGGCTGCTGGCCGAGGTGCTGCCCGGGATGTGCTTCGACACCGGCGCGGCCGGCTGTCGCGTCACCCGTACGGCGCCGGACGCGGACGCCAACGCGATGCTCACCGCCGTCCGGGGCGCCGCCCAGCACCCCGGCCGCTGGCTGGTGGTCTGCCTGGTCGGCCAGCTGGTCGCCGACCCCCGCGGTCGCCGGCTCGCCCTGGTCGCCGGCGGCAGCACCCCCGACAACGCCTACCGGCGCGGCCTGGCCTGGGACTGGGTGGTCAGCGCGATGGTGCACGGCGACCAGGAGGAGGCGCTGCTGCTGGTCGACGCGGTGGCCGACCGCGACACCTGGACGGCGCTGGAGCGCGGCGGCGAGGACAGCGCGGGCGAACTGCTCAGCTACCCCCGGGTCCCGCTGTGGGGCCGGATCGGTCGCTTCACCCCGGGCAGACGCGGCCGGGACGCCGTACTGCCGGGCGGCGAGGGCTCGTTCAGTCGGGCACTCACCACCGTCCTGCGCCACGGCGTCCCGGGTGCCCCCGCGGCCGTCGCCCCGCTGGACCTCCAGCCCGCCGTCGCCGGGTTGCTGGACGGGGGAGAGTCGGCCGGTAGTTCGGGTGCGCCGGGCGCGCGCCTGCTCGTTCCGCCGCACGGCGGGCGCCTGTTGATGCGCAATCGGGCCGCGGTTCGGGGCGCATTGGCCGGATTGTCGCTTTCCGAAGAACTGTTGGCCGTTCTGTGGCGGGAAAGTGCCCCGACGGAACCGCCTTCCACGTAAGGTCAGGGGGCCTGAGGTGTTGCCGTGATGGGGTGGGTTGGCGAAGAATCGATCCCCAACGGAAACACCGGCGGGACGAAGTAAATCTTCTGGCGGCCGTGGATCACGGATCGGCTCGGTCGCGACGAGGTGGGGCGATGCGGCAGCGCGGAAATGTGTTGCGCCCTGGGGCGGTTGGGGTTGGTGGGGCGGTCCTGGTGTTGCTGCTCGGCGCTTGTGCGAGCGGTGGTGCCGGCGGTTCCGTCGATCGTCTCGGTTCGGCCGCGCCCACGGTTGCGGGAGTGAACCCGTTAACTCCTTCGGGTGGTTCGGTAAACGCCACGATCGCGCCGACCGACGGCCCGGAAGGCGCCATGGCGCGGCTCGCCCTGAGTGAGTATCAGGACTGGTGGCAGGCCCAGTCCGAGGTATTCGGGCGCACGGATTCGGACGGTTTCACGCTGCAGCAGTACTCCTCCGGCCGCGCTCTGTCCGACACCCTCGTCAGCCTCCGTCAACTCCACGAGGCCAAAGTGGTGATGACCGGAACGCCGCGCAATTCGGCGGTGGTGAAGGCGATTGATCTGAAAGCCGATCCGCAGACCGCCGTGATCGAGGACTGCGTCGATCTCTCGGGCTGGCATCGTGTCGACGCCGTCACCGGGGCCGCAAAGGATCCCGGGCAGCGCTTGAACCGGTACGTCGCGACCGCGTCCCTGCGCAGGTTCCAAGCACATTGGCTGATCTACGAGTTCACACGGGAGGTGGACCGGACATGCTGAACGCGCGGAAACCGGCCAAGCGGTTCGCGGTCGTCGCGTCGTTGTCCGCCGGGCTGCTGCTGTCCTCGGCGGTGACGGCGACGGCGGACGAACCGCCGAGCGGCGGGGCCGAACAGTGTTTCCCGAGCGTGATCTGCGCCCACGCCGATTCCGGCGGAACGACCCCCGCGCCCGGAGCCTCGAATCCCGGTGGGGGCGGCGGCGGTGCGGTGGACCCGGGCCCGGAGCTGTGCAGCTACCACGACGTGCAGTGGGCGTGCCACGACCCGCAGTGGGGTTGGTTCAACAGCGACCAGGGCTGCTACTTCCGTCCGCTGGACAAGCAACTGCCCGAGAGCGACGACGCGTGGAAGGGGCACAAGGCCTCGGAGGGCTCGCTCTACTCGAAGGTCTGCCCGCAGACGAACGGGGGCCAGGACGGCGCCCAGATCGAGTTCGTGCCCAACGGGCCCGACGGGCAGCGCCAGAAGACCCTGGCGGAGCTCAAGCAGGAGGCCTTCGACCAGGTCAGACTCCCCGCGCCGGTGGGCCGGGTCGCGCCCGGCGGGACGGCGGTGGTCAAAGCGCCGGTCTGGCTCTGGGCGGAGAACTCGGTGCCGCCCAAGCCGGGGTACGCCGAGTCCGGGGGTGTCTCGGTCACCGTCACGGTCCGACTGACCGGCACCACCTGGGACTTCGGCGGCGGCCAAACCGCGGAGTGCGCGACGGCCGGGACGCCGTACGACCCCAAGTACGGCGCCGCCAAGTCCCCGGACTGCGGCTACGAGTTCAAGGTCGGCTCGGGCACGAAGCAGAACGGCGTCTTCAGCGCCACGGTGCGGACACACTGGGCGGCCGACGTGGTCGTCACGGGGCCGAAGCCGGCGACCTACACGATCGACGGGCTCAAGCAGGACAGCGAACCCTTCGCGGTCAAGGTCGCCGAGGTGCAGGTCCTCAACTGACCGCGCCACGACGGCGATTCGACCACTGACGATCCGGAAGCGAACGAGGGAAGGGCGGAACCCGGTGGAGAACCGTACATTCGCGACGCCGGGATCCGGCACACCCGCCGGCGCCGCGGTGTCCGTGGCGCCCCCGGAGCAGCAGGAGCAGGGCAGGGGCCGCGGCCGTGCCGCGCCGCACGCGCCCGGGCGGACCATGCGTGCCCGGCGGCGGCGTCCGGCGGTGCTGGCGATGGCGGTCGCGCTGATCGCGGCCGGCGGGCTGGGCGGCGCCGTCCTCTACGACAGCACCGGGCAGCGGGTCGCGGTTCTGGCGCTGGCCCGGGACGTGCCCTGGGGGCAGGTGATCACCGAGGACGACCTGGTGGTGGCCCGGATCGCGGGCGACCCGGCGCTGCGGCCGGTGTCGGCCCAGGACCGGGCCAAGGCGGTCGGCATGCGGGCCGCCACCGACCTCAAGCGCGGTTCCATGCTGACCGGTTCGGACCTGGCGCAGGGCTTGTCGGTGCAGCCGGGGCAGATCGTGGTCGGGGTGTCGGCCAAGCGAACCCAGTTGCCCGCCAGCCGGCTCCAGCCCGGGGTGCAGATCGTCGTGGTCGACACCCCCGAGAACGGCCGGGCCGACTCGCTGCCGGCGACGGTCATCACGGTCGGCCGGGTGGACACCGACGGCAGCCAGGTGATCGACGTGGCGGTCGGCGCGGCGGACGGGCCCCGGCTGGCGCAGTGGGTGGCGAGCGGGCGGATCCAGGTACTGCTGGCGCCGCGCGCCGCCCCGGGCGGGGCCGGGGCCGGTTCCCCGGCCTCCCCGTCGGCGGCACCCACCGGCACGGCCACCACGCCCGCCACCCCGGCCGGAACGGGCGCCCCGGCCGGGACGGGTGGCGCCTGATGGCGGTGATCGCGGTGGTCGGCGGTCCGGGCGCGCCGGGCGCGACCACGACCGCGCTGGCGCTGCTGCTGGCCTGGCCGCTGCAACCCGGTCGGCGGATCCTGCTGGTCGAGGCCGACCCGGACGGCGGTGCGGTGCTCGCGGGCGCCCTGGAAGGCCGGGTCGACGCGGTGTACGGCCTGCGCAATCTCGCCGTCGCCGACCGGCGCGGGCTGCTCGCCCAGACCATCTGGGAGCAGCTGATCGACCTCTCTCCCGAGGGCAACGCCGAGCGGCTGCTGCTGCCCGGCCTGACCGACCCGGCCCAGGCGCCCGGCCTCGCCTACACGTGGGAGCCGTTCGTCGACCTGCTGCACGGCATCGAGCAGCAGGGCTACGACGTCATCCTGGACCTCGGCCGCTCCGGCGCCACCGGGACGAGCGCGGTGCTGGCCCGTCGCGCGGACGTGGTGGCGGCGACGGTGCGCACCACGCTGCGCGGGCTGAGCGCGGCCCGCCCCCGGCTCGCCGCCCTCGCCGAGGACCTGACCGCCGGCGGGACCGGGGCGGACGCGCTCGGGCTGCTGCTGGTCGCCGAGGGGCCGTACTCGGGGGCGGAGGTGTCCCGGGAGTTCGGCCTGCCGGTGCTCGGGGTGTTACCGCACGCCGCCCGTACCGCGCGGGTGCTCTCCGACGGCGGCGACACCACCGACCGGCGGTTCATCCGCTCGGAGCTGATGCGCACGGCCCGTTCGGTCGCCGACGAGCTGCAGCTGCTGGTCCGCCGCCGACGCCAGCGGCTCGCCCCGAACGCCGCGCCGACGCCCGCGCCCGCCCAGCTCACGGCGCCGAACCCGCCCGCCGTGCCCGCCGTGCCCGCCGCGCCCACCGTGCCGGTGCCCGCCCCGGGGCCGGTGCCCGCCCCGGCGCCGGTTCCCGCCCCGGGGCCGGTGGCGCCGCTGCCGCCGATGGACGCTCCGGCCCCGTACGGACAACCGCCCTACGGACAACCGCTTCACGGACAGCCGTCGTTCGGACCGCAGCCCTACGCGGAACCCGCCCACGGCCCCGGCGAGGGTGAGCGGCCCTCGTACGCCCCGCCCCTGATCACCACCGGACCGGTCGCGCCGCTGGCCGGGCTGGCGCCGCAGCCGGCCGCCCCGGCGCCGTTCCCGGCGCATGTCCGGTCACACGTCCAGGCACCGAGACCGGCCGACGGGGACGAGCAGTACCCGCTCCAGCAACCGGTGGTGACGGAGCGCCAGGGAGACGGTCGGCCGTACCCGTACAACCCCGGGGAGGTGCTCCGTGCGCGGTAGCCCCCTGCACCAGCGCCCGACGGCCGACCCGGCCGCCCTGCCCTGGTCGACACCCACGTCCACGTCGGCACCCACGCCGGCACCCGCGCCGGCACCCGCGCCCGCCGCCGCGCCGCCTCGGCCCGCGCAGGCGTACCAGCCCGGCCCGGTCGCGCCCCAGCCCGTCGCCCCCGCTCACGGCGGTGCGGCCGGGCCCACCGCCGTACCCTCCCAGCTGCCCTCGCTGGACCTGCGCGGCGCCGCCACCCGCCCGGCCGTCGACCCGCAGGTCGCGCGCGAACTCAAGCGTCAGGTCGCGGCCGAACTGCACCAGCAGATCAGCCGGTTGACCGTCGGCTCCGGCTCGGAGCCGGACCGCGCCACCCGCCGCCAGCGCGGTCGCGCGCTGATCGAGGAGGCGGTCGCCCGCTGGTCCGACGCCTACGCCCAGACCCACGGCATCCCGCCCACCCGGGAGCAGGACCGCGCCCTCGCCGAGGCCGTCTTCGACCTGCTGTTCCGGGCCGGCCGGCTCCAGCCCTACCTGGACGACCCGGAGATCGAGAACATCCTGATCAACGGCTGTGACGACGTCTGGGTCTCCAAGGTGCACCAACCCCTGCGCCAGGTCCCGCCGGTGGCCGACAGCGACGCCGAACTCATCGAGCTGCTCCAGGACTTGGCCCGCCAGCACGGCGGCGGCGAGCGCAGTCTGTCCACCGCCAGCCCGACGCTCGCCCTGCGCCTGGAGGGCGGCATGCGCCTGCAGGCGCTCACCGAGGTGACGCCCCGCCCGTACGTGGCGATCCGACGCCACCGGGTGGCCTCGGCGACGCTGCCCGAGATGGTCGAACTCGGCACTCTGGACGGAACCTTGGCCGCATTCCTGGCCGCCGCGATCCGGGCCCGGAAGAACGTGATGATCACCGGCACCCAGGGTGTCGGCAAGACCAGCCTGCTGCGCGCGATGGCCGCCGAGATCCCGCCGGACGAGCGGATCGGCACCCTGGAGTCGGAGTTCGAGCTCTGGCTGCACACCCTCGGCCACCTGCGCCAGGTCGTCCCGATGGAGGCCCGCGAGGGCAACGGCGAGCGCGTCGACGGCCGTCTGGCCGGGGAGTTGACGATCGGCGACCTCATCCCGGCGGCGCTGCGCATGACCCTCTCCCGGATCATCGTCGGCGAGGTCCGCTCCGGCGAGGTCGTCCCGATGCTGCGGGTCATGACCAACGGTGAGGGCGGCTCGATGTGCACCCTGCACGCCCGCGGCCCGCACATGGTGGTCGACCGCATCGCCGAACTCTGCCTGGAGTACGGCTCGCACATGACGGACGCCCTCGCCTACCGGCTCACCGCCAACGCCCTGGACCTCATCGTGCACGTCACCATGGTCGACGAGACCGCCGTCGGCGGCCGGCGGCACCGCTTCGTCTCGCACGTCCTGGAGGTCACCGGCCTCGGCGAGAGCGGCCGGCCCGCGCTGAACACCGTCTTCGGCCCCCGGCCGGACCTCGGCGAGCCGCGCGCCGTCCCCCATACCCCGCCGCAGTGCCTGGACGACCTGCGCCGGGCCGGGTTCGACGCCTCGCTGCTCGGCTCCCGGTACGGGGGCTGGGCCACCCCGCTGCAGCTGCGGATCGGCGGTGGCGCGCGGTGATGCTGCTGTTCGCCCTGTGCGGGCTGGCGGTCGCGGGCGGTCTGGTCGCCCTGGTGGCCTGGGCCCGCGGCAGCGAGCCCGCCGACGAGGACGAACCGGGCCGCCGGGACAACCCGCTGGCCGGCCGCGCCCACGTCTTCTGGTACGGCGCCCCCGGCACGGCCTCGCTGCGGATGGTGCGGCTGCGCCGGATCCAGCTGCCCCTGGCGCTCGCCGGAGCGCCGCTGGCCTGGCTGTTCACGGGCATCCCGCTGACCGCGCTGCTGGTGCCGCTGGCCGTCTTCGGCCTGCCCTGGCTGTTCGACACCACCCGCCCGGACACCCACCGGATCGAGCGTCTGGAGGCGCTGTCCGAGTGGACCCAGCGGATCGCCGACGTGCTGCTGCTCGGCGTCGGCCTCAACCAGGCCATCGTCACCAGCCGCCGCACCGCCCCCGCCGCCCTGGAGGACGAGATCGGCGAGCTGGCCGCCCGGTTGCAGGCCCGCTGGCGACCCGAGGAGGCGCTGCGGGCCTTCGCCGACAGCCTGGCCGACGCCACCGCCGACAAGGTGCTCGCGGCCCTCGTGCTGCGGGCCGGGGACAGCGGCCCGGGCCTGGCCCGGACGCTCTCCGACATGGCCGACTCGGTGCGTGAGGAGGTCCGCCAGCGCCGCGCCATCGAGGCCGACCGGGCCAAGCACCGCACCACCATCCGCTGGCTGGTCGGCATCATCGTGCTGGTCGTCACGGTCGGCTCCTTCAACACCGAGTACACCCGCCCCTACGGGACCTTCCTCGGACAGGTCGTGCTCGCCGTGGTCGCCGCCCTGTTCGTCGCGATCATCGCCTGGATGCGGGCGCTGGCCTCGCACCCGCCGGTGCCCCGGCTGCTCACGCCGGACCGGCGCGGCAAGGGCGGGCGCCGCCTTCCCGGCCCCGAGCAGGAGCCCGTCGAGCAGCTCGGGGAGGCCCGGTGATCTCCCCCTGGTCCGTGCTCGCGGGCGCGGCCGCGGCCGGCGGCCTCGCCCTGCTGATCGCCGAACTGCGTCCCGCGCCGCCGGACTTGCGCCAGGCGCTGGACCGGCTGCACCGAGCCCCGGCGGACCGGCCGCAGGACCCGGACGAGCGGCCGCGCTGGTACGACCGGATCGGCGAGCGCTCGCTCACTCTGCGCGGGGTCTCCATCCCGCGCCGCGAACTCTCCCTGATCGGCCGTACCCCGGCCCGGTTCATGGTGCACAAGCTGCTGTTCGCCGCGCTCGGCCTGGTGCTGCCCGCCTACCTCGGCGCGATGGTCGTGCTGATGGACGTCGGTCTGCCCTTCGCCCTGCCGCTGGTCGCCGGACCACTGCTGGCCGGGCTGCTGTTCTTCGTCCCGGACGCGATCGTGCGCGGTGAGGCCAAGGAGGCACGCACCGAGTACCTGCACGGCATCGCCGCCTACCTGGAACTCGTCGCCATGGAGCGGGCCGCCGACTGCGGCCCCGCCGAGGCGCTGCGTCGCGCCGCCTCGGTCGGACAGGGCGTGGTGTTCCGCCGGATCCGCGACGCGCTGGAGCGCGCCGCCACCGACCGCCTCCCGCCCTGGGCCGGACTCGACGCGCTGGCCGAGGAGTTGGGCCTCAGCCCGCTCCAGGACGTGGCCGACATCATGCGGCTGTCCGGCACCGACGGCGCCGCCGTGTACGACACCCTGCGGGCCCGTGCCAAGGGCCTGCGCGGCGAACTGCTCGCCGAGGACCTCGCCCGCGCCAACGCCGACAGCGAGCGGATGGTCGCGCCCGGGGCCGCCCTGACCCTGCTGATGACCGTCCTGATCGTCTTTCCCGCGCTCCACCAGATGCTCAACTGATGCCTGCGCCCGAGCAGCTGACACCACACCACACCCCGGGAGAACCCGATGACCGTACGACTCGCCCAGCTGGCCGGCCGGGTGCTGCGGCCCGTCCTGCTGCCCGTGCAGTTCGCCCTGCTGTTGTTCACACTCCGGCTGGGCCGGCTGCGGGCCGCCCGCGCGCGCGGCGACCGCGGCGCCATCAGCATCGAACTGGCCCTCGCCATCATCGCCTTGGTGTTCGTCGCGGGTGCCGTGGCGACCGCGCTGTACCTGCTGAAGGACAAGGTGGTCACCAAGGTCGAGCAGGACCCGAACATGCCGGGTGGCGCGGGCGGCGCGGGTGGCGCCTCCAAGTGATCCGCCTGCCTCGCCGCCGCGGCGACCGGGGGTCGATGAGCATCAGCCTCGCCATCGTCTTCCCGGTCGTCCTGCTGCTCGTGCTGCTCGTCGTCCAGGCCGCGCTGTGGTGGTACGACCGGCAGGTCGCGCTCACCGCCGCGCGCGAGGGCGTGGACGCCGGGCGGTTGCAGGGGAACCTGGAGGACAAGGACAAGGACGCGGCCGCCCAGCGGCAGGCTCGGGAGTTCCTGGACCGGCAGGGCGTGGGCTCGTACGAGGTGCGGACCGACGGAAGCACGGACAAGACGATCCGGGTCACCGTGGAGTTGACGCCCCCGCTGCTGATACCCGGGCTCACGGCACCCGGCATCCGGCAGTTCGCCGAGGCACCGCGCGAGCGCTTCGTGCCGCCGGTGGTGGCACCGACGGTGGCGCCGTGAGACGGGGGCCCCGGTGGAGGGCGCGCCGGCGGGACCGGGGCGGGATCGCTATCGAGGCGGCGATCGTCGTGCCGGGCGTGGTCGGGCTGGTCCTGGTGGCGATCGCCGCCGGGCGGGTGCAGACCACGGCCGGCACGGTCGAGGCCGCCGCCCGCGCCGGGGCCCGGACCGCCTCGCTGCAACGCAGCGTGGACGGGATGGACAAGCCGGCCAAGGACTCCGCCCTCGACACGTTGCGCCAGCAGGGCGTCTCCTGCCGCGACGGCGACGTCAAGGTGACCACGGGCGAGTTGGCGCTGCCGGACGGTCCGGTCGCGACCGTCAAGGTCACCGTGATCTGCGACGTCGAACTCGCCGACCTGCTCGGCGGACCGTCCGGTGTGCCCGTGACGAAGCACCTCGTCGGGGAGTTCACCTCGGTGGTGGACCGTTACCGAGGCACATGACGGCGGCGCGGCCCCGCGCGCGGCGATCGGGGGGTTGGGGGCGGCCCGCGCGGGGGAGACGCAAGCGGAGAGCGCTCGGGGGATGACGCAACGGCACCGAGCGGCGCCCGATGGGGGCCGGTGGGGAGACATCGTGCGGATTGGGGGGAGGGGGTGCGAGTGCTGAGCGGCCTGCGGCGCCGAGGCGTGCGGCGGGGTCCGCGCCGGTCGGACCGGGGCGCGGTCGCCCTCTTCGTGGCGATCTGCGCGGCCTACCTGGTGCTCGTCGTCGCCCTGGTGATCGACGCGGGCGGCCGACTGCGGGTCGCCGAGCGCACCGACGCCTACGCCCAGGAGGCCGCGCGGGTCGGCGGGCAGCAGCTCGACCAGGCGGCCGTGCTGCAGGGGAAGGGCTTCAAGGTCAAGCAGGACTACGTCCGGCGGGCCGCCGACGCCTACCTCGGGCTGTACGGGCTGCGGGCCGGCGACGTCGCGTTCTCCGGTGACGGCAAGGTCGTCACCATCACCGTGCAGGCCGACTACCGGCCGGTCCTGCTGGGTGCCCTCGGGGAGCGGAAGGTAACGGGCAAGGGCAGTGCGACCCTCGTCCACGGAGTCGAGAAAGCGGAGACCGACTGATGGCCGCGCCACGTGCCAAGGACCAGGCCCGAACCGCCCCGGCCCGTAGTGGCCGGACCGGAACCGGGAACGACCGGGATCGAATCGCGAGGGGCCGGACCGCGAGGGATCGGAGTCGAAGCACGCACCGGGCCGGACGCGGCCGCGGCGGCGCGCTGATCACCGCGCTCGCCGCGCTGGTCACCCTGCTCGCCCTGCTGTTCGGCATCCCCGCGCTGTTGCTGTACGGCACCCGCGCGGTCGCCTCGATGGGCGAGGTCGCCCCGGGCGGGGTGGGTGAGGCGCTCACCGGTCCGGACGACGGACGGCTGTTCCTCTGGCTGCTGGTGGTGGTCGGCTGGCTGGCCTGGGCGTGCTTCGCGCTCTCCGTCCTGCTGGAGATCCCCGCCCAGCTGCGCGGCCGGATCGCCCGCCGGATCCCGGCCTTCGGCTGGAGCCAGCGGCTCGCCGCCGGGCTGGTCGGCTCGGTGCTCGCGCTGCTGCCGGTGGCCGGCTCGGCCTTCGCCGCGGTGCCCGAGCTGACCCACAACCCGGTCACCCAGGCGCAGTTGACCCCCGGCGTGCAGCGGGCGGCGCTGCCCGCCGCCCAGTCCGCGCCCGCGCTGAGCCCGGCCGCGGAGCAGCACCCCACGTACACCGTCCGGGACAGCCGGCCCGCGGACAGCCTGTGGTCCATCGCGGAGCGCCAACTGGGCTCGGGTGAGCGGTGGGTGGAGATCGCCAAGCTCAACGACGGCCGGGTGATGGACGATTCGGGCGTCCGCTTCGACGCGGACCGGCCGATCCAGCCCGGGTGGGAGCTGCTGATGCCGGCGGACGCCAAGCCGGACGAGGCGAAGGCGCCCGCACAGGCACCGGCCCAGGCCCCCGCCCCCGCTTCCGGGCAGGCGCAGGCGCCGCAGACCGGGACGGAACCGGGCGCGGGCGGGCAGAAGACCGTGACCGTCCAGGCCGGGGACAGCCTGTCGGCCATCGCCCAGCGGGAGTTGGGGGACGGTGAGGCCTGGCCGAAGCTGTTCGACACCAACAAGGGGGTGCGGGCGCCGGACGGGGAGCGGCTGACCGACCCGGACGTGCTGGAGCCGGGGATGGTGCTCACGGTGCCGGGGGCGGCTGCCCCGGCCGCCCAGACGCCCGCTCCGGCCCCAGCCCCGGCCCCAGCCCCGGCCCCAGCCCCGGCCCCGGAACAGACGCCGGCGCCCGCCCCCGGTCAGGCCCCGGCCACCCAGGCGCCGGCCCCCGCGCCCACCCAGGCCGCCCCGACCCAGGCCGCCCCGGCGCCGGGCGCGCCGCAGTCGGCCCCGGCGTCGACGCCCGCCCACACGCCCGCCCCCGCCGCGCACGCCGACTCGGCGTCCGACGGTGACTACACCGTCGCCCTGGCTGCCTCCACCGTCGGCGTCCTGCTCGCCGCCATGATGGTCGGCACCGTCGCCTACAAGCGCGGCACCCAGCTGCGCGCCCGCCGCCCCCGGCACCGCATCGCGCTGCCCGCCGCCGAGGCCGCCGCCTTCGAGAACGAGCTGATGGTTCGCCAGGACCAGGCCGGGCTCGAACTGCTGGACCGCGCCCTGCGCACCCTGGCCCGCAACACCGTGCGCGGAGGCAAGCGCCTGCCGGCCATCGTCGCGGCCCGGATCACCCCCGGCCACACCATCGAGCTGCACCTGTCCGGCCCGGCCGCGCCGATCGCACCGTTCCGCGCCGCGCACGCCGCCAACGTCTGGTGGTGCGGCGAGGAGTCCGGCGACCTGCTCGGCGCCGCCCAGGCCCGCAAGACCGCCGCGCCCTACCCGGCGCTGGTCACCCTGGGCACCTCTCCCGACGGCTCGGTGGTCCTCGCCGACCTGGAGGCCGTCCGGCTGCTCCACCTCTCCGGTCACCCCGACGACGCCCGCGACGTGCTGCGCACCCTCGCCGTCGAACTGGCCCACAGCCCGCTGGCCGACCGGCTCCACCTGCACCTGGTGGACCTCGCCGAGGAGGTGCCGATCAGCGGCCCGGCCGCCGAGCGCGTCCACCGCCACCCCACCCTGGAGGCCGCGCTGGCCGCGCTCGGCCCGCGCACCGCCAAGGCCCGTGCCACCCTGGTCGCAGCCGAGGCCGCCAGCCCGCGGGAGGCCCGCAGCCGGGGCCAGGCGGACGAGTCCTGGGTGCCGGAGATTGTGCTCTGCGCCCAGCAGCCCGGCGGCGACATCCCCGCCGAGCTGGGCCGCCTGCTGGACGCGCGCCCGCGCACCTGCGTCGCCGTCATCACCCGCGCCCCAGAGCGCGGCACCGGCCCGGTCGCCCGTTGGACCCTGCCGGCCACCGGCCAGGCCACCATCCCCGGCCTGCACCTGACCGTCGAGCTCCAGCGGCTCGACGCCCACCAGTACGACCAGGTCGCCGAACTGCTCCGGGCCGCCGACGACACCACCCAGCACCCGGCGCCCGCCTGGACCCTGGACGGTCCCGGCCTCGACCCGGATCCGGACGGGGACCCGGACACCGTCGAACTGTCGCCCGCCGTACCGGTGCTGGCCGTGGTGGGCGCTCCGGCCGAGGAGGCCGAGGCGGAGGCGGACGCGGACACCGCCGCCGGGCCCCGGCTGCTGGCCCGGGTCATCGGCACCGGCGCGAGCCCGTTCGCGGGCACCGACCCGGTGACGCCCGCCCCCGCCCCCGCCCCGGCCCCCGTCCCGGCACCGGCCGGCCCGGCGCGGTTCGCCGTCAACGGGCAGGGGCGCCACGCGGCCGCCGAGACCGAGCAGGCCGACGAGACCACCCGCGACCTGCGGCTGCCGGGCGAACCGGCCTCAGCGGCGGACCCGGCCCTGGACACGGCTGTGGACGAGGCCGTGGACGCGGCCGAGGCGGCGCAAGCGGTGCCGGCGGACGCCCCGGTGGTCGTCCTGCCCGTCCAGCCCGTGGTGCCGCAGCCGTCCGCCGAGCCCGCCCCGACGCACCAGAGCGCGCCCGCGCCCACCGGCACCGACCCGCGTGTGCCGTCCCGGCCGGAGCCCGGTCCCGAGCCGGAGCCCGGTCCCGAGCCCGAGTCCGAGCCCGGTTCGGTCGCGGAGCACCAGGCCGAAGCCGAGGAGCGGGTGGAAACGGAGGCCGAGCCCGGACCGGCCGCGGTCGCCCCGGTCGCCCGGACCAGCTCCGGCCGCAGCGACAGCGACGACCTGCTCGCCATCCTGCGCTCCCCGGAGGCGCACACCCCGCGCAACGCCCCCCGGATCCGGCTGCTCGGCCCGGTCGACGTGGCCGGCACCATCGGCGCCGTCGAACCCGGCGCGCTGCCCCGGCTCACCGAGCTCGCCGTCTACCTCGCGCTGCGCCCCGGCTCCGACCACCACGCCCTCGACCACGACCTGCACCCCGGCGCCGCCCACCTCGACCCGCACCCCACCGCCGCCGACGCCAAGAGCCCGCTCCCGGCCAAACTCGCCGACCTGGCCGCCTGGTTCGGGACCTCCGCCGAGGGCCGCGCCTACCTGCCCACCGAGCCCGCCGACGGCTACGCCTTCGTCCAGGCCGTCACCTGCGACTGGGACGAGTTCCGCAGCCTCTACCGGCGCGGCATGCGCAGCACCAGCGTCACGGCCGACGCGGCCCTCGCCCACGCCCTGGCCCTGGTTCGCGGCGCCCCGTTCGCCGAGGCCCCGCCCGCCTCCTACGGCTGGGCCGAGGCCGAACGCCAGGACATGATCGCCGCCATCGTCGACACCGCCCACGAACTGGCCGCCCGTCGGCTCCAGTACGGCGACCACCGCAGCGCCGAGGCCGCCGTCTTCCGCGGCCTCGCCGTCGCCCCGGACGTCGAACTCCTGCACCGGGACCTCTTCTACGCCTACGCCTCGGCCGGCGCCCGGGACCAACTCCTGCGCGCCGTCAACCGCCTCGACGCCCTGAGCCGCCGCACCGGCCGCGACCTGGACGCCGACACGGTAGCCCTGCTGCGCGACCTGCTGGCCGGCTCCTGAGCCGGTCGGCCACGCGGTGGGCTCGAGCGGGGGCCGGCATGTCGGCCCCCGCCCTTGCGTCAGGCGTTCTTGTCGTTTCCCCGTTGCGCGCTCCGCGATGCCTGGCGCATCGCCTTCGCAATCCCCGCCGACGCTTCGCCGATGGTTCGTCCACGGGTCAGGAGGCCGCCCGGAGCCAGCTGTCGAGGGTGGCGAAGTCGGTGTCGGTGAGGCCGACTCGGGGGTCGACGCGGTGCAGCAGCGCGGGGGCGGGGGAGTGGGCCTCGACCCAGTGGCGGTCGGCCGGGGCGATCTCGTCGTCCACCCAGGCGAACGGGCGGCCGGCCGCCCAGGCGAGCAGCGGGCGGGTCTTCCAGTGCGGTGGTCCGCCGTGGCCGTCGTCCTCGTCATCCGTCACCGGCCAGTCCACGACGGGCAGTTGCGGCAGGCCCAGCCGGGGTGAGAGGCAGTCGTTGGCGTCCTCCAGCCAGGTGGTGGCCCAGACCAGCTCGCAGGGCAGGGCCAGCAGGTGCCGACCGAGCGCCGGGTCGACGCGGGCCACCAGCGGGTTCTCGTACGGGCCCGGGCCCGGGTAGGTGGGGTAGCCGCCCGGGGGCGGGGCGCCGAAGGGGATGAGGGGGCCGTCGACGTCGAGGAAGAACAGGGGCGTGCCGGAGCCGGTCATGACGGCACGGTAGCGGGGGCTGCGGGCGGCGTGGCGCGCCGATCGGTACCCGGCCTGGATCGGGTGTGCCGGGATCTCGTAGGGTGGCGCGCACGGAACGTGGTGGCAGTCACCACGCAGGCAAGGGCATCAGGCGCCGCGGAAGCGGCGGGGCGGGGCGGTGACCAGAAGATGGCGGAGACGACAGCTGTTTCCGGAGGTCCCGAACCGGCTGCGGACTCGGGCCCCTGGGACGCCGTACCGCCGCCGCCCGCGCGCCAGCCCGCCGAGGAGCACCCGCCCGGACCCGCCGCGCTGTACGAGCCGCCGCCCGCGCCCCCGGCGCCCCCGGCCGCATCCGCCCCGGTGCCGCCGGCTCCGGTACCGCCCGTGCCGCCGGTGGCACCCGCGCCGCCGGTCGCACCCACCGGATGGACCCTCACCGGCCTGCCCGCCGCGGGCGCGCCGTCCTCGGCCACGCCGCCGCCGTTCGTCGTCCCGGGCGGCGCGTCCGCCGGCACCGGCGGGCTGGGTGCGGCACCGCGCGGCCGGATCCTGGTGATCGAGGGCGGGTACGGCAACTCCGGCCGCCGCACCTGGGGCCGGGGCGGTCCGACCCAGGCACCGGTGCTGTCGGCGATGCTCGCCGCCGTCTCACCGCAGGTACTGCTCGCCGCGGACGCGGTGGACGCCGTCCACCTCCCCGGCGCCAGCGACCCGCACACCGTCCTCGCCCACCTGCGCGCCGCCTCCCGGCACCCCGGGCCGCTGCTGGTGCACCTGGGCGGGCACGTGGTCGCCGACAAGCGCGGCGGCCAGCTCCAGCTGACCCTGCGCGACTCCAAGCAGGACGGACTGCCCTGGCAGGCCGTCGCCGCCGAGCTGAGCCACCGTCCGGCCGAGTGGCAGACCCTGGTCATCGCCGACCTGAGTGCCGACCAGAACGCCTGGCCGTACCTCCAGGGCACCGTTTCGCCGCTCAGCGAGGGCATCCCGCTGTGGGCGGTCGTCAGCCCGGACCCGGAGCAGATCGGCACCTTCACCCGCGCCCTGATCGAGGCGCTGCACGGCGGCCGCCCCGGCGCGGGCGACGTGCTGGCGCCCGAGCAGCTGCGGCAGCAGGTGTACTCGGTGCTGCGGCCGGACGTGGTCATCCTGGCCACGCACGTGCCGGACCGCCCGGTGTTCCGCAACACGGCCCGGCGGGGCGAGACCCCGGTGGCCGGGATTCCGCCGATGTCGGACGCGGTGCCGATGACGGATGCGCTGCGGATGGCTGACGCCGTGCCGATGGCGGACACCGGGTCGGTGTCGGACGCCGTTCCGACGGAGCGTCCGCTGCCCCCGGTGCCGCCGCTGCCGCGTCAGGCCGGGCCGCAGGACGCCGTGGCCGGGCGGCCGGTGCCGACCCCGCCCGCCGACGGCCTGGTGAGCCTGATCAAGTCGGGCGTGCCGCCCACCCCGCCGCGACCGGCCCGGCCGGTCAGTCTGCTGAAGGCGGGCGAGCAGCCTGCCGAGGCGTCGAACGTGAGCCTGCGCAAGCCCGGTTCGGCCGACGCCGAGGTGTCGGTCGTGGACGCCGTGCGACCGGCGGGCGTGACGCTGCGCAAGGCGCAGCCGGAGCCGGTGACGCTGGGCGGGTCCGTCGAGCCGGCTGAGGTCGTCGAGGAGAGCGTCGAGGTGGTCGCCGAGGTGGCCGAGGTGGCCGAGGTGGCCGAGGTCGCGGGGGTCGCCGGGGTCGCTGAGATGGCGGTCGCGGAGGAGCGCCAGGACGCCGTCCCGGCCGAGGTTGAAGCTGTCGAGGTTGTAGCGGCCGAGGCCGAGGCCGAGGCCGAAGCGGTCGAGGCGGCGCCGGCGGACGAGGCGCCGCAGGACCGGGCCCCGGCCGAGGAGGCGCCCGCCGAGCAGCCGCCCGCGCCGGCCGACGCCCCTGCCGAAGCTCCTGCCGAGGCCGTCGCCGAAGCCCCGGCCGCCAACGCGCCCCGCGCGGACTACCGCGAGGTCATCGGACGGATCGTCCGCAGCGCCGACGCCGGGGACCACGCCGCCGCCACCGATCTCGCCTTCGCGCTCGAACTGGAGGCGATCGCCGAGCACGGGGCCGTCTCCGGGCCCGTCCTCCAGGTGCGTCAGGTGCGCGCGCACGTGTGCCGGCTCGCGGGCCGACCGGCCGAGGCGGCCGACATCTACCGCGAGGTGGCCCTGACGCTGCTCCGCTCGCTGGGCGCGGACCACCCGGAGACCCAGCAGGCGGCCACCAATGCCGAGGCCTGCTGGCGTTCGATCAGCGACCGCGCGGAGGCCATCCGGATCGCCCCGGAGATCATCGAGCTGCGCGCCTATCTCCCGGGCCCCGACGGCCGCAAGCTCCGCGCCGCCGAGCGCTACCTCGCCCAGCTGGCCGCCGCCCCGGCCCCGGTCGAGCAGGCCTGAACCCAGCTACCGGCCGTCGGCTGAAACCGACGGCCGAGCGCTGACCGCCAACACCTGACGGCGAACAGCGAACAGCGAACAGAAAACAGGGAACAGAAAACAGCGAACGGATGACAGATTTCGAAATCTGTCATCCGTTCGCTGTTATTCGTCGGCTGTCACCGGACGGCTGCCAGCTGCCAGCTGCCCGCCGTCACACGCCAGCCCCTGCTTACTGCTGGTCCTCGTCGCCCTGCACATCGCCGGCGAGCGCGTGGACGAACTTGGCGCCGTCGATGGTGCCGAGGCCGCTCGCGAGGTCGTAGCCCTCGGTGGCGTTGTAGCCGGTGACGCCGTTCCAGCCGTTGTCGCCGTCCTTGACGTCGACGATGCCGCTCCACTGGTTCGGCAGCAGGCTCAGGCCGTACATGCGCCAGTTGAGCTGGCCGAGGCGGTGGCCGGCCAGCTGGTCGGCGAGGGCGACGACACCCGAGAACAGCGGGGTGGCCTCGCTGGTGCCGCCGGTGAGGTGCCAGCCGACCGCGGTCGGGTCGTAGGACTCGTAGGTCCAGGCGGCGCCGTCCACGGCCGCGCTCATGCTGATGTCGGGCGTGCCGCGGTGGTTGCCGGTGACGTTCGCGACGCCGGCCTGGTACCACGGGCGCTCGAAGATGCCGGAGACGCCGCCGCCGCCGGCGCCGGACTTGTCGTGCCACACCTTGTCGGCCGCGGTGCGCTTGCCGTTGTCGTCCAGGGTGAGCTGGGTGCCGCCGACGGAGGTGACCAGCGGGTCCGAGGACGGCCAGGAGTTGACCTTGTACGGGTACAGGTCGGTGCCGTTGAGCTGCGAGTCGGTCGCGCCGTTGTCGCCGGAGGCGGCGAGCACGGTGACGTTGCGGTCGGCGGCGGCCTTGAAGGCGTAGCGCAGGTCGGTCAGCGACTTGAAGTCGCCCTTGTCGTAGCCCGGGAAGGTGTTCTCGGTGGCGCCGAAGCTCTGCGAGATGACGTCGCCGCGACCCTCCTTGATGAGGGCCTTCTCGGCGTCCATCATCTCGGGCAGACCGGTGGTGCCCTCGGTCTCCGCGACGCCGGTCTCGACCAGGATGATGTGCGCGTCGGGGGCGATCGCGTGGGCGTACTCGACGTCCAGGGTGGTCTCGCCGGCCCAGCCGGTGTGGTCGGGGTTCTTCGGGTCGAACGCGGGGACGTTGCCCCACTTCTTCACCTCGACCTGGGTGTCCGGGATGCCCCACTGCTTGTCGAAGACCTCCAGGTCGTGCTGGATGGTCGGCGAGCCGAAGGAGTCGACGATGACGATCGTGCGGCCCTTGCCGGTGACGCCCTCCTTGTACAGGGGGTCCAGGTTGTAGGCGGTGCGGTACTGCAGCGGCGAGTAGCAGTGGATGCCGATCTGGCTGACGCACTGGGTGGTGCTCAGCGGCGCCGGGCGGGCCGTGGCGAGGTGGTGGCCGGCCGAGGCGGGGCGGACGTGAACGCCCGCGAGGTTGTGCGAGGGGGCGGCGGTCGCGGCGCCGACAGCCGGTACGGCGATGGTGCCGGCCGTCAGGGCGGTGGCCCCTACGGCGAGCAGAGCCAGGGCACGGCGGAGGGTAGCGGGGCTGCCCATGGGACTCCTTTGAAGGGGGCGCAGGGCCCGACCTTGGTCCGGTCGGGTTGGTCCGGCCATCCCATCGACTGCCGCATGATCATGCCATAGTCATTTGGTGGGGTAGTCCGATCGACGACATGGTCATGCTCGGCCACGCGAAAAGGTAAAGGCCGTCCCAGGAGAAGGTAACCTCGCATCTGGGACGGCCGACTGATCATCCGTCAGTCACGTATCACCGATTTCACAGTTTTCACCGAGTTGGCCAAGTTTACCAAGTTGACCGGCCTCTGGTAAGCCTCCGTCAGGTCATCGGGCCCCGCCGTTGACGTACAGCGTCTGCCCGCTGACGTACGAGGCGTCCTCGCTGGCCAGGAAGGCCACCACCGCCGCGATCTCCTCCGGCTGCCCCACCCGGCGCAGCGGCGTGCGGGCGGCCACCTCGGTCTGGTGGTCCTCGGCGGTGGCGCCGACCCGTTCGGCGGTGGCCGCCGTCATCGCGGTGGCGATGTAGCCGGGGGCGACGGCGTTGACGTTGATGTTGAACGGCCCGAGCTCGATCGCCAGGGTCGCGGTGAGCCCCTGGATGCCGGCCTTGGCGGCCGCGTAGTTGGCCTGGCCCCGGTTGCCGAGCGCGGAGCGCGAGCTGAGCGAGACGATCTTCCCGTACTTCTGCGCCACCATGTACTTCTGCGCCACGTGGCTGCAGTTGTACGCGCTGGTCAGGTTGACCGTCAGCACGGCGTCCCAGTCGGCCTTGGGCATCTTGAAGAACAGGTTGTCCCGGGTGATCCCGGCGTTGTTCACCAGGATGTGCAGTCCGCCGAGGTCCTCCGCGACCCGCGCGAACACCGCGTCGACGGAGTCGTAGTCGGCCACGTCGCAGCCGTACGCCCGGGCGGTGCCGCCCTTGGCGATGATCTCGGCGACCGTCCCGGCCGCCCGCTCGGCGGTCAGGTCGACCACGGCGACCGTCGCGCCCTCCTCCGCCAGCCGACGGGCGGTGGCCGCGCCGATGCCCTGCGCCGCGCCGGTCACCACGGCGACCTTCCCCGTGAAACGGGCCATGTCAGTTCCTCCGATCACTGGAAACTCCCTCAGACGTTCTCGACCAGCACGGCCGTACCCTGCCCCACGCCCACGCACATCGTGGCCAGGCCGCGACGGGCGCCGGTGCGGTGCATCCGGTGCAGCAGGGTGGTCAGGATGCGGGCGCCCGAGCCGCCCAGCGGGTGGCCGAGGGCGATCGCCCCGCCGCTGGGGTTGACCACCTCGTCCGCCTGCTCCGGGCTGAACCCGATGCCGTCGACGGAGGCCAGCGCCTGGGCGGCGAAGGCCTCGTTGAGCTCGGCGGTGTCCAGGTCGGCCGGCGTCCAGCCGACCCGCCCGAGTACCTTCCGCGTCGCGGGCACCGGGCCGATGCCCATGACGTCCGGGTGCACTCCGGCCGAGGCCCCGGCCACGTACCGGCCGAGCGGCTGCAGCCCGAGGTCGCGCAGCGCCTCCTCGCTGACCAGGAGCAGCCCGGCCGCGCCGTCGTTCATCGGCGAGGCGTTCCCGGCCGTGACGGTTCCGCCCGGGCGGAAGGCCGGCTTGAGCCTGGCGAGCTTCTCCAGGCTGGTGTCCTCGCGGATGCCCTCGTCCTGGCTCACCGTCACCCCGTCCGGCCGCTCGACCGGGATCAGCTCGGCGTCGAAGTGCCCGTCCTTGCGGGCGGCGGCGGCCCGCTGGTGGCTGCGCAGCGCGAAGGCGTCCTGGCGCTCCCGGCCGATGCCGTACCGGCCGGCCACCTCCTCGGCGGTCTCGCCCATGCTGAGCACGCCGTGCAGCTCGGCCATCCGGGGGTTGGTCAGCCGCCAGCCGAGCCGGGTGTCGTAGGTCTCGATCCGGTGCGGCAGCGCCTCGTCGGGGCGGGGTAGGACGAAGGGCGCGCGGGTCATCGACTCGCAGCCGCCGGCCAGCACCACGTCGGCCTCGCCGGAGCCGATGGCCCGGGCCGCGAGGGTGACGGCCTCCAGGCCGGAGGCGCAGAGCCGGTTGACGGTGGCGCCGGGGACGGTCTCCGGCAGGCCGGCCAGCAGGACGGCCATCCGGGCGGCGTTGCGGTTGTCCTCGCCGGCCTGGTTGGCGGCGCCCCAGTAGACGTCGTCGATCCGGGCCGGGTCGAGGGAGGGTACGTCGGCGAGCAGGGCGCGCAGCACGGTGGCCGAGAGGTCGTCCGGGCGGACCGTGGCGAGCGCTCCGCGCAGCCGGCCGATGGGTGTGCGGCGGGCGGCGGCGAAGTAGACAGGACGCACGTCGTGCTCCTAATCGGGTTATCGGGACAGGAGGGTCAGAAGGCGTTGACGCCGGTCAGGGCACGCCCGATGAGCAGCTGATGGATCTGGCTGGTGCCCTCGTAGAGGGTCATCACACGCGCGTCGCGCAGGTACTTGCCGACCGGGTACTCGTCGATGAAGCCGTAGCCGCCGAACACCTGGAGCGCGTTGTTCGCGGCCCGGACGGCGGCCTCGCTCGCGTAGAGCTTGGCGATCGAGGACTCGGTGGCGAACGGCAGGCCGCGTTCGATGTGGTCGGCGACCTTCCAGGTGAGCAGCCGGGCGGCCTCGACGTCCACCGCGATGCCGGCCAGCAGTTCCTGGACGAGCTGGTGCGAGGCGATCGGCCGGCCGAACTGTTCGCGCTCACCCGCGTAGCGGACGGAGGCCTCCAGGCAGGCGCGGGCGATGCCGACGCAGCCGGCCGCGACCGACATCCGGCCCTTGGCCAGGGCCGCCATCGCCACCGTGAAGCCCTTGCCGACCTCGCCGAGCCGGGCGCCGTCGGGCACCCGGACGTTGTCGAGGGCGAGTTCGGCGGTGGCCTGGCCGCGCAGGCCGAGCTTGCCGTGGATGGTGGTGCGGCTGAAGCCGGGCAGGTCGGTGGGGACGAGGAAGGCGGTGATGCCCCGGTGGCCCCGCTGCTCGGGCTCGCTGCCGCCGGTGCGGGCGAAGACCAGCGCGACGTCGGCCCAGGTGCCGTTGGTGATGAACGTCTTGGTGCCGCTGATCAGCCAGTCTCCCCCACTCTTCGAGCGGGAGGTGCCCCCATCGTCCCGGACGGCCCGGGTGGTCAGATTGGCGGCGTCCGAGCCGGTGCCGGGCTCGGTGAGCGCGAAGCAGCCGAGCGCCTCGCCCGAGGTGAGCCGGGGCAGCCAGTGCCGCTTCTGCTCCTCGGTGCCGTAGCTGTTGATCGACTTGCCGACCAGGCCGAGCGAGACCGAGACGATCCCGCGCACGGCCGAGTCGCCGCGTCCGAGCTCCTCCAGCACCAGGCAGTACGCGAGGTGGTCGCCGCCGCTGCCGCCGTACTCCTCCGGGATGGTCAGACCGAGGAAGCCGACCTCGGCCAGCTTGCCGATGATCGCCCGGTCCACGGACTCCACTCGGTCCCACTCGGCGGCGTACGGCACGATCTCGCGGTCGGCGAAGGCGGCGGCGAGGTCCCGGACGGCGCCCTGCTCGTCGGACAACTCCAGATTCACGGCGGCTCCCGACTCAGGCCCGGCGGAGGCTGCAGGCCGATAAACTAGCGCTGCAAGTTTTACGGGGGGACTGTAGCCCCGGGCGGCCCGCGCTGGGAAGAGGCACCTGCCAGAATCGGTCCCCACCCACCCGACCGGGGGAGCCGGCCGGAGGAATCGGAGGAAGTCACCGCGATGGCCCGTCCGCGCACCCCGCTGCTCAGCCGCGACCGCATCGTCGCCGCCGCCCTGCGGCTGATCGACGAGGAGGGACTGGACGCCCTCTCCACCCGGCGCCTGGCCACCGTGCTGTCGGTCAGCGGGCCCTCGCTCTACAACCACTTCGCCACCAAGGACGAACTGTTGGACGCGGTGGTGGACAGCGTCATCGGTGAAGTCGACTTGTCGATGTTCGGCGACGCGGACCCCGGCCTCCCGGTCGGCCTGACGACCCCCTGGCCGGAGGCGCTGCGCGACTGGGCCCGCTCCTACCGCGCCGCGCTGGCCGCCCACCCCAACATCGTCCCGGTGCTCGCCCAGGGCCCGGGGCGGCGGCCCAACGCGCTGCGGCTGGCCGACGCCGTCTTCGGGCACCTGGTCGAGTCCGGGTGGCCGCGCGGCCAGGCCACCCGGATCGGCGCGCTGATGCGCTACTTCGTCACCGGCTCCGCGCTCGCCTCCTTCGCGGCCGGCTTCCCGGCGGACGCCGGGGTCTACGACGCGGCCGACTACCCGCACCTCGGCGAGGCGCACCGGCTGGCCGGGCACCGGGGGACGGTGGACGAGGGCGCGTTCGAGACCGGCCTGGAGGCGCTGCTGGACGGACTCGTGCTGCGCTTCGAGCGCCTCGTCGCGCGTTCGTAGCCCCGGTGCCGGGCCCCTCCTACCAGGGTTCGCGGGCGACGAAGGCCGGCCGCTGATCCGGGTCCACCGGGTCGTAGTACCGGTGGTAGACCGGCGTCAGCCCGCCGGAGACCGGGGGCACGATCCAGCTCCAGTCCGCCGGGGTGGGGCGGCCCAGCCGCTTCTCCTGGGCGACGTGCTTGAGGAAGCGCTCCGACTCGGTGTGGTGGTCGGTGATCGTCACCCCGGCCTCCTGGAAGGAGTGCAGCACCGCGATGTTGAGCTCGATCAGCGCGCGGTCGCGCCAGAGCGTGCGGTCGCTGGAGGTGTCCAGGCCCAGCCGCTCGGCGACCGTGCCGAGCATGTCGTAGCGGTCGGCGTCGGCCAGGTTGCGGGCGCCGATCTCGGTGCCCATGTACCAGCCGTTGAACGGTGCGGTGGGGTAGCGGACGCCGCCGATCTCCAGCGTCATGTCGCTGATCGCGGGGACCGCGTACCAGCGCAGTCCGAGCTCGGCGAACCACTCGTACCCAGGGTGGCTGAGCGGCACCTCCAGCGTGGTGTCGTCCGGCAGCCCGTACCAGACCGGGCGCTCGCCGGGGCGCTCCTGGATGAGCAGCGGCAGCACCTCGAAGCGGTCCTCGGCGCACTTCCAGCCGAGGTCGCGGGCCCGGGCGGCGAGCACGGCGCCCGCCGGGTCGCCGACCACGCCGTCCTCGACCCGGTGCCCGGCGTAGCGGACCAGCTGCTGGTTGAGGATGCGCGCGGCCGGACGGCCCGGGCGGTCGGGGGCGAACACCGAGACCACCGGGCGGATCCGGCCGCTGTTGCCGGCCGTGCGCAGGTGCTCGAAGCACTCGGTGGCGATGTCGTCGGCCGAGGAGAGGTGGCGCAGGTCGCGGACCACCAGGCTGCGCCAGTAGAGCCGGCCGATGCAGCGGGCGGCGTTGCGCCAGGCGAGCTTGGCGCCGTAGGCCAGTTCGGCGGGGGTGTGCCGGTAGCTGCCGGTGCGGTCGATCTCGTCCAGGACGGCGCGCAGTCGCGGCTGCGGATCACCGGCGGCGGGCTGCTCGCGGTGGAACTGGCGGATGAACTCGGCGGCCCGGCCCGGGTCGGTGAACGGTGGTGGCGCGGGCGAAAGTTGCGGGTCCGGCAGCTGCGGTTCGGGCGGTTGCGCCGCGGGGGTCTGGGATGCGGGCGTCTGGGGTGCGGGTGCGGGTGCGGCTGCGGGGGCGGGTGCTTGCGCTGCGGACGTCTGCGCCGCGGGCGTCGGAACGGTCTGCGGGGTCTGCGGGGTCTGCGGGAACAGCGCCGGAACGGGCTGTGGGAACGCGCCCGGTGCGTGGGCGTGGGCGTACGGACAGCCGCCGCTCGGGGCGGCGGCGGTTCTGCGGGTGCGGAGCCGGTTGAAGATCAAGGACACATCCCTCCTGCCGCACAGGAGTACCGGAGGTGGCTGAGGCGCCGCAGAGAGTGAACGATTCGGCCCCCGCACCCGCGCCGATCGCGCTAGGGTGCGGGGGCCGAAGGTCCGACCGTCGGATCAGCCCATGGAAGGCTGATCAGCCCATGTCCTCCAGCCGGACGCCCTTGGTCTCCTTCATGAACTTGGCCACGAAGACGGTCGACAGCGCCGCGAAGGCCGCGTACACCAGGTAGGTCGCCGAGAGGTTCCAGCGCGAGAGGGACGGGAACGAGACGGTGATCACCCAGTTGGCGATCCACTGCGCGGAGGCGGCGACGGAGAGCGCGGCGGCGCGGATCCGGTTCGGGAACATCTCGCCGAGCATCACCCAGACGACCACGCCCCAGGACATCGCGAAGAACAGCACGAAGGCGTTGGCGCTGATCAGGGCGACGGTGCCCTGGAGGTCGGGCAGCGAGACGTTGTCGCCGGTGCCGGTGGCCGAGGAGAAGGCCCAGCCGGCTGCGGCGAGGGTGACGGCCATGCCGACCGAGCCGATCAGGGCGAGCGGCTTGCGGCCGATCCGGTCGACCAGCAGGATCGCGATCACGGTGCCGAGGATGTTGATGACCGAGCCGATGAAGCTGATCAGCAGCGAGTTGCTCTGGTCGATGCCGACCGACTGCCACAGGATCGACGAGTAGTAGAAGATCACGTTGATGCCGACCAGCTGCTGGAAGACCGACAGGCCGATGCCGACCCAGACGATCGGCAGCAGGCCGAAGCGGCCGCCGAGCAGGTCGCGGAAGCGCGGGCGGTGGTCGGAGGCGATCAGCGACTGGATCTCGGCGATCCGGGCATCGGCGTCCACGCCCTCGCCCTCGACCTCGGCCAGCACCTTGCGGGCGTCGTCCAGGCGCTCGGCCTGGATCAGGTAGCGCGGGGACTCGGGGATCACCGAGGAGAGCACGAAGTAGACCGCGGCCGGGACCACGCAGATGCCGAGCATCCACTGCCAGGCCTCCAGGCCGAGCAGGTGGCCGCGGGTGTCACCGCCGGCGGCGTCCGCCAGTACCCAGTTGACCAGCTGGGATATCGCGATGCCGAGCACGATCGCGGCCTGCTGGAAGGAGGCCAGCCGGCCCCGGTACTTGGTCGGCGCGACCTCGGCGATGTAGGTCGGGGCGATCACCGAGGCGATGCCGATGGCCGCGCCGCCGAGGACGCGCCACAGGGCGAGGTCCCAGGGGGAGAAGGGCAGCATCGAGCCGACGGCGCTGACCGCGAACAGCAGCGCGCCCGCCTTCATGACCTTGATGCGGCCGTAGCGGTCGGCGAAGCGGCCGGCCAGCGCGGCGCCGACCGCCGAGCCCAGCAGCGCCGAGGAGACGATCAGGCCGGTCTCGCCGCTGCCGACACCGAACTTCCCCTGGATGCCGGAGACGGCGCCGTTGATCACGGAGCTGTCGTAGCCGAACAGGAAGCCGCCGAGGGCCGCTGCGGCGGTGATGAAGACGACGAAGCCGAGGCGGCCGGGCGCGGGGGCCTCGACCGCCCCGGAGGGCTTCTGGGTGACGCTCACGATCTTGACTCCTGGTACTCAACACTGAGCTCGGTAGTCGCGATCGTAACCCCTATTCGTTTAAGTCTTGTATACCGGGGACCTAGCAACCCACTTCACGAATTCGTAAGGTGAAAAAGCAAATTGGGCTCCCCGTGCCCTGGGCGCCGGTGCGGTGACCGCGCCCGGTGTGGTCACGCCGGTGCGGCCGCCCCTGGGCGCCCGCTCTGGGGCGGTCATCGCGCGCGTCCGCTCAGATCGGGGCCGAGAGGGACAGTCCGAACCGGCCCTCCGGGTCCGTCCACCAGTGGGTCAGCCGCAGCCCGGCCGCCGCCAGCTCCCCGGCCACCCGCTCCCGGCGGAACTTGGCCGACACCTCGGTGCGCAGCTCCTCGCCCCGGTCGAAGTGCACCGGAAGGTCCAGCGCCGGGATCTTCACGGTCTGCGAGCGCAGCGAACGCAGCCGCATCTCGATCCACTCCTGCTCGGGGTCCCAGAGCGCGACGTGCTCGAAGGCGTCCGGGTCGAAGTCGGCGCCCAGCTCGCGGTTGAGCACGTTGAGCACGTTGCGGTTGAACTCGGCGGTCACCCCGGCGCTGTCGTCGTAGGCGGCGATTAGTACCGCCGGATCCTTGACCAGGTCGGTGCCGAGCAGCAGGAAGTCGCCCGGGTCGAGGGCGGCGCGCAGGCCGCTCAGGAAGGTCGCGCGCTCCTGCGGCAGCAGGTTGCCGAGGGTGCCGCCGAGGAAGGCGACCAGCCGGGGGCCGCCGTCCGGGGGCAGGCCGAGCCGGGCGGTGAAGTCGGCGAGCACGCCGTGCACGGCCAGTCCGGGGTACTCGGCGGCGAGCGCGGTGCCGGCGGCGGTCAGGGCGCTCTCGCTGACGTCCACCGGGACGTAGGTCTCCAGGGTGTCGCGCGAGCGCAGCGCGTCCAGCAGCAGCCGGGTCTTCTCGGAGGAGCCGGAGCCCAGCTCGACCAGGGTGCGGGCCCCCGTGGCGGCGGCGATCTCGCCGGCCCGGGCGGTCAGGATGGCCCGCTCGGCGCGGGTCGGGTAGTACTCGGGCAGTCGGGTGATCTCCTCGAACAGCTCGCTGCCCCGCGCGTCGTAGAACCACTTGGGCGGCAGCCGCTTGGGTTCGGAGGTCAGGCCGTGCTGCACGTCGTGGCGCAGCGCGGTGCTGAAGTGGTCGGCGGGCAGCAGTCGGGCGAGATCGAATGTGTCCATGACAGGGTGGTTCCTCTGTTCAGAAGATGAAGGGAGAGTGGACGGTCAGCCGTGGCTGGGAAGCTGCCGGGCGGTGACGCCCCGGGCGTCGGCCAGCAGCAGGGAGCCGTCCGGGACGGGCGTCCAGCCCGGGTCGTCGTCGTACGGCTCGGAGGCCACCACCGTTCCGAGGCCCGGCAGGGTGCGGTGGTGCAGGGTGTCGCCCCAGGTGGTCGCGGCGATCGCGGTGCCGTCGGTGAGCAGCAGGTTGAGCCGCCCGGTGGTGTGCGCGGCGACGTCCGCGACGGTGCCCGCCAGCGCCTCGCCGAGGTCCGCGCCCCGGCGCAGCCGGTGCAGGGTGAGGGCCCACAGCAGCGCCGAGTCGGTGCGGGCCTCCAGCTCCAGCAGCTCGGCCGGCGGGAGGAGGGCGGCGAGCGCGTCCAGCTTGCCGGGCCAGCCGGCCACCGCGCCGTTGTGGCTGAACAGCCAGCGCCCGGCGGCGAACGGGGCGGCCGCGCTCTCGCCCGCCGCGCAGCCCTCGGTGGCGGAGCGGATGGCCGCCAGGAGTGCCCGGGTGCGGATCACCCGGGCGAGGTCGGCGAAGGTCGGGTCCGCCCAGATCGGCCCGGACCGGCGGTAGCGGGCGGGCAGCTCGTCGCCGTCCGCGTACCAGCCGAGGCCGAAGCCGTCCACGTTCACCGTGCCGTGCCGCTGGGTCCGGGGCGCCCAGGACTGGCGGTACAGCGCGTACGGCGGGTGCACCAGCAGCTCCTGCGGCGTCAACGGTTCGCCCAGGTAGGCGATGTGTCGACACATCAGGCCTCCTCCGGGCTGCGGGCGGTGCGGAAGCCGGCGAAGATCTGCCGCCGGATCGGGTAGTCCCAGTTGCGGAAGGTGCCCCGGCAGGCGACCGGCGCCACCGCGAAGCAGCCGCCGCGCAGCACCTTGTACTCGGGCCCGAAGAAGACCTCGGAGTACTCCTCGTACGGCCAGGCCCGGAACCCCGGGTAGGGGCGGAAGTCGCTGGCCGTCCACTCCCACACGTCGCCCATCAGCTGCCGGACACCGTAGGGGGACTGTCCCTGCGGGTAGCTGCCGGCCGCGGCCGGGCGCAGGTGGCGCTGGCCGAGGTTGGCGTGTTCGGGGCCGGGCGGGCCGTCGCCCCAGGGGTGGCGGCGCGAGCGGCCGGTGGCCGGGTCGTGCCGGGCCGCCTTCTCCCACTCCGCCTCGGTCGGCAGGCGCCGCCCGGCCCAGCGGGCGTACGCGTCCGCCTCGTACCAGCTGACGTGCAGCACCGGCTCGTTCGGCGGGACGGGCTCGACCGTGCCGAAGCGTCGGCGCAGCCACTGGCCGTCCTGCCGCTTCCAGAACAGCGGGGCGGTCAGGTCGGCTCGGCGGCGGTGTTCCCAGCCCTCCGGGGTCCACCAGCGGGGGTCGTCGTAGCCGCCGTCCGCGATGAAGCGCTGGTAGGCCGCGTTGGTGACCGGAGTGGTGTCCAGGAAGTAGGCCGGCAGGTCGACGGCGTGCGCCGGGCGCTCGTTGTCCAGCGCCCACGGCTCGGTGTCCGTGCCCATGGTGAACGGGCCCGCGGGGATCAGGACTTCGGCGGGCAGGGTGGCCGCGTCGGCGGGCGCGGGCGGCGGCGGGGGAGCGGCCAGAGCCGGTTCGCCCCTGCGGAGCTGGTGGGTGATCAGCATCGTCTCGTCGTGCTGCTGCTCGTGCTGGGCGATCATCCCGAAGGCGAAGCCGGCGTCCAGCAGCGGCGCGCCCTCCAGCGGGCTGGCGGCCAGCAGGTCCAGGACCCGGCCACGCACCTCGTGGGCGTACGCGCGGGCCTCGGCGGGCGGCAGCAGCGGCAGGCTGGGGCGCTCGGCGCGGGGGTGCTGGAAGGCGTCGTACAGCGGGTCGATCTCGGGGTGCATCGGGTCGCGTCCGCCGACGTTGCGCAGCAGCCAGAGCTCCTCCTGGTTGCCGATGTGCGCGAGGTCCCAGACCAGCGGGGACATCAACGGCGAGTGCTGGGCGGTGAGATCGGCGTCCTCGACGCAGTCGGTCAACGCGGCGGTCCGGGCGCGGGCGGCCAGCAGCTCGGCGGCGATGCTCTCGCGCAGCGCCTCGGTGCCCGTTCCCGGGTCGGCGGGCGGTCGGACGTCGGTCATGATGCCTCCTCCGGGGGAGTGCGTCGGGCGCCGGTGCGCAGGGCGTCCAGCTGGTCGTCGGCCGGGCAGCGGCCGCGCGCGGGGTAGCGCTCGGCGAACTCGGCGACGGCGGTGCGCAACCGCCCGGCGCCGGGTAGGCGGCCCAGAGCGGCGTCGGCGGCGGCGAAGCAGGTGAGGGTGGCGCGGCGCAGCCCGGGGTCGGCGACGGCCAGGGTGGCGGCGCGGCGCCAGACATCGCTGCGGGGCGGGCGCGGGCCGGTAGCCCCCTCCCGCCGGTCGAAGGAGTCGAGCGGCTCCAGCGCGGCGAGCGCGGCGTCGGCGGCCACCGGGTCGTCCAGCAGTGCGGTGACCAGAGCGGCGGGCACCACCCAGCCGTCACCGGGCTGGGCGTCGATCATCCGCAGCTCCAGGTGGCCTCGCGGGCGCACCGGCGGGAACAGCGTGGTGCAGTGGTAGTCCAAGTCGGCCAGCGTGGGCGGGCGTTCGCCGCTGCCGCGGATCCAGTCGCGGAAGGTCAGCCCGGGCTGGGCCGTCCACGGCATGCCCTCCGGCCTTTGCACGCACAGGACTTCGGCGTCCAACACGTACTGTGCCCAGGCCTCGCGGGGGTCGCCGTGGTCCGGCTCGGGGGCCAGGGTGCGGGTCGGGTCCATCCGGGACCAGACGGTCTGCCGGGTGGACCGGTGGCCGGTCGGTCTGCCGTCCAGGAGCGGGGAGTTGGCGAAGGCGGCGACCAGCACCGGGCCCAGCCGGTGGACCAGCTGCCAGCGCCGTTCCACCGCGTGCGGGCCGTTCGCGTCACCGGCGTCCAGGCACACCTGCACGGAGGCGGTACCGGTCATCATGATCCGGCCCCACGGGCCAGCCGAGTCGAAGAAGCGCTCCATCGCGAGGTAGCGCGGGTGGTCCAGCACCATCCGCCGGGGACGGGCCAGCGGGTCCGTCCCGGTGCCGGTGAGGCGCAGGCCCTGCGCCGCGAAGGCGGCCCGCAGGGCGGTCAGATCGCGTCGTGTGTCGCCGACGCAGGCCAGGAGGCCGGTGGCGGGCGGGGAGCTGAGCTCGACCTGTCCGCCGGGTTCGAGCGTGAGGCGCGAACCGGAGGGGAGCGAGGTGCCGTCCGGGCCGCCGAGGGGCAGCGACTCCAGTGCGGCGTGGAGCAGTTCGGGTCGGACGGGTCGGGTGGGACATCGGTCGTCATGGACGAACCACTCGACCTCGACACCCACCAGTCGAGGCGGTCCGATCTTGAAACAGACGCCCGACACATGGCTGCGCGCCCCCGATTCGGTCAGCGGGGTCACCCCCGTCGGGGGCGTCGGTGCGCTCTGCCGGTCGGGCGGAGTGGTGCGGGAAATCGGTGTCACCGGACTCACCATCCTCGGGATCACGATTGCGGCCCGGTCTACCCTGCCCAGTCTGCTACGGAGCATGCGGGGGCGCTTCGCAAATATCGCGTGAATGTTCGTTTTTGCAGGTCAGTGGCATGGCGATCGAGTGAATGCGAGGGTTTGGAGCGGAGTGTGCGCGGGGTGTGGGGGTTGATCTCGGCACGGGCACACGCCCGGGTCACAGGCGGTCCAGCCGGGCCAGGACGGTGTCCAGCACCGGGCCCGGCAGGGCGTAGTTCAGCCGCAGCGCGCCCGAGCCGCCGGGGCCGAAGTCGGCGCCGTCGGAGGCCTCCAGGCCGCAGCGCTCCAGCAGCGCCCGGCGGGCGGTGGCGGGCGGCAGGGCGAGGGCGGCGGCGTCCAGCCAGAGCAGGTAGGAGGCCTGCGGCGCCGAGCGGACGGCGGGGCCCAGGCGCCCGGTGAGCCGGTCGCGGGCGGCGGCGAGGTGGGCGAGCAGGGCGTCCAGCCACGGGCCGCCCTCGCGCAGCGCGGCCTGCTGCACGGTCTGCTCCAGCAGACCGCCCTCCCAGAGGCCGTAGCCGGCCAGGGTGTCGGTGAGCCGGGCGCGCAGGGCGGGGTCGGGGACGAGGGCGAAACTGCTGGGGATGCCGGAGCAGTTGAAGGTCTTGCCGACGGAGTTCAGGGTGACCGTGCGGTGCCGGACGGCCGGGTCGACGGTGGTGACCGCCACGGGGTGGACGTGTCCGGGATGGGTGAGGTCGCCGTGCACCTCGTCCGAGACCAGCCATGCGTCCGCCTCGGCGGCCCGTTCGGCCAGGGCGCGCAGGTCGGCGGCGGGCCAGACCCGGGCGGAGGGGTTGTGCGGGCTGCTCAGCAGGACGGCGGCGGTGGGGCGGGGGAGCGGGCCGTCGGGAAGGCGGTAGCCGTCCGGGCCGAGGGGGAGCCGCAGTTCGCGCCGGTCGATCCCGGCCGCCCGGCAGAGCTGGGCGAAGCCGCCCCATTCGGGGGTGGGGAAGAGGACGGGCGCCTGCGGGCGGAGGGTGTCCAGCAGCAGGCGCAGCGCGGTGCGCGGACCACAGGGGAGCAGCAGGACCCAGTCGGGGTCCACCGCCACGCCGTGCCGGGCGCGGTACCAGTCGGCGACCAGGGTCCGCCCGGCCGGATCGCAGACCGTGTAGCCGTACGCGCGGTGGCGGGCGCGCCGCTCCAGTGCCGCGGCGACGGCGGGCGGGCCGGGCAGGTCCATGTCGGCCAGGCCCATCGGGATCACCCCGGGGGCCTCGGCCCGGGTCCACTTGCTGCTGCCGGTGCCCGTGCGGTCGAAGGGGGTGTCGAAGGCGGGGTCGGGCGCACCGCGAACAGCCGACGGATTTCGAAAGGCGTCATCCGTCCGCTGGAATCCATCGTCCGTCACCGCTCCGCCGTCCCCTGCCCGCCGGCGCCTGCGCCGTCTGCTCCGCCACCCGTCAGATACGCCGCGAGCCCCCGCCGCCCCCGGTACATCATCACCGCGTGATTGGCCCGGAACAGTGGGTGCAGCGGCAGCGCGAGGCGCCGCAGCAGGGACTTGCCGGGCCGGGCGTCCTCCTCGAACAGCACCCGGCTCCGCGCGTCGCCCGGTCCGTCCGCCGCGACCGTGAACCGCGACCACCCGTCGAGGTCGCCCCGCATCGCCGCCTCCAGCACCCCGGCGGCCGGGTCACGGCGGGTCGACTCCAGGCCGATCACCAGCCGGTACGGCAGCAGCGCGCGGACCACCAGCTCGCCGGACTCCTCGTCGGTCTCCCGGGCCTCGCGGATCTCGGGCCACCACAGCGGGTAGCTCCGCACGTCCTCCAGGGCCGCGTACACCGCCGACGCCGGTGCCGCGAGCCGCCACACGCCCCGGAAACGGTAGTGGTTGGGGTCCACCCGCCCACCCTAACCGCGCCGGCGCCGCGCCAGGGCGGACCGCCGATGGACCGCCGCCGAGTTGGCGCCCGGCGTACGGACCCGGCGTACGGACCCGCTGCCCGGGAGTCCCTCGCCGGCACCTCCGGGGCCCGGGCGACGGGTGAACGCGCCGTGAAGGACGCAGTTCGCAGGGAAGGGCGCACTCCGCTTGCACCCGTTCGGGGTGCGGGGGAGGATCTTCCGTGCTTGTAGTCTCATCAGTCACGGCAGCATTCCCCAGGCGCTGCACCACCGGAACCGGAGTGAAGGAGTCACGGGCATGCGGCGACCGAGCTGGGTACCGGAGGGCACGGACCTGGACAAACCGAACGCCGCGCGGGTCTACGACTACTACCTGGGGGGCTCGCACAACTTCGAGGTCGACCGGGAGATGGCCCGCAAGGCGCTGGCCCTGTGGCCCGAGCTGCCGCAGACCATGCGCTCCAACCGGGCGTTCCTGCGCCGCGCGGTGACCTTCCTCGCCGAGCGCGGTGTCACCCGCTTCCTGGACATCGGCTCCGGCATCCCGACCTTCGGCGCGGTGCACGAGGTCGCCCGCGCGATCCGGCCCGAGGCCGAGGTCGTCTACGTGGACCGCGACCCGGTCGCCGTCGCCCACAGCCGCCTGCTGCTCCAGGACGACCCGCGCAGCGCCGTCGTCCAGGCCGACCTGCGCGACGTCGAGGACCTGCTGGCCCGCCCCGAGGTGACCGGGCTGCTGTCCGGCGGCGAGCCGGTGGCCGTCCTGCTGGTGGCCGTCGCCCACTTCGTCAGCGACGACGAGGACCCCTGGAAGCTGATCGGCGTGATCCGCGACGCGCTCCCCGCCGGCAGTGCGTTGGTCCTCTCGCACGCCTCCCTGGAGGCCCGCCCGGACCAGGCCGAGAACCACCAGAAGCTCTACCGGATGACCCCGACCCCGCTGACCATGCGCACCCGCGAGCAGGTCAACGAGATGTTCGCCGGCTTCGAGCTGGTCGAGCCGGGCGTGGTCCACCTGCCGCAGTGGCGCCCGGACCAGCCGGACACGGTCGGCGAGCACCCCGAGCGGATCGCCGGGGTGGCGGGCGTGGGGTTCCGCCCTTGAGCGGTCGCCACGGGAGAGCAACCGACGGCCGTACGCCCCGAGCGGCGGCCGCCGGCTCTCCCGTCGCGCGCACCACCGGCCGGCGAACGCCCACGGCGAGCCGGCGAACGCGCGCAACGGCCCGCAGAGCCGGGGCGGTCGGATGAGCGGCACCACCCCGGTGAACGGCACCGCAGAGCGGTTCCACGAGGACTGGTCCCGGCTGCTCTCCGCCGACCACGGCATCGCCGTCCACCCCGGCCTGCTCGGCCGGCTGGTCGAGCGCACCGCCGCACTGCTCCACCGGGCCCAGCGGGAGGAGCCCTTCGAGCCCCGGCTGGCCGCCCAGGCCGGCGCCGAACTGGTCGACGCGCACTTCACCGACCCGGTCCTGCTCGCCCGCGCGGTCGAACTGCTCCAGTCCCAGCCGATCGGCGACGACCGGGGCCCCGCGCTGACCGGCGCCTTCGCGGCCGGCTGGGCCAACGCCCTGCGCGAGCGCACCCTGTGCGAGCAGGAGGCCATCCGCACCGCCGCCGACGCCGCCCGCAAGGAGGCCGAGCGCGCGCTGCGCGCCTCCGAGGCCCGGTTCCGCGCCCTGTTCGAGAGCGCCGCGATCGGCATCGGCATCGGCGACACCGACGGCAACATCCTGGCCGTCAACAAGGCCCTGCAGGAGCTGTTCGGCGCCGGTCCCGCCGACATGATCGGCCGCCGGGTCGGCGACCTCGTCCACCCCGAGGACACCCCGGGCGTCTGGGAGGCTTACGAGGAGCTGATCAGCGGCAAGCGGGAGTACTTCCAGTTCGACAAGCCGTACTACCGCCAGGACGGCGAGGTGATCTGGACCCACCTGACCGTCTCGCTGATCCGCGACGACGACGGCGTCCCGCAGTACCAGGTCGCGATGCTGGAGGACATCACCGACCGTTACCGGCTCCAGGAGCGGCTGCGCCACCAGGCCACCCACGACCCGCTGACCGGCCTCCCCAACCGCGCCGCCTTCTTCGAACGGCTGGAGAAGCTCTTCGAGGAGCCGGAGCCGGGCGCCCGGTTCGGCCTCTGCTACGTCGACCTCGACGGCTTCAAGGTGGTCAACGACAGCCTCGGCCACGACATGGGCGACCAGCTGCTGTCCGCGGTCGCCGCCCGGCTGAAGGCCGCCCTCACCCCGCTCGGCCACCTGGTGGCCCGGCTCGGCGGCGACGAGTTCGTCGTCCTGCTGGAGAACTGCCGGGGCGAGCAGGAGGCGGTGGCCGCGGCCAAGACCGTGCTCAAGTCGCTGGCCGGGCCGGTGCTGATCGGCGATCACAAGCTCGCCGTCGGCGCCAGCGTCGGCGTGCTGGAGCGGCGGGTGTCCACGACCACCCCCGGCGCCGCCGTCCGGGCCGCTGACCTCACGCTCTACCGGGCCAAGGAGGCCGGCCGCGGCCGCTGGACGTTGTTCGACCCCAAGGAGAACGCCCGCGCGGTCAGCCGCTACGCGGTGTCGGTCCGGATGCCGGCCGCCCTGGACCGCGGCGAGTTCTTCATCGACTACCAGCCGCTCTACAAGCTCGCCGACGGCCGGATGGCCGCCGTCGAGGCGCTGGTCCGGTGGCGCCACCCGCAGCTCGGGGTGCTCGGCCCGGACGAGTTCGTCACCACCGCAGAGGAGACCGGGCTGATCATGCCGCTCGGCCGCTGGGTGCTGGAGCAGGCCTGCGGCCAGGCCGCCGACTGGATCAAGCAGTACGGCGACGCCGCGCCGCAGCTGAACGTCAACCTGGCGGTCCGCCAGGCGCGCAGCGCCGCGCTGGTCGCCGACCTCGGGCGGATCCTGGACAGCACCGGCCTGGAGCCGTCCTGGCTGCAGCTGGAGATCACCGAGTCGACCGTGGTCGGCCCCGAGGACGAGGCGCTGCGCACCCTGCACGGGCTGGTCGACCTCGGCGTCTCGCTGGCCGTGGACGACTTCGGCACCGGCTGGTCCAACCTCGCCTACCTGCGCGACCTGCCGGTCTCCGGGCTGAAGATCGCCGGGTCCTTCGTCGGCGACCTGCACGACCCGGCGAAGGACGGCGCGACCGGGTGGCGGATCGTCAGCGGCCTGGTGTCGATGGCGCACGCGCTCGGCCTGACCGTCACCGCCGAGGGCGTGGAGACCCGCAAGGACGCCGAGCGGCTGCGCACCATGGGCTGCGACTGGGCGCAGGGCTGGCACTTCGGCCGTCCGGTGCGGCCGGCCGAGATCGCCCGCCGGATCGTCGAGGAACCGCAGGGCCGTCCCGTCCAGGGCTGAGCCGCCCTGGGGGCCGTAGCCGTCCGCTGTTCTCTGCCGGCTGCCGGCGGCCGGCCGTCAGCTGTCGGCCGTCAGCCCACCAGCCGGGAGAGCTCGATCGAGTGCCCCGTCCGCTCCACCTTCGCCGTCAGGTACCGCACATTGCTCGCCGACAGGTGGACGCCGGTCGGCACCCGTCGCCGGACGGTGATGCCGAGGTCGGCCAACTGGGCGGCCTTGTCCGGGTTGTTGCTCAGCAGGTCGATGCCGGCGGCGCCGAGCGTGTTGAGCATCTGGGCGGCCGCGGTGTAGTCCCGGCCGTCCTCGGGCAGGCCGAGGGCGGTGTTGGCGTCGTAGGTGTCCATCCCGGAGTCCTGGAGGGCGTACGCGTCGAGCTTGTTGTACAGCCCGATGCCCCGGCCCTCCTGGCGCAGGTAGAGCAGGTACCCGCCGGCCTCGCTGATCCGCTCCACCGACTCGCGCAGCTGCGGGCCGCAGTCGCAGCGGTCCGAGCCGAAGACGTCGCCGGTCAGGCACTCGGAGTGCAGCCGCACCAGCGGCGTCCCGCCGTCCGGGACCGTGCCGAGGGCGAGCGCCAGGTGCTCGGCGCCGTCGGCGAGGCCGTGGAAGGTGAAGACCTCCGCTTCGGCGCGGTAGCCGTCGGGGAAGGTCAGCGGGATGCGCACGTGCGAGCGCACCGTGGCGGAGCCGGGCTGAGGCATGGGTGGGCCTCCGTCGATCGGGGGTGGACCGGGTTGGATCGGCCCGGATCCGGATGGATCCGGATGGGTCGGATGTCGACCGTACTCGGTCGTTCCAATTTGAACAACTGCGTACCGCCGGTGACCGACCCGACTACGGAGGCGCAGAACACCCCAGCCGTCTCACCTGTTCCCGTCCGGTGTTTCAACATGTGGAAGGGGTGGGAGTCGAGGTGTGGACACTGCGAGACTTCCTCCCGTTTCCTGGGCACGGGAACGCCTCGCGCACGACCACCGACGACCACGGAAGGTCCCGATCAGATGCCCACGAGCCGCGTCACCGCCTCCGCCCCCGCCGCCCAGCCCCGGTTCGACGCCGAAGAACGCGCGATCGAGGCCCTCTACGCGGACGTGGTCCGCCGCAACAAGGGCGAGACGGAGTTCCACCAGGCCGTCCACGAGGTGCTGGAGACCCTCGCCCCGGTGCTCGCACACCGCCCCGAACTCCGCGACGCCCGGATCATCGAACGGATCTGCGAGCCCGAGCGGCAGCTGATGTTCCGGGTGCCGTGGATCGACGACTCCGGCGACATCCACGTCAACCGCGGCTTCCGGGTGGAGTTCAGCAGCGCCCTCGGCCCGTACAAGGGCGGGCTGCGCTTCCACCCCTCGGTGAACCTCGGCATCGTCAAGTTCCTCGGTTTCGAGCAGATCTTCAAGAACGCGCTCACCGGCCTGGCCATCGGCGGCGGCAAGGGCGGCTCCGACTTCGACCCCAAGGGCCGCTCGGACGCCGAGATCATGCGGTTCTGCCAGTCCTTCATGACCGAGCTGTACCGCCACCTCGGCGAGCACACCGACGTCCCGGCCGGTGACATCGGCGTCGGCGGCCGGGAGATCGGCTACCTCTTCGGCCAGTACAAGCGGATCACCAACCGGTACGAGGCCGGCGTGCTCACCGGCAAGGGCCTCGGCTGGGGCGGCGCGCAGGTCCGGACCGAGGCCACCGGCTACGGCTGCGTGCTGTTCACCGCCGAGATGCTGCACAGCCGGGGCGAGAGCCTGGACGGGCGCCGGGTGGTCGTCTCCGGCTCCGGCAACGTGGCGCTGTACGCGATCGAGAAGGCGCGGCAGCTCGGCGCGACAGTGCTCACCTGCTCCGACTCCTCCGGCTACGTGGTGGACGAGAAGGGCATCGACCTCGACCTGCTCAAGGAGGTCAAGGAGGTCCGGCGCGGCCGGGTCGCCGAGTACGCCGAACTGCGCGGCAGCCACGTGCGGTTCGTCGAGGGCCCGGGGGTGTGGAGCGTGCCCTGTGACGTCGCGCTGCCCTGTGCCACCCAGAACGAGCTGACCGAGGCCGACGCGCTCGCCCTGGTGCGCAGCGGCGTGCTGGCGGTCGCCGAGGGCGCCAACATGCCCACCACCCCCGAGGCGGTGCGGGTGTTCCAGGAGACCGGGGTGGCCTTCGGCCCGGGCAAGGCGGCGAACGCGGGCGGCGTCGCGACCAGCGCGCTGGAGATGCAGCAGAACGCCTCGCGCGACTCCTGGACCTTCGAGCGCACCGAGGAACGGCTGGCCGGGATCATGAAGCACATCCACGACTCCTGCTTCACCACCGCCGAGCGCCACGGCCACCCCGGCGACTACGTGGTGGGTGCGAACATCGCGGGCTTCGAGCTGGTCGCGGACGCGATGCTGGCCCAGGGCGTGGTCTGAGCCCCTCCTGTGCCGGTCGCCCGGCGATCGGTACCCGACCGGAGCGGGCACCGATTGTCGGGTGCGGCAGGGTGGGTCCTTCCTACGGTGATGATCAGCAAGGGAAGGACGGGGTCGGCGTGCTGGAGCACCTGAACCGGGCGATGGAGAGCATCGACCGGAACCTGGACCATGAGATCGACGTGGCCGAGCTGGCGCGGATCGCGATGACGTCGGAGTACCACTTCCGGCGGTTGTTCTCGATGCTCGCCGGGATGCCGCTGTCGGAGTACATCCGGCGTCGGCGGCTGACCGTCGCCGGGGCCGAAGTGCTCGACGGCGAGCGGACGTTGCTCGACATCGCGGTCCGGTACGGCTACACCTCGGGCGAGGCGTTCGCCCGGGCGTTCCGGGCGATGCACGGAGTCGGGCCGGGGGAGGCCCGGCGTGACGGTGCGGTGCTCACCTCCCAGCCCCGGATGTCCTTCCGACTCATCGTGGAGGGAAGCAGCAGTATGGAATACCGGATCGTCGAGAAGCCGGACTTCCGGATCGTCGGCCGGAAGGCCCGGGTGCCCCTGATCTACCTGGGGGTCAACCCGCACATCGCGGAGTTCATCAAGGGGCTCGGCGCGGAGACCGTCGAGCGGATCACGGCCCTGACCGGCAAGGACCCGCTCGGCATCGTCTCGGTGACCGACTACATCTCGCCCAACCGCGAGGAGGGCTCCGAACTCGACTACTGGCACGCGGTGGTGGCGCGCGAGGACGCCGTCGTCCCGGACGACCTGGAGGTCCTGCACGTCCCGGCCGGGACGTGGGCGGTGTTCACCAACAAGGGGGCGTTCCCGCAGGCGCTGCAGGAGATGTGGGGGGACGTGGCCAGCCAGTGGTTCCCGTCCAACCCGTACGAGTCCCGGCCCGGCCCGGAGGTCCTGAGGACCCGCTTCGTCGAGGGGACGGGCGACGCCGAGGCGGAGCTCTGGATCCCGGTGGCGCGGGCCTTGCGGGGCTGACGGTCGGCGGGTGGCGGGGGAACAGCTGACCGCTGACAACTAACAGTCGACAGATGACAGATTTCGAAATCTGTCATCTGTCGACTGTCTTTTTGTTCGCCCACGGGCCCGCCCGGCCGTCCATCCACGTGCCCCACCCCCGTTCGGCCCACCAGCGCCCGCCGCCGCCCCGTCGCGCCCCGCATGCTGGGGCGGGGGAGCAGGGGCCGCAGGCCGCTACCCGAGGAGTGGGATCACCGATGGCCAAGGCGTTCGGCTTCGTCGACTACGGCGGACCGGAGACACAGGAGTTCCTCGACCGCCCCGCGCTGGAGGCCGGCCCCGGCCAACTGGCGATCGCGGTCCGCGCCGCCGGGGTGAACCCGGTGGACTGGAAGGTCCGCCGGGGTTTCCTCGGCCGCGAGCGCCAACTCCCCACCGTCATGGGCCAGGAGGCCTCCGGTGTGGTGCAGCAGGTCGGCCCCGGGGTCACCGGCTTCACTCCGGGCGACGAGGTGTTCGGCCTGGTCGCCGCCGGAGCCTTCGCCGAACAGACCCTGCTGCGCGCCGAGTTGAGCGCCCTCAAGCCCGAGGCCGTCGGCTTCGACCGGGCCGCGACGCTCTGCGTCTCGGTCGCCACCGCCGACGACGCCGTCCGTCAACTCGCCCTCGGCGCCGGCCGGACCCTGCTGATCCTCGGCATCGCCGGCGGGGTCGGCAGCGCCGCCGCCCAGATCGCCCGCAGCCAGGGCCTGACCGTGCTCGGCACCGCGAGCGATGCCAACCGCGAGTACGTGGAGTCCCTCGGTGCGACCCAGGTCCGCTACGGCGACGGCGTCGCCGAGCGCATCACCGCGGCGGCCCCCGACGGCGTCGACGGCATCCTCGACCTGATCGGCGGCGACGCCCTGCGTGCCGTGGCCGACGTGATCGGCGACCGCACCGAGCTGGTCAGCACCGCCGACCCTGCGGTCGTCGCCGAACTCGGCGGCCTGTACGTCACCCGCTCCACCACCTCCGAGACCCTCGCCGCCCTGGCCGCACTCGTCGCCGCCGGTGACCTGGACCCCCAGGTCACCGGCCGCTACCCGCTCACCCACGCCGCCGAGGCGGTCGCCGCGGTCGAGTCCGGGCACGCCCGCGGCAAGGTCGTCCTCGAAGTCGCCTGACCGCCGCACCAGCCTGACCGCCGTACAACGCCGTACAACGCCGTACGGCGCCGTACAAACCCGACACGAAACAGGCCTGACGAAGAAACAGCAGCCGGAAAGCAAGAGCCATGAAGCAGACCTCCGTCACCACCAACGCCCCGTGCTGGGTCGAGTTGGGCACCTCCGACCCGGCCGCCGCCACGACCTTCTACAGCGAGCTGTTCGGCTGGCGCCCCGACAGCGACGTCCGCCCCGACGCCGGCGACTACACCCAGATGTTCCTCGGCGACGCCTCGGCCGCCGCCATCACCCCGCGCTACGGACCGCAGCAGCCGATCGCCTGGACGGTGGCCTTCGCGGTCGCCGACGCCGCCGCCACCGCCGCGGGGATCGAGGCCGAGGGCGGCCGCATCCTCAAGGCGCCCACCGATGTGTTCGACCTCGGCGTCTTCTCGGTGGCCGCCGACCGGTCGGGCGCGGTCTTCATCCTCTGGCAGGCCCGCGCCTTCCCGGGCGCCGACGTGTTCAACGAGCCCGGCTCGCTCGGCTGGGTGGAGCTGCTCACCCGCGACCGGGCCGGCGCGACCGCCTTCTACCCGGCGGTCTTCGGCTGGTCCGTCGCCCCGTCCGAGCGCTACACCCAGTGGGGCCTGGACGGCCAGGACTTCGGCGGCATGCTGGTGATGGGCGAGGACTTCCCGCCGTCGGTGCCGCCGCACTGGCTGCCGTACTTCTCGGTGGCCGACGTCGACAACACCGTCGACCGGGCGGTCACCCTCGGCGCGGACGTGCTGATGCCCTCCTACTCCATGCCGGGCGGCCGACGGATCGCCGTGCTGCGCGACGCCCAGGGCGCCGCGTTCGGCGTCTACACCGCTCCCGCGGACAGCTGAGCGGAGGGCTCCGGCGGAGTCCCCGAGCAGAGCGCTCTAGCCGAGGCGACGAGCCGGGCGCCGCGAGGCCCGCGTGCGCCACCCGCCCACCGCCGCCCCCGCCGTGACCAGCAGCGCGCCCATCGGCACCACGTCGCCGATCCGGTCGTACCAGGTCAGCGTCCCGGGCGCGGTGAGCGGCAGCCGTATGGTCAGCGCCCCGGTGGCGTCGGTGCCGAGCCGGGCCAGCTCCCGCCCCTGGGCGTCGAAGGCGGCGGAGACCCCGGTCAGCGAGGCCTGTACGGCCGGACGCCCGGTCTCGGCGGCCCGGATCGCCGCGAGCGCCACGTGCTGCCGGGGCGCCCAGGTGTGCTGGAAGGTCGAGGTCGAGGACTGGTAGACCAGCACCCGGGCACCGTCGAGCGCCGCGGTCCGGGCCATGTCCGGGAACGCCGACTCGAAGCAGATCAGCGCCCCGACCGGCAGCGGCCCGCCCGCCCGGTCGACGGCCGGCAGCGGGTGGAAGGCGGTGCCGGGCACCCGGTTCTCGCCCGCCGCCCGGCTGACCCCGGCGATCCAGCCGAGCGCCGGCCGCAGCGGGATGTACTCGCCGAAGGGCACCAGCCGGATCTTGCGGTAGCGGTCCACCACGCCCGACGGGGAGACCAGCACCGCGTCCTTGGAGATCCGGCCGTCCGCCTTGCGCGCGTCCTCCCCGGCCATGATCTCGGCGCCGGTGGTCGCGGCCAGCCGGCGCAGCGCGTCCAGTGTGACCGGGTCGTGGTCCAGGTCGGCGGTGGTGCTGCTCTCGCCCCACACCACCAGGTCCACCGGCTGCCCGACCAGGGCGGCGGTGGCCTGGGCGCTCGCGTCGAACCGGGCCCGCGGGTCCTCCACGGTGCCCGGCTGGACCAGCGCCACCGTCACGGCGCCGGTGCGCACCGGCGCCTGGCGCAGCGCGAACAGCAGCGGACCGGTGGCCAGCACCAGCACGGCGGTCAGCGCCGCCGCCGCCCGGGGCTGCCGGTGCACGGTGGTCAGCACGATCAGCACCGCGGTGTTCACCGCCGCTACCGCCGCGCTGACCAGCCAGATCCCGCCCGCCGAGGCCAGCCCGAGGATCGCCGGGTGCTGCCATTGAGTGGCGCCGAGCAGCGCCCACGGCCCGCCGAGCGCGTGCCAGGAGCGCGCGTACTCGGTGGTCACCCACACCGCCGGGACGACCAGCAGCGCCAGCAGCGCCCGACGGGTGGTCAGCGGTGGGCGCAGCAGCCGGTGCACCGCGTACCCGACCGCCGCCTGCAGCGCCCCGAACAGCACCGCGAGCACCGGCAGCCCCGGCCCGATGGACGGCACCAGCCAGTACATCGCGGTGAGGATGAACCCCGCCCCGAACCACCAGCCGCGCACCGCCGCCTCCCGCCCGGACGGTGCCCGCTGCATCAGCAGCAGCCCGGGGACGAGCGCGACCCACGCCAGCCAGGCCTGTTCCGGCGCGGGGAAGGCCAGTACCGGCACCGCCCCGGCCGCAAGCGCCCCGAGCCGCGCCCGGTACCGGTGCGGCGCGCGCGGTTCCCGTTCCCCGGCGGGCGAGGTGGCGGCCGGGGTGGCGGTCGTGCTCAGGGCTTGGCCGGCGGGAGCGATGCGACGCGACATGCCCCGTATTGTCCGCTCGGGCGCGGAACGCCACCAGTGTTCCCGTCACCCGAATGGATGACGGGAACACCACGTTTCGAACGCGCGAGCCCCGGGCCGGTCAGCCCTCGTCGCCCTCCAGGTCGCCCTCGGTCTCCAGGAACGCGGCCTGCAGCTGCTCGATCAGCTGCGGGTCCGGCTGCTCCCACAGCCCGCGGCCGGCCGCCTCCAGCAGACGCTCGCTGATCCCGTGCAGCGCCCACGGATTGGCGCCGGCCAGGAACTCCCGGTTGACCGGGTCGAGGACGTACTCCTGGGTCAGCTTCTCGTACATCCAGTCCGCGACCACGCCGGTCGTGGCGTCGTAGCCGAACAGGTAGTCGACCGTCGCGGCCATCTCGAAGGCGCCCTTGTAGCCGTGGCGGCGCATCGCCTCGATCCAGCGCGGGTTGACCACCCGGGCACGGAAGACGCGGGCGGCCTCCTCGGTCAGGGTGCGGGTGCGGACCGTCTCCGGGCGGGTGGAGTCGCCGATGTAGGCGGTCGGCGCCTTGCCGGTGAGGGCGCGGACGGTGGCCACCATGCCGCCGTGGTACTGGAAGTAGTCGTCCGAGTCGGCGATGTCGTGCTCGCGGGTGTCGGTGTTCTTCGCGGCCACGGTGATCCGCTTGTACGCCGTCTCCATCTCCTCGCGCGCCGGGCGCCCGTCCAGCCCGCGGCCGTACGCGTAGCCACCCCAGACCGTGTACACCTCGGCCAGGTCGGCGTCGGTGCGCCAGTCCCGGCTGTCGATCAGCTGGAGCAGGCCCGCGCCGTAGGTGCCCGGCCGGGAGCCGAAGACCCGGACGGTGGCTTTGCGCTCGTCGCCGTGCACCGCGAGGTCGGCCTGCACATGGGCCCGGACGAAGTTGTCCGCGTCGGCCTCCTCCTGGGCGGCGGCCAGGCGCACCGCGTCGTCCAGCAGGGCGACCACGTGCGGGAAGGCGTCCCGGAAGAAGCCGGAGATGCGCAGCGTGACGTCGATGCGCGGGCGGCCCAGCTCGTCCAGCGGGATCGGCTCCAGGCCGGTGACCCGGCGCGAGGCTTCGTCCCAGACCGGGCGGACGCCGAGCAGGGCGAAGGCCTCGGCGATGTCGTCACCGGCGGTGCGCATCGCGCTGGTGCCCCAGAGCGAGAGCCCGACCGAGGGCGGGTAGACGCCGTCGTTGTCGGCCCGGTAGCGGTCGATCAGCGAGGAGGCGAGCGCCTGGCCGGTCTCCCAGGCGAGCTTGCTGGGCACGGCCTTCGGGTCGACGGAGTAGAAGTTGCGGCCGGTCGGCAGCACGTTGACCAGGCCGCGCAGCGGGGAGCCGGACGGCCCGGCGGGGACGAAGCCGCCCTGGAGCGCGTGCAGCACGGCGTCCAGCTCGTCGGTGGTGGCGGACAGGCGCGGCACCACCTGGGTGGCGGCGAAGGCCAGCACCTCGCGGACGGCCTCCGGCAGCCCGGCGGCGACCTTCTCCACCGCCTCGGGCGCCCAGTCCTCGGCCTCCATCGCCTCTACCAGGGCGCGGGCCTGAGCCTCGGCCGCGTCGGTGGCGCCGAGGGTGAGCGCGGCCTCGTCCAGGCCGAGCGCCTCGCGCAGGCCGGGCAGCGCGCTCACGCCGCCCCAGATCTGCCGGGCGCGCAGGATGGCGAGCACGATGTTGACCCGGTCGGTGCCGGTCGGGGCCTGGCCGAGGACGTGCAGACCGTCGCGGATCTGGGCGTCCTTGACCTCGCAGAGCCAGCCGTCGACGTGCAGCAGGAAGTCGTCGAAGCCGTCGTCCTCGGGGCGCTCGTCCAGGCCGAGGTCGTGGTCCAGCTTGGCGGCCTGGATCAGGGTCCAGATCTGGGCGCGGATCGCGGGCAGCTTGGCCGGGTCCATCGCGGCGATGTTGGAGTGCTCGTCGAGCAGCTGCTCCAGGCGGGCGATGTCGCCGTAGGAGTCGGCGCGGGCCATCGGCGGCACCAGGTGGTCGACCAGGGTGGCGTGGGCGCGGCGCTTGGCCTGGGTGCCCTCGCCCGGGTCGTTGACCAGGAAGGGGTAGATCAGCGGCAGGTCGCCGAGCACGGCGTCCGGCCCGCACTCGGCGGACAGCGCGGCGGTCTTGCCGGGCAGCCACTCCAGGTTGCCGTGCTTGCCGAGGTGGATGACGGCGTGGGCGCCGAAGCCGCCGTCCTCCTGCGCGGCCTCGATCCAGCGGTAGGCGGCCAGGTAGTGGTGGCTCGGCGGCAGGTCGGGGTCGTGGTAGATGGCGACCGGGTTCTCGCCGAAGCCGCGCGGCGGCTGGATCAGCACCAGCAGGTTCCCGGAGCGGATCGCGGCGAGCACGATGTCGCCGTCCGGGTTCTGCGAGCGGTCGACGTACAGCTCGCCGGGGGCCGGGCCCCAGTGTTCCTCGACCTGCTCGCGCAGGCCCTGCGGGAGCGTCGCGTACCAGCGGCGGTAGTCGGCGGCGGGGATGCGGACCGGGTTGCGGGCCAGCTGGTCCTCGGTCAGCCAGTCCTGGTCGTAGCCGCCGGCCGCGATCAGGGCGTGGATCAGCGCGTCACCCTCGTGGCCGCTCTCGCCGTCGTCGAACACGGGCAGGTCGTCCCCGAGGTCCATGCCCTCCGCGCGCAGCCGGTCCAGCAGGCGCACCGCGCTGGCCGGGGTGTCCAGGCCGACGGCGTTGCCGACCCGGGCGTGCTTGGTCGGGTAGGCGGACAGCACCAGCGCGAGGCGGCGCTCGGCGGCCGGGGTGTGCCGCAGCCGGGCGTGCCGGACGGCGGTGCCGGCGACGCGGGCGGCGCGCTCCGGGTCGGCGGCGTAGACGGTCAGGCCGTCCTCGTCCAGCTCCTTGAAGGAGAACGGGACGGTGATCAGGCGGCCGTCGAACTCCGGCACCGCGACCTGGGTGGCGGTGTCCAGCGGGGACAGGCCGTCGTCGCTGGCCTCCCACTGGGCGCGCGACCAGGTGAGGCAGAGCGCCTGCAGGATCGGGCGGTCCAGCGCCGCCAGCGCGCCGGCGTCCCAGGCCTCCTCGTCGCCGCCGGCCTGGGCGTCGGCCGGGCGGGTGCCGCCGGCGGCCAGCACGGTGGTGACGATCGCGTCGGCCTCGCCGAGCACGGCCAGCAGCTCGGGCTCGGCGCCGCGCAGCGAGGCGCAGTAGTAGGCCCTGGCCTGGGCGCCCTGGGCCTCGACGGCCTGGCAGAGCGTCTCGACGAAGGCGGTGTTGCCGCTCATGTGGTGGGCGCGGTAGTAGAGCACCGCGATGGTCGGGCCCTCGGTCACCGTGGCCGTGCGCTCCAGGGGGCCCCAGGCCGGGGCGGAGGCGGGCGGGGCGAAGCCGTGGCCGGTGAGCAGCACGGTGTCGGAGAGGAAGGCGCCCAGCTCGGCCAGGTTGGCCGCGCCGCCGTGGGCGAGGTAGGCGTGCGCCTCGGCGGCGATGCCGGCCGGGACGGTGGACAGCTCCATCAGCTGGGCGTCGGGGGCCTGCTCACCGGTCAGCACGACCACCGGGCGGGGGCCGGCCAGCAGTGCGTCCAGGCCCTCCTGCCAGGCACGGCGCCCGCCGAGCAGACGGACCACCACGAGTTCGGTGCCCTCCAGCAGCTCGGGCAGGTCCTCGGGGGACAGCCGGGCCGGGTTGCCCAGCCGGTACGGGACCGGGCCGGTCGAGGCGCGGGCACTGAGCAGGTCGGTGTCGGACGTCGACAGCAGCAGGATCATGTGAAGGCCCTCCCGGCCTCGTCGGTGGCCAGGGTGGCCGGGGTGGCCGGAGTGGCCGCGGTGGTGGCCGGGGACACGGGCGCGGGCATGCGACAGCGCGGGTGCATTTCTGCCTTCCTCGGGGTCCGCGCCCCGGGCCGGTGGAGGACGGCGGGAGTTCCTGGCTCCCGCGGCCGACCGGTCTCCCGGTGAACCGCGGTCACAGTGGCGGGACCGCACCGGGCTTGCACCGGTTTCCTCCCCTGCGCCGTCGCTGGCGTACGGGCGGTCCGCTGGGACCGCCCGCCAGCATCGTACGGGGTGCGGCTGACCTGGGGGAGGGCGAGCTCCGCCACGTCCGGCGCGGGGGCGGCGTACGGGCGGTCGCGGCGGACCGCAGGGCGGGCCGCGGGGGCCGCTCACCTCCCGGTGCGCCGGCCGGGCGTGCGAGTGGGCGTGCGAGTGGGCGTGCGGGCCGGGGCGCGAGCCGGGTGTGCTGCCGGGCGGCTCCGGGTGATGCCGGGTGTGATGCAGCGGACGGAGGCAACCGATCGGATCATCTGTATGCTCGCCGCCATGCCACCGACACCCGACGCCACCGCGCCGGGCGCCGCGGTGCCCGACCGGGGGCGCGCGGACGCCTGCCCCGGGGCGCTTCGTCTACACCCGGCCGACGACGGCGCCCTCGCCCGGGTCCGCCTGCCCGGAGGCCTGCTGACGGACCGTCAGGCACTGACGCTGGCCGAGGCGGCAGAGGCCCTGGGCGACGGCGAGTTGGAGACCACCTCACGCGGCAACGTCCAACTCCGCGGTCTGGCCGCGGACTGCGGCGCCGAACTCGCCGACCGGCTGCGCGCCGTCGGCCTGTTGCCCTCCGACACCCACGAGCGGGTGCGCAACATCGTCGCCTCGCCGCTGGCGGGGCTGGGCCCGGCCGATTCGGCCGATGTGCAGGCCTGGGTACGGGAACTGGACGCGCGGCTGTGCGCGAGCGATTGGGCGGCCGCACTCTCCGGCAAGTTCCTGTTCGCGCTGGACGACGGGCGGGGCGACGTCGCCGCGCTCGACGCCGATGTGACATTGATCGCAGCTTCGGACGGGCCCGCCGTACTGCGCCTCGGGCGCGCCGCCGACGGACACCCGGTCGAGCCCGGGCGGGAGGTGACGGCCGTACTGGACGCGGCCCGCGCCTTCCTGGACGCACTGCGGACCGCCGGCCGCAAGGCCTGGCACCTGCGCGAGGTGCCCGAGTTGCTGCCGGCCGGCACGGTGCCGCTGCCTGCCCTCACCGGTGCGGCGCCCGCCGTGGGCGCGCTGCCCGGCGGGCTCTCGCTGGGCATGCGCTTCGGGCGGGCGAGCGCCGCGCAGTGGCGTGCGCTGGTCGCCGCCTCGGCCGGTGAGCTGCGGCTGACCCCCTGGCGCGGCGCGGTGCTGCCCGGCGCTGCGGCCGACCGGCTGCCCGCGCTGGAATCGGCCGGCTTCCGGACCGCGCCCGGTTCGGCCTGGGAGCGGGCCACCGCCTGCACCGGCCTGCCGGGCTGCGCCAAGTCGCTGGCCGACGTCCGGGCGGACGCGGCCGGGGCGTTGGAGTCGGACGCGGCCCGGGCGTCGGCGTCCGGACCGGGCGGACTGCCGGTTCACTGGTCCGGCTGTGAACGGCGCTGCGGCCACCCGGCCGGGCGATGGGTGGACGTGCTCGCCACCGGGCACGGCTACCGGGTGACGGTCAAGGGGCCGGCGACGACCGCGGGTTCTTCCGTGGACGTGAGGAACGAGCAGATGGCCGAGGCGGTCGCCGAGGCCAGGAGGACCACGAAGTGATCGAGTACGAGAAGGACGGCGCGTCCATCTACCGCCAGTCCTTTGCCACCATCCGCGCGGAGGCCGATCTGGCCGCCCTCCCGGCGGACGTCTCCCAGGTCGCGGTGCGGATGATCCATGCCTGCGGGATGGTCGACCTGGTCGAGGACCTGGTGTACTCGCCCGGCGTGGTCGCCTCGGCACGCGCGGCGCTGCACGCCGGCGCGCCCATCCTCTGCGACGTCAACATGGTCGCGAGCGGCGTCACCCGCAAGCGGCTGCCCGCCGACAATGAGGTGATCTGCACCCTCACCGACCCGTCGGTGCCCGAACTCGCCCGGAAGATGGGCAACACCCGCAGCGCGGCGGCCATGGAGCTGTGGCTGCCCCGCCTCGAGGGCGCGGTGGTCGCCGTCGGCAACGCGCCGACCTCGCTGTTCCGCCTGCTGGAGATGATCGAGGCGGGCGCGCCGCGTCCGGCCGCGGTGATCGGCGTCCCGGTCGGCTTCATCGGCGCCGCCGAGTCCAAGCAGGCGCTGGCCGAGCACCCGTCCGGCCTGGAGCACCTGGTGGTGCGCGGTCGGCGCGGTGGCAGCGCGATCGCCGCCGCCGCCATCAACGCGATTGCGAGCGAAGAAGAGTGACGGAGCATCAGGTCGCTGTCGGCCGACTGTACGGTGTCGGGCTCGGCCCGGGCGACCCCTCGCTGGTGACCGTCCGCGCGGCCGAACTCATCGGCAAGGCCGACGTGGTGGCGTACCACAGCGCCCGGCACGGCCGCTCCATCGCGCGCTCGATCGCCGAGCGGTATCTGGCGGGTGGTCAGATCGAGGAGAAGCTGGTCTACCCGCTCACCGTCGAGACCACCGACCACCCGGGCGGCTATCGGGGCGCGCTGGACGAGTTCTACGAGGAGGCCGCCGCCCGGCTGGCCACCCACCTGGACGCCGGACGCGACGTGGTAGTCCTCGCCGAGGGCGACCCGCTGTTCTACGGCTCCTACCAGCACATGCACAAGCGGCTGGCGCACCGCTACCCGACCGAGGTGGTGCCCGGCGTGACCTCGGTCAGCGCGGCGGCGGCCCGGCTCGGACAGCCGCTGACCGAGGCCGAGGAGACGCTCACCGTCATCCCGGGCACCCTGCCCGAGGAGGAGCTGACGGCGCGGATCGCCTCCGCCGACTCCGCCGTGATCATGAAGCTGGGCCGCACCTTCCCGACCGTCCGGCGGGCGCTGGAGCGGGCCGGACGGCTGGCGGACGCCCAGTACGTCGAGCGCGCCTTCATGGCGGGGGAGCGCATCGCGCCGCTCGCGGAGGTCGACGGCGAGACCGTCCCGTACTTCTCGGTGGCGGTGCTGCCGAGCAAGGTCGCACCGCTGGAGCCGAGCGTGCGGCTGTCGGACGGCACGGGCAGTGTGACCGTGGTCGGCACCGGGCCCGCCGGGCCGCTCTGGCTCACCCCCGAGGCGCGCGGCGCGCTGGCCGAGGCCACCGACCTGGTCGGTTACACCACCTACCTGGACCGGGTGCCGGAGCGGCCGGGACAGCGGCGGCACGGCTCGGACAACAAGGTGGAGTCGGAGCGTGCCGAGTTCGCCCTGGAGCTCGCCCGGCGCGGGCACCGGGTCGCGGTGGTCTCCTCGGGCGACCCGGGCGTCTTCGCGATGGCCACCGCGGTGCTGGAGGTCGCCTGCGAGGAGGCGTACCGGGACGTGCCGGTGCGGGTGCTCCCCGGGATGACCGCCGCCCACGCGGCCGCCTCCCGGGCCGGGGCCCCACTGGGGCACGACTACGCGACGGTGTCGCTGTCGGACCGGCTCAAGCCCTGGGACGTGGTGGCCAAGCGGCTGCGCGCCGCCGCCGAGGCGGACCTCGTGCTGGCGCTGTACAACCCGGGCTCGAAGTCCCGCACCACCCAGGTCGGCCTGGCCCGGGACCTGCTGCTGGAGTACCGCGCGCCGGAGACCCCGGTGGTGATGGCGCGTGACGTCGGCGGGCCGACCGAGCGGATCCGGATCGTCCAGCTGGGCGAGCTGGACCCGGCGCTGGTCGACATGCGGACGATCCTGCTGATCGGCTCCTCGCAGACCCAGGCGGTCGAGCGGGGCGGCGGCGTGGAGGTCGTCTGGACGCCTCGGCGCTACCCGGAGGCATGACGGGCGGGGCGCTGACGACAGACGGCTGGCGGATGACAGTCGGCGGATGACAGAAAACAGCAGACAGAAAACAGATGACAGATGACAGATTTCGAAATCTGTCATCTGTCATCTGTTTTCTGTCTGCTGTTCGCGGCCGGCAGTCAGCGGGCTGCAGCCGCCTACGGCCAGCAGCGGGCGGCGGCCGACAGTAGCCCGCGGCCCGCGGCCGGCGGTCAGCCCGTGTCCGACCGCCGGCCGCCGCCCGTCACCGGGTCGGCTTGGTGATCAGCAGCTCGGTGTTGTGGTCCTCCCCGGCACCCAGCAGGGCCGAGACCCTCCCGTTCGGGTCGTTGTACGACAACTCGCGGTACAGCGCCGCGAGGTTGGCGTCCGAGGTGCTGTCGAAGTCGGTCGCGTACGGCGCGGAGGACTCGATCAGCGTGGTGAACAGGGAGAGCGTGCCGTCCCCGTTGTCCGCGACCTCGATGATGCGCCCGTGCTGCGGGTAGTCGATGTGCGAGGCGGTGTTGATCTCCCAGAACGCCCGCTCCGGCACCTGGTGGCCATGCGCCGTGATCTTGTTCATGTGGGTGTGCCCGTTCACCCACGCGACCACGTTCGGGTAGCGCTGCAGCAGGGCGACCAGCTCGTTGCCGTCGTGCCGCTTCTCGAAGATGTTGCGCGGGTCCGGCAGCAGGTTGCCCATCGAGCCGCTGGTGTGGTGGCTGAAGACCAGGATCAGGTCGTCGGTGTTGCCGCCCGTCACGCGGTTCCCGTTGGTGTCGTACCAGTGTCCGCTGTGCGCCTTCAACTGCTGCTCCAGCCAGCGCAGTTGGGCGGTGCCCAGGGAACCGTCGGCGAACCCGGCCTGGTTGGTGGTGTCCAGGCTGATGCCGACCACCTTCTCCGAGATCCGGAAGGTGTAGTAGAGCTTGCCGCTGCTCACCATGTCCGAGGTGAAGCCGTGTCCGTGCGGGCCCGCGCCGGTGGCGGCCGCGTCGAGGTGGGCCTGGGCGAACTCCTTGAGCGTGAACGGGTGCCGGCGCTCGTCCGGGGTCACCCGGCGCACCGCCTCGCCGCTGGCGAGCAGCTTGGCGAGGAGCAGGACGGCGCCCGCCGGGTCGCGGCGCAGCGAGTCCATCAGCTGGGCCGCGGTCGCGTCGTCGCAGCCCTCCAGCTTGAACTCGCCGGTGTAGAGGTCGTTCAGCAGCCCGAAGTCCGGCAGCGTGCCCTCGATGCTGTCGTCGTGGTTGCCGACCGTCGTGTACCAGGGGGTGTGCAGGCCCGGCGCGTCGAAGGGGCGGCCGGCGGCGGACAGGAAGCCGGGTATCTGCGGGAAGCCCTGCGCCTTGTAGCTGTCCTTGTAGGCGAGTTCGGGGTTCCAGAAGCCGGCGTTGCCGGAGTTCTGCACGCCCTCGTAACGGGTGGGGTCACCGGTGTTCTGGGCCATCCGCCCGCCGCCCATGACCGTGAGGTACCAGTCGAGCTCGGCCAGCTCGTGGTTGTCGGTGTTGTCACCGGTGGCCATCACCATGCTGAACGGCATGCCGGTGTAGGGGCCGCCGTCGAGCGAGTTGACCCGCTCGACCAGGGACGACACGCCGCGGGCATTCAGGGCCTCCTGCGGCCGGTAGGCACTGCCGTTGCTCTTGGCCAGGAACTCGAATCGCACCGGGGACTCGGTGTCCACCAGGTGCAGGTCGCTGAACTGGACGAAGCTGGCCAGCCCGGTGCGGCGGTCGTCCCGCCCGGCGCCCGGCGCCGCGAGGTCCCCGCGCACCACCAGCGGCCAGCCCGGCCCGGCGGTCAGCCGCTTGTAGGAGCCGGTGCCGACCGGCGTGGCCACCTGCTCCAAGGTGGTGCCGGCGACCTTGACCGCCCGCGCGGCGGTGGTCGCCAGCGCCTGATCGCGCGCCGCGGCCGAGGCGAACTGGGCGCCGCCGAGAGACAGGGCCGACCAGGCGGCGGCCACCGACGTACCCGTGAGGAACGTACGACGTCTCATCCCTGCCACAAAAACCCCCACATGCTGATGGCCCGGTCGGGCGAGCGCCCCGTCCACCGGACCTGAGTGTCATGAACCCGCACTTCTGGCGGACCGCCAGATTACCCATGGGTAGGCGCAGGGTGTTAGGCCCGTGCAGAGAACTTCTCGGGAACGGGGGGCGGCGGCTGCCGCGCAGGTCGCACACGGGGTGGCCGCCGTGGGCGGGCCGGGACGCGCGCCGCCACCCCGGTCGGGGCGGAGCCGGAGTGATGGGGGAAAATCGGCGGCGACGGCCGGTGCGGTCGCCGAGGCAAGCGGGACGGCGCGCGAGCGCGGTCCGACGCTCGGACGTTCGGAAGTGGGGCGCAGGTGGCCGCAGCGGGAGCCGAGGCGGGAGGCCGGGCCGGCCAGCTGAAGAGCAGCGGCCTGCGGCACGGCTGGACGACGGGCGCCTGCGCCACCGCCGCCACCAAGGCCGCCTACACCGCGCTGCTCACCGGCGACTTCCCGGACCCGGTGACCATCACCCTCCCCAAGGGCCAGCAGCCCGCCTTCGCCCTCGCCGCCGAGGAGCTGGAGACCTCCGACGGCCGGCCGGTCAGCGCCATGGCCGGGGTGGTCAAGGACGCCGGGGACGACCCCGACGTGACCCACGGCGCGCTGATCCGCTCGACCGTACGGGCCGGCGAACCCGGCGCCGGGGTGGTGTTCCGGGCGGGTCCCGGGGTCGGGACGGTCACCAAGGCGGGCCTGCCGCTGCCGGTCGGCGAACCCGCGATCAACCCGGTGCCCCGGCAGATGATCCGGGACGCGGTGGCCGAGGTGGCGGCGGCGCACGGCGGCAGCGGGGACGTGGTGGTCGAGGTCTCCGTCGACCACGGGGAGGAGATCGCCCGCTCGACCTGGAACCCGCGTCTGGGCATCCTCGGCGGGCTCTCCATCCTCGGCACCACCGGGATCGTCGTCCCCTACTCCTGCTCGGCCTGGATCGACTCGATCCGCCGCGGTGTGGACGTGGCCCGGGCGGCGGGGCGCACCCACGTGGCGGGCTGCACCGGTTCGACCTCTGAGAAGGTCGCGGTCGCGGTGCACGGACTGTCCGAGGACGCGCTGCTCGACATGGGCGACTTCGCCGGCGCCGTCCTCAAGTACCTCAAGCGCCACCCGGTGCCCCGGCTGACCATCGCGGGCGGCTTTGCCAAGCTGTCCAAGCTCGCCTACGGCCACCTCGACCTGCACTCCGCGCGCTCCCAGGTGGACAAGGGCTATCTGGCCGAACTGGCCCGCCGCGGTGGGGCGGACGAGGAGCTGGCCCGGGTGGTGGCGGGTGCCAACACCGGGCTGGAGGCGGTGCAGCTGTGCCGTGCGGCCGGGGTGCCGCTCGGGGACCTGGTCGCCGAGGCGGCCCGGGCGACCGCGCTCGACGTGCTGCTGGGCTCGCCGGTCACGGTGGACGTCATCTGCATCGACCGCGCGGGCACCGTCGTCGGTCGCGCGGAACCGCTCGGGCCCTGAGGGGCGTCGAGTTGAGTGCCTCGCTCGTGCAGCGGAAGCTCAACACTATCGCGCGGTGATGTGAAGATCTGACACTCATGCGGGGTGAGAAACGGACAAAAGTGGCGCAGCGTTCACCCTTGATTCTGTCGCAATCTCAACCATGAGATATGGTCTGCCGGGTGACAGGCGACTACCTCAACCGTATCGGCACCCTCATCCGTACCGCGCGCCAGCACCGCGGCTGGTCCCAGGCGCAGCTCGGAGAGGCACTCGGCACCAGCCAGAGCGCGGTCAACCGCATCGAACAGGGCAAGCAGAACGTCAGCCTTGAGATGATCGCCCGCATCGGCGATGCCCTCGACAGCGAGATCGTCTCCCTCGGCTACTCCGGCCCGATGCACCTGCGCGTCACCGGCGGCACCCGACTCTCCGGCGCGATCGACGTCCGCAGCAGCAAGAACGCCTGCGTGGCGATCCTCTGCGCCTCGCTGCTCACCACCGGCCGCACCACGATCCGCAGCGTCGCCCGGATCGAGGAGGTCTACCGCATCCTCGAAGTGCTCACCAGCATCGGCGTCAAGAGCCGCTGGATCAACGACGGCCGCGACCTCGAACTCACCCCGCCGGCCGAGCTCGACCTCGCCGCGATGGACGTCGAGGCCGCCCGCCGTACCCGCAGCGTGCTGATGTTCCTCGGCCCGCTGATGCACCGCGCCGAGCGCTTCGCCATCCCGTACGCGGGCGGCTGCGACCTCGGCACCCGCACCGTCCAGCCGCACCTGACCGCGCTGCGCCGCTTCGGCCTGGAGGTCGCCACCACCGGCGGCGCCTACCACGCCTCGGTCGAGCCCGGCGTCCCGCTGGACCGCCCGATCGTGCTGACCGAGCGCGGGGACACCGTCACCGAGAACGCCCTGCTGGCTGCCGCGCGGCACGACGGCGTCAGTGTCATCCGCAACGCCTCGCCCAACTACATGGTCCAGGACCTCTGCTTCTTCCTGGAGGAGCTGGGCGTCAAGATCGAGGGCATCGGCACCACCACCCTCACCGTCCACGGCGTCCCGGAGATCACCTGCGACGTCGACTACACCCCGGCCGAGGACCCGGTGGAGGCGATGAGCCTGCTCGCCGCCGCCGTGGTCACCTCCTCCGAGCTGACGATCCGCCGGGTGCCGATCGAGTTCCTGGAGATCGAGCTCGCGGTGCTGGAGGGCATGGGCCTCGACTACGACCGGACCCCGGAGTACCGGGCCCACAACGGCCACACCCGCCTGGTCGACCTCACCGTGCGCCCGTCCAAGCTGACCGCGCCGATCGACACCATCCACCCGATGCCGTTCCCCGGCATCAACATCGACAACGTGCCGTTCTTCGCCGCCATAGCCGCGGCCGCGCACGGGACCACGATGATCCACGACTGGGTCTACGACAACCGCGCGATCTACCTCACCGAGCTGACCCGGCTCGGCGCGGACGTCAAGCTGCTCGACCCGCACCGCGTGCTGGTCCAGGGCCCGACCCGCTGGCGCGCCGCCGAGATGATGTGCCCGCCCGCGTTGCGCCCGGCCGTGGTCATCCTGCTCGCCATGCTCGCCGCCGAGGGCACCTCCGTCCTGCGCAACGTCTACGTCATCAACCGCGGTTACGAGGACCTGGCCGAGCGCCTCAACTCGATCGGCGCGCAGATCGAGACCTTCCGCGACATCTGACGGTCCTGACGGTCTGTCATCGAGCTGACCGGCCTCACCCGTTGAGGCCGGTCAGTAGCGCGGCGACGTCCAACCCGGTGTTCAGGTAGTCCACGAACACCGGGTTGTTCAGTGCCCGGGGCGAACGCCGCTCCCGGACCAGCCGGATCGCCTCGCCGCTCTCGTGTCCGAGGTCGACCAGCGCCTGCGCGACCACCAGACCCGAGCGGTTGTACCCGGAGTGGCAGCGCACCAGCGTCCGACGGCCCCGGCGGACGGCGGCCGCGGTGAGCTCGGCGGCCTCCTGGACGGCCAGCAGCTGGCCGGGGGAGAACGGGTCGTCCGGCACCTCCCGGACGATGTGCTCCACCTGTCGCGCCGGGCCGTGCCCGGGGAGCGTGAACAGGCTCACCACCAACTCGAACTCGCCCTGGACGATCGCGAGTTGCAGCTCGCCACCTGGCGGCGTGTAGTAGTGCCCACCCATCCAGAGCCCGGGGACGATCTCGTTCCAGGGCTCGGACGGCCCGGGGGTGTTGCGTTCCTTCTGGCGGGTTCGCACCCCTGCTCCTTCCGGACCCGCCCGCCCCGGCGCCGCCGCGCTACTCGCCGGTGGTGCCGTCGAGGTGCTCGCGTAGGAGGTCGGCGTGGCCGTTGTGGCGGGCGTACTCCTCGATCATGTGGGTGAGGATCCAGCGCAGCGAGAAGACCTCCTCGCCGAAACGGCCCAGGACGTCCAACGACTCGGCGGCGGCGACGAGTTCCCGGGCGTGGTCGCACTCGCGGCGCCAGACCGCGAAGGCCTCCTCGGGGTCGGCGGTCTCGACGTCGAACTCGGCGAAGGAACCGTCGGGGTGCTTCCAGAAACCGTGCCTCGCCTCGTCGTTGAGGACGTTGCGGAACCAGCTGCGTTCCACCTCGGCGAGGTGGCGGACCAAGCCGAGCAGGGAGAGCCCGGAGGGTTCCAGCACGCGGGTGCGCAGCTGTTCGGTGGTGAGGCCGGCGCACTTCATCGCGAGGGTGTCGCGCTGGTGGTCCAGGAAGCTTGTCAGGGTGGCTCGTTCGTCGGCGGTGCGCAAGGCGGTGGTGCGTTCGGTGCCGCCGCGTTCGGCGTCGGTGCGTTCGGTGCCGCTGCGTTCGGTGCCGCTGCGCTGGGTGGTGGTGCGCTGATCATCGGTCATCGGGTCATCGTGCCGGGCGGCTCCGCCGACCGCCCGGCCATTTCACTGGGTGGACGCCCTACGGCAGTTGCTCCAGCCAGTGCACCGCGCCCGGTACGTCCGGCGCGACCGGCACGCCGTCCGGGACCGGCGGGCGCTCCACCATGACCACCGGCAGCCGGAGTTCGCGGGCGGCGGTGAGCTTGGGCGCGGTCGCGGCGCCGCCGCTGTCCTTGGTGACCAGGACATCGATCCGGTGCTCGCGCAGCAGGGCCCGCTCGCCGTCCAGTGTGAACGGCCCGCGGTCCAGCAGGACTTCGAAGGAGGGTGGCAACGGCGGCTCGGGCGGGTCCACCGAGCGGGCGAGGAAGTGGACCCCGTCGAGGTGGGCGAAGGCGGCGATGCCCTGTCGCCCGGTGGTGAGGAAGACACGCCGCCCCAGGCTCGGCAGCAGGTCGGCGGCGGCCGCGAGCGAGTGGGCGGGGTGCCAGTGGTCCCCGGGGACGCGGGTGAAGCCGGGTCGGCGCAGCACCAGCAGCGGCACGTCGGTGGCGGCGGCCGCGAGGGCGGCATTGTGCGAGATCCCGGAGGCGAACGGATGGGTGGCGTCCACCACGGCGTCCACCCGTTCGGCGCGCAGCCAGGCGGCCAAGCCCTCCGGTCCGCCGAACCCGCCGATCCGCACCTCCCCGGCGGGCAGCCGGGGTCGGGCGACCCGGCCGGCCAGCGAGCTGGTGACCTGGTGCGGGGACGGGGCGAGGGCGGCGGCCAGCGCCCGCCCCTCGGTGGTCCCGCCGAGGATCAGGATGTGCCGCGTCATGCGCCGCAGGGCTCGTGCGGGCGCTCGCGGTCCGCCGAGTAGAGGTGGCTGTCGCGGAACTGCTCGGCGGCGAGCGTCCGGCCGACGATGATGACGGCGGTGCGGACCACGCCCGCGGCCTTGACCTGCTCGGCGATGTCGGCGAGAGTGCCGCGCAGCACCAGCTCGTCGGGGCGGCTGGCCATCGCGACCACGGCGGTCGGGCAGTCGGCGCCGTAGTGCGGGAGCAGCTGCTCGACCACGTCGTCCACGTACCCGGCGGCCAGGTGCAGCACCAGCAGGGCACCGCTGCGGCCCAGGGTGGCGAGGTCCTCGCCCTCGGGCATGGGGGTGGCGCGCTTGGCGATCCTGGTGAGGATCACGGTCTGGCCGACGGTCGGCACCGTCAACTCCCGCTTCAGCGCGGCCGCGGCGGCGGCGAATGCGGGCACACCGGGGACCACCTCGTACGGGACGCCGGCCGCGTCCAGGCGGCGCATCTGCTCGGCGACGGCCGAGAAGACGGACGGGTCGCCGGAGTGCAGGCGGGCCACGTCCCGGCCCGCCTGGTGGGCGGCGACCAGCTCGGCGGTGATCTGGTCCAGGTTGAGCTGCGCGGTGTCGATCAGACGGGCACCGGACGGGGACTCGTCCAGCAGCTCGCGCGGGACCAGGCTGCCGGCGTAGAGGCAGACCTCGGCACGGGCCAGGATGCGCTGGCCGCGCAGGGTGATCAGGTCGGCCGCGCCCGGGCCGGCTCCGATGAAGTAGACGGTCACGAGGCGTCCTCCTGGGGGGTGTTGGGCTTGACGGCGGACCACTGGGTGACCGGCATGGCCTGCCGCCACCCGGTGAAGCCGCCCACCGGGACGGCGTGGGCGACGGCCAGTTTGACGAGCTCCCCGCCGTGGCGCCGGTACCACTCGGTGAGCAGCGCCTCGGACTCCAGCGTCACGGTGTTGGCGACCAGCCGGCCGCCGGGGCGCAGCGCGGCCCAGCAACTGTCCAGCAGGCCGGGAGTGGTGAGGCCGCCGCCGATGAACACCGCATCAGGGCTGGGGAGTTCGGCGAGCGCGGCGGGGGCGGAGCCGGTCGCGACCCGAAGCCGGGGCACGCCGAGCCGGCGTGCGTTGCGGGCGATGCGCTCGGCCCGGACCGGGTCGCGCTCGATGCTGACGGCCTGGCAGTCGCGGTGGGCGCGCAGCCACTCGATGGCGATCGAGCCGGAGCCGCCGCCGACGTCCCAGAGCAATTCGCCGGGGGAGGGGGCGAGCGTGGCGAGGGTGGCGGCGCGCACGTGCCGCTTGGTGAGCTGGCCGTCGCTCTCGTACGAGGCGTCGGGCAGGCCGGGGACGAGGGAGCTGCGGGGGCCGTCGCCGAGTTCGACGGCGATGACGTTCAGCGGATCGCCGACCGGGTGCGGCCAGCCGCCGGCGGGGCCGTCGAGCAGGCGCTCGGCGGGGGAGCCGAGCTGTTCGAGGACACGCAGGCGGGCGGCGCCGTACCCGTGCCCGGTGAGCAGCGCGGCGACGGCGGCCGGGGTGGCGGCGTCGGCACTGAGCACCAGCAGTCGGCGGCCGGGGTGGAGGGCGAGCGCGAGGGTGTCCAGCGGGCGGCCGACCAGGCTGATCACCTCGGTGGCCTCCAGCGGCCAGCCGAGCCGGGCGCAGGCGAAGGAGACGGAGGAGGGGTGCGGCAGTACGCGCAGCCGCTCGGCGCCGACGGCCTCGGTGAGAGTGCGGCCGATGCCGTAGAACATCGGGTCGCCGCTGGCCAGGACGGCGACGCGGCGGTCGGCGTGGGCGGCGAGCAGCCCGGGGACGGCCGGGCGCAGCGGGGACGGCCAGGGCACGCGCTCGGCGGCGACCTCGTCGTGGGGGAGCAGGTCCAGCTGCCGGGGGCCGCCGATGACCACCTCGGCGGACTGCAGTGCGGCCCGGGACGTCGAGGCCAGGCCGGGCCAGCCGTCGGCCCCGATCCCGACGACGGTGATCGGAGGGGGCAGCTCGGGCACCGGGTGGCTCCTCGTCGTTCGGCGGGCCAATGCGTTGTGGATCTACCAGCCGGGGCAGCCTACCTGGCCGTTTACGGCCGGTCTCCGGCGAGGTGACGGGCGACGGGGGACGGCGGACGGAATTCAGCTGACAGATTTCAGACTTTGAACGCTGAAAGCTGTCAGCTGAACGTTGTCAGCCGTCAGCCGTCAGCCGTCAGCCGTTAGCCGTCAGCCGCTGCCTGCCGGCTGACACCCGCCGCCCCTCACCGGTCCGCCCAGTCCCCTGAGGCGATCAGCGCCGGTCGCGCCCGCAGCCGCGCCTCGGCGGCCGGCCCGGCGAGGTAAACCCAGGCCTCCCGCTGCTCCCCCGCCGCCGTCCACACCGCCAACCGCCGTCGTACGTACAGCCCCGTCCCGTCCGCCCGGCACTCCTCCAGTTCGTCCAGCGTCGCGAGCGCCCCGGCGTACGCGCCCGGCCGTACGGTGATCAGCTCGCCCACGATCCGGCGTCCGGGCGTCGGATCGGGCACCGCGTACGGGAACCCCGGGCCCGCGTGCAGCGCGGCGCCCTCGAGTACCGCCGGGCGGATCTCCGCACAGCGCCCGGCCAGGTGGACGGCATGGTTGCGGCCACCGCTGCGCAGCGTGCCGTACACGAAGAACGGCAGGGCCTCCTCGACCGGCGAGGCCTCCTCGGGCGCGGACACGGGTTCGACCTCCTCAGTACAGGAGCGCCCACGGTACGTCCTGCTGCCCGATCCGTGATACCCACTGGCGCAGCGGGTGCCCGATGCGCTGTCATGTCGGATGTTCGGCCAGCAGCGTCCAAGGGGGACACACATGACATCGCCCGCCTCCTTTCAACCGGCAACGACCCCCGGCGGTACCCCCGGCACCCCCACCGCCCCCACCGCCCCCGTAACCCCCGTAACCCCCGTAAGCCACCTCACCTCCGCCACCCCCGCCGAGCCGACCGCTCCCGGCGCCCCGTCCCCCGACTCCGGCACCGCCACCCGCCTCGGCGGCGCCGTCTGGCTGGCCCTCGGCGTGGTCTACGTCGTCTGGGGCTCGACCTACCTGGCGATCCGGATCGCGGTGGAGACGATGCCCTCCTACCTCTCCGCCGCCGCCCGCTTCCTCACCGCCGGCCTGCTGCTGGTCGGCTACCTGCTGGTCCGCCAGGGCCCGGCCGGCCTGCGCGTGAGCGGGCGCCAGCTGGCCTCCGCCACCCTGGTCGGCGTACTGCTGCTGACCGGCGGCAACGGCCTGGTGGTACTGGGTGAGACCTCCGTCCCCTCCGGCCTGGCCGCCCTGCTGGTTGCCGCCGTCCCACTGTGGATGGTCGTGCTGACGGCCTTCGGCGGCGAGCGCCCGAAGCCCGCCGAGATCGCCGGGGTGCTGTTCGGCCTGGTCGGCCTCGGCGTGCTGTCCGCCCCCGCGATCGGTGGGTCCGTCAAGCCGCTCGGCGTGATCCTGATCATCTGCGCCACGATGACCTGGGCAGCCGGCTCCTTCGTGAGCAAGCGGATCCCGATGCCGGGCAATGTGCTCGCCGCGAGCGCGTACCAGATGCTGGCCGGCGGCTTCTGCAATCTGCTGATCGGGCTGGCGCGCGGTGAGCGGCGGGGGTTCGACCTCTCGGCCGTCTCCGGCCGGTCCTGGTTGGCCCTCGCCTACCTGGTGCTGGTCGGCTCGCTGCTCGCCTTCACCGCGTACGCCTGGCTGCTGCGCTCGGCGCCGCTGACCCTGGTCGCCACCTACGCGTACGTGAATCCGGTGGTCGCGGTGCTGCTGGGCTGGCTGATCCTGGCCGAGCCGCTGACCGGCCCGACCCTGGCGGGCGGGGCGATCGTGGTGGCCGGTGTGTGCCTGGTGGTGAGCGTCAGCCGGCGTCCTGGGCGCTCAGGGCGTCCGGCGCGTCCGCGTCCGTCGAAGGCGACATCCGCGCATAGGTGAGGATCACGTTCCCGCGCTCGAAGATCTGGCTGTCGGTGAGCGTGAAGGCGCGGGGCTCGAAGCCGGCGCGGAACAGCGGGATGCCCGCCCCGACCACCACCGGGTACTGCTTGATGATCAGCTCGTCGATCTCGGGCAGCAGCTGACCGGCCAGGTCGGCGCCCCCGCAGAGCCAGATGCCGAGACCGTCCTCCTGCTTGAGCCGGCGGACGACGCTCAGCGGGTCCTCGGCGGTGACCTCCACTGCCGGGTCGGGGCTCGACTCCAGCGTGCGGGAGAAGACGATCTGCCGCAGGTGGGCGTACGGGCTGGTGAGGCCGACGGCCAGCCCGGCGTCGTAGCTGCCGCGCCCCTGGAGCACGGTGTCGAAGCGCTTGTTGGGCGCATCCGCGATGCCGACCGCCGTGCGGCCGGGGGTGGAGACGGTCTCCGGGTACTCGCCGAAGAGCGTCGGGGTGTAGTCCTCGGTGACGAACGGAGCGTAGAAGTCGTAGCCGCCGTCCGGGGCGGCGATGAAGCCGTCGATGGTGGCGCCGATGAAGTAGGTGAGCTTGCGCATACGTGTCCTTGGGGTCGAGGAACGGGATCGGGAGGCGGCGCGGGCCGGTTCGGTCCGCTCCGCCAACAACTCCAGTTATAGTACTTCGACCGTAGTGGTTGCCAGAGGGTTGTTCGGGCCTCGGCCCGAGTCGCCCGAACCCGAGCCCGACTCCGAGCTCGACCCCTGAGCCCCTGAAGGCACGCAAAAGCACAGGAGAGAGAATCGGCCCATGGTCCAGAACCCCGCCCGCCGCACCGCCCTCGCCGACGCCGCCATCGAGGTCCTCGCCCGCGAGGGCGCCCGAGGCCTCACTTTCCGCGCGGTCGACGTCCAGGCCGGCGTCCCCAACGGCACGGCCTCCAACTACTTCGCCAACCGGGACCACCTGCTCCATCAGACCGCCCGGCACATCCACCAGCGGCTCACCCCCGACCCGGTGATCCTTGCCGAGCTGCTGCGCGCCCCCCGCGACCGCGCACTGGTCGCGGCCCTGATGCACGACGTCTTCCGCCGCATCGCCGCCGACCGGGCCGGCTACCTCGCGATGCTCGAACTACGCCTGGAGGCCACCCGCCGCCCCGAACTGCAGGCCCAGCTCACCGGCACCATCCGGGACCAGCTGGAGGCCAACATCGCCTACCACTTGGACGAGGGCTTGCCCGGCGGCCGCGAGACCGTCCTGGTCCTCTACCTTGCGATGACCGGCCTGATCCTCGAACACCTCACCCTCCCTGAGGTGTTGGGCGCCGACGGTCTGCCCGCGCTGATCGACACCATCGTCGAGCGGATCGTCCCGGCTTCCTGACCGGCCGCCTGGCAGGCCGTCCTGTCGTCATCGGACGCGCGTGCACGAGCGGCGTGCCATAGCCGCGAACCGGATATATCGTCCGCGTGGCGGACCCGCCGCCCCGAATGTCGCGTCCGCTACCCGCCAACTCCCGCGAAGCGAACGGTCGCCAGCCGTGCGGAAGTTACGATCATCCCGATCATCGCGCACGAAGCAACCGTACCGAACCGGGGGAGAGGCGCGCCGTGTTGGAGACCGAGCAGGATGGAGCCACCCGCACCGCCGACGCCCCACCGCCCCCGGTATGGCGTCAACGCCCGTTCCAGGCCCTCTGGTCAGCCCATACGATCAGCCAGTTCGGCACTCAGATCACCCTCTTCCTGATCCCCGTCCTCGCCCTCACCATGCTCTCCGCGACCCCCGGCCAACTCGGCCTGGTCTCCGCCGCCGAGACCGTCCCGTTCCTACTGGTCGGGCTGCCTGCCGGGGCCCTGCTCGACCGGTGGGACCGCCGCCGGGTGATGGTCGTCGCGGACCTCGGCCGCGCCGTGGCGATCTGCGCCCTCCCACTCGGATACGCCCTCGAAGCGTTGAGTGTGCCGCTGCTGTGCGCAGTCGCCTTCGTCACCGGCGTGTTCACCGTCTTCTTCGACATCGCCGACCAGGCCCTGCTGCCGAGCGTGGTCTCCCACGGCCGGACGGCGGACGGCAACAGCCGCCTGGAGTTCTCCCGCTCGGCCGCCGAGCTCGCCGGCCCCAGCCTCGGCGGCCTGCTGCTCCAGGTGCTCGCCGCCCCGATGATCCTGCTCGGCGACGCGGTCAGCTACCTGCTCTCGGCGCTGCTGCTGCGCTCGGTCCGCCCGGTCCGCGTCCGGCACGGCCACGCCGAACCCCAGGCAGCCCCCGAGGCCCAGACGGCCTCAGAGGCCCGGATGCGCACCCGGATCGCCGAAGGCCTGCGGTTCGTCCTCACCCACAACACCCTGCGCCCGCTCGCCCTCGCCACCGCGATCGGCAACCTGGCGAGCCTCGGCGGAGCGCTCAGCGCCCTGTTGACCGCGTACGCCGTCCACGACCTGCGCCTGTCACCCGGCGCGCTCGGCCTGGCACTCACCCTCGGCAATGCCGGGGCCCTGCTCGGAGCCGTCGTCACCGGCCGGCTGATCCGCCGCTTCGGTCTCGGACGGGTCCTGATCGCCGCGAAGTGCCTCCCCGGCCTCGCCGTCCTGATCCTCGCCACCGCCGCGCCCGGACGCGCGCTGGCCACGGTGGCGGTCGCGACCGGCCTGATGGCCTGCGGCGTCACCGTCTACAACATCGGCCAGGTGAGCCTGCGCCAGGCCGTCACCCCGACCGGCCTGCAGGCCCGGATGAACGCCTCGATCCGGTTCGTGATCTGGGGCACCCTGCCGCTCGGCGCACTGGCCGGCGGTCTGCTCGGCTCGTGGCTCGGGCTGCGCCCGGCGCTCTGGTTGGTCGGCGCGGTCGGCCTGCTCTCCTGCCTGCCGCTGCTGCTGGCGCGCGAGGTCCGGGCGTTGCGCGGGATGCCGACCGGGCCGGTCGACTGACCGGACGGGCCGGCGACCGGACGGGCCTGTCCCCGGACGGGCGGGCCCGGTCGGCACCTGCGGGTCAGAACGCGTACGGCGGCTTCCCGGTCCACCAGTTCCCCGGCGCCTCCGGGTCGCGGCTGGTCCAGAACTCGATGATCGCGCTGGTGAACTCGGCCGCCGACAGTGTCCCGTCCCCGTCGAGGTTGAGGCGGCGGAAAGCCTCGTCGGCGTCGTCCCGGCAGAGCCCGGCGAAGTGGCCGCGCTGGAACACGAAGAACTCGCCGGCGTCCACCGTCCCGCTGCGGTCGGCGTCCGCCACGGCGAGGAAGGCCTCGGCGAGCGCGCCGAGGATCTCCCGGGCGGCCTCCGGGTCGTCGGCGAGCGAGCCGGTGGAGGCGACGAACTGCTCCCGCGTGATCGCCTCCGTCCCGGCGGGCTTTCCGGCGAGGTGCAGGTCGTGCCAGATCGTCAGGTAGGCGCGGACGATGACGGCCTCCGCCTCCGAGCCTTCCTGGTGGCCGAGCGAGCGGGCCACCGAGTGGCCCATCAGGACGTGATCCCGCTCGGTGAGCAGCCCGTCCCCGTCGGCATCGAGGTGGTCGAAGCCGTGATTGATCTTCGCGATGAGCAGGTCGTCCGACAATGTGCCCCCTCCGGTGGCGATTTCCGCAGCTCCAGGGCCGCGCAAGCGATGTCACGTCGCCAGCACGCTAATGCCTTGAGCCGCGCTCGCGCAGCCGAACGTCGCGCAGTCGATCCTCGCGCAGCCGGACGAAGGACGAGCGGTGGCGCCGGGGCGCCCCGGTTCAGTCGTCCTGGTGGTCGGCCCAGATGTACGCCTCCGGCAGCAGGTCCGGCACCGGCAGGGCGCGCAGCTGTCCGTCCCGTTCGACGATGACCTCCGCCTCGGGGAAGTAGTCCAGCAGCACCTGGCGGCAGCGCCCGCACGGTGGCACGACCCCGCGCCCCTGGTCGGCGACCGCCACCACCGTGGTGAGGTCGTACGCCCCCTGCCCGGCCGCCGCCCCGATGAGCACCAGCTCCGCGCACGGGCCGCCGGTGAAGTGGTAGACGTTCACGGCCGTGACGATCCGCCCGTCGGCATTGCGCCCGGCCGCCGCGACGGTGTGGTTGTCGCCCCGCGAGTACCGCTCGGCCACCTTTCGGGCCGCTGCGACGAGCTCCTGGTCGACACCCGTGTGATCGATGTCGGACATATTTGCCAGTCCTTCCTGATCGAATCTGACATGCTTCGATCATGGCCGCCCCGCCCCTGATCGTGCCAACTCTTTCCGCGGGCCCGTTCCGGCTGCGGCCCTGGCACCTCACCGACCTGGCCGCCGTGCGGGAGGCCTTCGTCGGTCCGTACATCCCGCTGGGCACCACCGTCCCGGCCGGCGCCGGCCGCGACGACGCGGCCGACCGCGAGCGCGCCGACCGAAACGCCCTCGCCGACCGAGCCTGAGACGCTCAGGGCATTTCCGACCTGGTCAACTGGGGTTCCCGGCGGCCGTTCGAGCGGCATCGGATCGGATGCGTCCGAGGTTCCGCAAATCATCGGAAGGTGCTCCGGAGGAATTCATTCCGGACTGTTTCGGGAATTGCGGCGGCTTCATTTCGCCGCAGCACGGACATTGCATATGAGCGGACATGTGCCCTCAATCGGGCCGGTCGTACCGCATTCTGAGACCTCCGCCGCGGTCCCCGCGGTGTTGATACGATCCCGGTGGACCGCGACTGGCGCGTAGGGATGGAATCGACCATCGGGAAGCGGTCTCGTGAATCCACACGTCGACATGAATCCTCACGTCGAGTTGCCGAGCGCCTGGGCCGCCCGCATCCCCGCCAGGAGACCGCCATGGCCCAGCCCGAGCAGACGCCCCACACCACCGCCGTCCCCGCGGCCGACACCGCCTTCCGCAACGCCCTCGACGTCGTGGCCGGCGTCGAACCGCGGATCGCCGCCGCCATCGGCCAGGAGCTGGAGGACCAGCGCGCCTCGCTCAAGCTGATCGCCAGCGAGAACTACGCCTCCCCGGCCGTCCTGCTCGCCATGGGCAACTGGCTCAGCGACAAGTACGCCGAGGGCACCGTCGGCCGCCGCTTCTACGCCGGCTGCCGCAACGTCGACACCGTCGAGGCCATCGCCGCCGAGCACGCCCGCGAGCTGTTCGGCGCCGAGCACGCCTACGTCCAGCCGCACTCCGGCATCGACGCCAACCTCACCGCCTTCTGGGCCGTCCTCTCCCAGCGGGTCGAGAGCCCGGCCCTGGAGCGGGCCGAGGCGCGCAACGTCAACGACCTCACCGAGCAGGACTGGGCCCGGCTGCGCCAGGAACTCGGCAACCAGCGCATGCTGGGCATGTCCCTGGACACCGGCGGCCACCTCACCCACGGCTTCCGGCCCAACATCTCGGGCAAGATGTTCGAGCAGCGCAGCTACGGCACCGACCCGGCCACCGGCCTGATCGACTACGACGCGCTGCGTGAGACCGCCCGCGAGTTCCGTCCGCTGATCCTGGTGGCCGGCTACTCGGCCTACCCGCGACTGGTGGACTTCGCCAAGATGCGTGAGATCGCGGACGAGGTCGGCGCGACCCTGATGGTCGACATGGCGCACTTCGCCGGCCTGGTCGCGGGCAAGGTGCTCACCGGCGACCACGACCCGCTGCCGCACGCCCACATCGTCACCACCACCACCCACAAGTCCCTGCGCGGCCCGCGCGGCGGCATGGTGCTGAGCAACGCCGCGCTGGCCGAACACGTCGACCGCGGCTGCCCGTTGGTGCTCGGCGGCCCGCTCTCGCACGTGATGGCCGCCAAGGCCGTCGCGCTCGCCGAGGCCCGCCGCCCCGAGTTCCGGGCCTACGCCCGCGCCGTGGTCGACAACGCCCAGGCGCTCGCCGAGGGCCTGCTGCGCCGCGGCGGCAAGCTGGTCACCGGCGGCACCGACAACCACCTGGTGCTCGCCGACGTCTCCGGCTACGGCCTGACGGGCCGCCAGGCCGAGGCGGCGCTGCTCGACTCGGGCATCGTCACCAACCGCAACTCCGTCCCGCTGGACCCGAACGGTGCCTGGTACACCTCCGGCGTGCGCCTGGGCACTCCGGCCCTGACCACCCGCGGCCTGGGCACCGCCGAGATGGACGAGATCGCCGCCCTGATCGACACCGTGCTGCGCGCCACCACCCCCACCACCGCTGCCAACGGCAACCCGTCCAAGGCGAACTACGCCCTCGACGAGGCCCTGCGCGACGGCATCGCCAAGCGCGCCGCCGACCTGCTCGCGCCCTTCCCGCTCTACCCGGGCGTCGACCTGGTCTGATCCCAACCCGGGGCTGCCGGAGAGGAGTTCGGCAGCCCCGGTCCAACTCGGTTAGTACTGCAGCGACTTGTACTGCAGGAATTCCTCCAGCCCGTGCCGGCCGAGCTCGCGACCGAGGCCGGAGCTCTTGTAACCGCCGAACGGGGCCAGCGGGTTGAAGCGGCCGCCGTTCAGGTCGACCTGGCCGGTGTCCAGGCGGCGGGCGAAGGCGGCGGCGGTGTCGGTGTCCGCGGCCCAGACGCCGCCGGCCAGGCCGTAGACCGTGCCGTTGGCGATCTCGGCGGCGTGGTCCTCGTCCCGGTAGGGGACGATCGACAGCACCGGGCCGAAGATCTCCTCCTGGGCCACCGTCATCTCCGGGGTGACGTCGGCGAGCACGGTCGGGCGGACGTAGAAGCCGGCCGGCAGCTCGGGCAGCGGCTCCGGACCGCCGACCACCACCCGGGCGCCCTCGGCGAGCGCGCTGTCCAGGTAGCCGCGCACCCGGTCCAGCTGCTTGGCGTTGACCAGCGGGCCGATCCGGGTCTGCGGGTCGGTCGGGTCGCCCGGAACGTACTTCTCGGCGGCCTTGGCCGCGATCGCGACGGCCTCCCCGTACTGGTCCCGGTGCACCAGCAGCCGGGTCCAGGCGCTGCAGGTCTGGCCCGAGTTGGCGAAGACGTTGGCGACGTTGACGTTGACCGCGCGGGCCAGGTCGGCGCCAGGCAGCACCACGTTGGCGGACTTGCCGCCCAGCTCCAGGGCCACCCGCTTCAGTCCGCGCCCGGCCGTCTCGGCGACCTGCCGGCCGACCGCGGTGGAGCCGGTGAACGACACCACGTCCACCTCCGGGTGGGCCGCGAGCGCCGCGCCCGCCACCGCGCCGGTACCGGTCACCAGGTTGAACACCCCGGCCGGGAAGCCGGCTTCGTGCACCAGCCGGGCGAACAGCCGGGCCACCAGCGGGGTGTCCTCGGCCGGCTTGAGGACCACCGGGCAGCCGGCCGCCAGCGCCGGGACGACCTTGGCGACGATCTGGTGCAGCGGGTAGTTCCACGGGGTGATCGCCGCGACCACCCCGGCCGGCTCGGCGAGCACCACCGAGTTGCCGATCCGCTCCTCGAAGGGGTGCTCGGCGAGCAGGGTCAGGTAGGAGGTCGCCACCGCCAGCGGCAGCCCGGCGTGCACGGCTCCGGCGAAACCGACCGGGGCACCCAGCTCGGCGACCACGGTCGAGGTGATCTCCCCCTGGGCGGCGGCGAGCCCGTCCCGCAGTCGGGTCAGCAGCGCGGTCCGCTCCTCGCGGGTGGTGGCACCCCAGCCCCGGGCCGCCCGGCGGGCCGCCGCCACCGCGGCGTCGACGTCGGCCGCCCCGCCCGCCGGTACGGTGGCGAGCACCTGCTCGGTCGCCGGGTTCAGCACGGTGATCGACCCGGAGTCCCCGGAGGGCCGCCAGGCGCCGTCGATGTACTGGTCGCCGTACTCCGCGTACTCCTGCACAGATCGTCCTCTCGGGTGGTCAGCCGCTTTAACTGACAGTGCTGGTCAAGGGTCAGTCAAGGCGGCCGGGCGGCCGTGCGCAAGAGCCAATCCGACCGGGGGGACCGGACGGTTACCTCGGGGCGAACCGCGCGGTGTACTCGTCGAACGGTTCGATCCCGACCTCCGCACGGCGCTCGTCCAGTCGATCCGGGTCCTCGCACGGCCACGGCACCGGGCGGCCGTCCGCCACCGCGCCGATCTGGGTGCCGTAGCGCTGCGCGCGCCCCTCGTTGACGGCCAGCCGGTCCTGGAGGAAGGCCAGGTCCCTGGCACTCGCCGCGCCGCTCGCCACGGCCTCCGCCATCAGCGCCACCGCCCGGCGCTGGACGTCCAGTTGACGGTCCGCATGCTGCGCGACCAGCCAGGCCGCCCGGGCCGCGTCGGCTCCGACGGTACGCTCGGTCGGCCAGCCGTGCTCGGCCATGATCTCCGCGAGCCGGTCCCCGTGCCGGGCCGTGAGCCGCCGCCAGGCGGCCTGTTCGGCCAGGTCGGAGCTGTTCGCCAAGCGCGCGTGGGCGCCGTCCTCGGCCATCATGGCGGCCAACTCCTCTGCGAGGGGCGAGCCATGAGTGTCCGTCCGATCCTGCCGTGCTGCTGCCATGTCGTGCCGCTCCCTGCTTTCGGGCCCTCCGCTCGGGCCGCCCGTCACCACCGTAGGTGTGGGATTCGAGACGAAGATCATTCCTAGGGCTGGTGACACAGCGCAGTCGACGGGACACAATGGAGGTGCGCCAGCTGCCCGGCCGTGCTCATCTCCGGCCGCGAAACGGCGGCTTCGACAACTCGTCGACGGAAAGTCTCCTCACCGCCCGTAGAGCCGCTGTAGATTGCAGCGAACTCCGTGGTGGGGCCTACTGTCGGTGGAGGGTCGACTCGCGTACGGCCGGTGGTCCGGTGCGTGCCCGTGGCCGAGAGGGCCGCCACCGCGCCGAGACGTGGTTCAGTTTCCGCAGGTCATTCGTACCGCTAAGGAGCATCCCGTGACCGACACCGCATTGAGGGGCGGATCCCAGAAGCCCATCGAGCCGGCCGGGTTGGACGACGTTCCGGGGTGGTTCTGGGACCACGATCGGCACTCCTTCGACTGGTTCCTGGGCCGACAGGAGAAGAAGGGCGTCACCGGCGACCTGCTGGAGATGGGCGCCTACCTGGGCCGCAGCGCCATCGTGATAGGCGAGCACCTCCAGCCGGGTGAGGCGTTCACCGTCTGTGACCTCTTCGACTCGGACGCGCCCGACGAGGAGAACTCCGAGGAGATGGCCGTCTCCTACCGGAAGACGCTGACCCGCTCGGCCTTCGAGGCCAACTACCTGTCCTTCCACGACGAGCTGCCGGAGATCATCCAGGCCCCGACCTCCGTCCTCGCGGGCGGACGGATCCCAGCCGGGGCGTTCCGGTTCATCCACATCGACGCCTCGCACCTGTACGAGCACGTGGTGGGTGACCTCCAGGTGGCCCGGGTCGCGCTGCAAGAGCAGGGCGTCGTGGTGCTGGACGACTACCGCTCCCAACACACCCCCGGCGTCGCCGCCGCGACCTGGGGGGCGGTGTTCAACCACGGCCTCAAGCCGATCATGCTCACCGAGTGCAAGTTCTACGGCACCTGGGGGGACCCGGAGCCCTTCCAGCGCGAGCTGCTCGATCGGGTGGACCTCGCGGTCGGCTGTCACCTGAGCACCGAGACCCTCAACGGGCAGCAGGTGCTGCGGATGACCGGCACCTCCGAGGGCATTCAGCCGTTCCGCGGCTCCCGCCACCAGGAGCGGCTGTCCGAGGTGGCCGCCGAGCGGTCGGCGCAGGAGTCCCGCCAGGCGATCCGGTCCGCCCAGGACGAGGCGACCCTGGACCTCGCCGCCCGCCGCGCCCGCGCCGCCGAGGCACGCCGTCCGCTCAACGTCGCCAAGCGCGCCGCCCGTGATCTGCTCCCGCCGGTGGTCACCTCCGCCATCCGCCGCGCCCGTCGGGGCTGACGCCTGACAGTTGACGCCTGACAGCTAACAGAATTCAGCTAACAGATTTCAGAGTCTGTCATCTGAACTTTGTCACCTGAGCCCTGTCAGCCGAGCCCCGCCAGCCGAGCGCACCCCCACCCCCTACACAAACCCCGAAGGGCCGGTCGGATCACCCGACCGGCCCTTCGATGCAGTGACGCGCTCAGACCCGCGAAGGCTCCGCGGCCCCGGCAGCCCCGGCAGCCACCGCGTCGGACGGCGCCGCGGCCTCCTCGGCCGCCAGCTCCCGGCGCACCTCCTCCAGCGAGGGGTTGTTCCAGGCGCTGGCGACGCCCCAGTAGTAGAAGGCCAGAGCGATCGCGGCCACGATCAGCAGGTCCCAGCCCTCGGGCAGGTAGCCCTGCCCGCCGAAGTCGGTGCTGCCGGCCCAGGAGATCCCGGCCATCACGAACAGGTAGGCGACCATCCAGGCGCCCGCCTTCAGGTGCGGCTTCAGCTCGACGAACGGCTTGCGCAGCTCGTACCAGGCCCAGATCGGCAGACCGGCGGCCATCAGCAGGATGACCTTGCCGGTGAGCGGCCAGCGGGCCCAGTACAGGACCAGCGAGCCGAAGACCATCGCGACCGGCGCGATCACCGGCATGGCCTTGAGCTTCACCGGACGCTTCAGGTCCGGGGCGAGGCGGCGCAGCGCCATCACGGCGACCGGCCCGGTGATGTACGAGATCACGGTGGCCACCGAGACGATCTCGGCCAGCGAACCCCAGCCGCGGAAGACCGCGAGGAACAGGAAGGCGACCACCAGGTTCAGCAGCAGCGCCGGACGCGGGATGCCGGTCTTGGCGTCGACCTTGCCGAAGACCTTCGGCAGGTGGCCGTTCTCCTGCACGCCGTGGATCATGCGCGAGGTGGTGGCGGCGTAGATCATGCCGGTGCCGGACGGCGAGATGAAGGCGTCCGCGTACAGCAGGATCGCGAGCCAGTTCAGGCCCCAGGCGATCGCCAGGTCGGCCAGCGGCGAGGTGTACGCGAGGCTGCTCCAGCCCTTCGACAGGTCACTGCTCGGGATGGCGCCGAGGAACGCGATCTGCAGCGCGACGTAGATCACCAGGGCGATCAGGATCGAGCCGATGACGGCCTTCGGCAGCGACTTGCCCGGGTTGCGGGCCTCACCGGCCAGGTTCAGCGGCGACTGGAAGCCGTTGAAGGCCCAGACGATGCCGGAGACCGCGACGGCGGTGAAGACCGCGCTCCACCCGTTCGGCGCGAAGCCGCCGGGGTTGGTGAAGTGGGAGCTGTCGAAGTGCGCGAAGAGCAGCGCGCCGGCGGTCAGCGTCGGCACGACGACCTTGAAGACGGTGATCGCGGTGTTGGTCTTGGCGAACAGCGTGATCGCGAACCAGTTGAGGACGAAGTACACGATCAGCAGCACACTGGCGAGCGCCACGCCGCTGAGGGTGAGCTCCTTGCCGTCGTACAGGTTCTTGGCCCAGTCGAAGTGCCAGGAGCTCATGTACTGCACGGAGGCGGTGGCCTCGCCCGGGATGACCGAGACGATGGCGATCCAGTTGGCCCAGGCGGCCAGGTAGCCGGCCAGCGAACCGTGCGAGTACTGGCCGTACCGGACCATGCCGCCGGCCTTGGGGAACATCGAGCCCAGCTCGCTGTAGGTGAGGGCGATGGTCAGTGCCACGGCGGCGCCGATCACCCAGGCCAGGATCGAGGCGGGACCGGCCAGCTTGGCGGCCCGCTCGGCACCGAACAACCAGCCGGATCCGATGATCGACCCCAGCCCGACCGCGGTCAGGCTGATCGTGCCGAGCGATCGCCGGTAGTTCTGATGCGATGCCGTCGACGATTCAGGCTCACTCAACGTATCGGTCCTCTCGCTCGGGGTTCATCGGGTGGTGTCGGAGCTTTTACGGTTTTGAGTCGGTATTCCGGACAAACCCCAGCAGCCTATGGTTCGAAATGGGGCGAATACCTCAGAGGAAGCTCAAGCCGCCCGATCGTTGCCATCTCGTGTCCGGTTTCCGGACGGGCGGACCCCATGGAGGGGTTGACGTCACGCCGCGCAGGCGGTGGATCAAGGATCGGACCAGGGAAGTCGAACCGGCGGGGAAGCCGAACTCGAGGGGAAGTCGAACTCGCAGGGAAGTCGAACCGGGAAAAAGAAAATTCCCCGCGGGTTCCTTTCGGATCCCACGGGGAATTCGGTTGTGTCCGAGGGGGGACTTGAACCCCCACGCCCGATAAAGGGCACTAGCACCTCAAGCTAGCGCGTCTGCCATTCCGCCACCCGGACGGGGTGTGTGCTTCAGGGGTTTTTCTCTCGCCCCCTCGGCGACAGAGAGAACATTACCAGGGTTCTGGAGTGCTTCTCACCTGCGTTTCCTCGGCCCGATGTTCGCGAGCCCGCCCGGGCGCGCGGCCGGTGGGCACCCGAGGTCTGGCCGGACTGGCTGGGACGGCTCGCCAGGGTGCTCGAACCCTGGCCGAAGCGGTGGCGAGCGCGAAGCAAGCGGTCGGTTTCAGAGCCGTGATCGATCGACTCGGGTCGGAACCGATCCGACACGGGCAAGTTGTCGACGGTGCCACGGCCGCACCGACCGCTCTCCTAGCCTCTGTGGACCGAGGGCGCCATGAGCGGATCGCCTGATTCCCGGGTCGCGGACGAAGGGCGGCTGGACGTGGAGCAGATCAGCGGAACGGCGGAGGCCGAACAGAGACGCGGCAGCCAGGGCGGCGCGCGCACCGACGCCGGCCACCCGGACGGGCCCGACCGACCCGACCGGCCCGAGAATCCCGAGCAACCGGAGCAATCGGAGCAGCCCGACCAGCGGGGCCGGCCCGGCCGACTCACGAGGCCTGACCGGGGACCCGGACGAAAACCGGGCCGGAAGGCCTCCGGCGGCCCCGCCGAGGGCGTCTGGCGCTTCCGGGTGCCCGCCGAGGGGGCCTCCGTGCCGCGTACCCGGCACGCGGTCCGGGACCGCCTGCTGGCGCAGGGCATGGCCGGGGTGCGCTACCAGGAGCTGGTGGACGACCTGCTGCTGATCGTCTCCGAGCTGGTCAGCAACGCCGTGACGCACGCCGCCGAGCTGTCACCCGAGGTGATCACCGAGCTGTCGGTGCGGCGCGGCTGGGTGCGGGTGTCGGTGGAGGACGGTGATCCGTACCACCCGAAGGCCCTGGAGAGTGACACCGGACGCACCGGTGGGCGCGGCTTGCTGCTGGTGAAGAGCGTGACCCTGCAGGCCGGCGGGGTGTGCGACGTCGAACGCACGGGGGAGGGCGGCAAGGTCATCTGGGCCTCGCTGCCCGTCCCCCCGGAGCCCGAGCACTGACGGGCGCACTCGGGGCAGCGTGGCCGCCAGGGGAGCGTGGCCGCCGACCCGGCAGCTGGCGGCGCTCAGCGGAGCACGGCCGGCAGCGTCCGGAGCAATGCGGCTCTCGAGTCGAAAGCCGACCCGGAGGCCGACCCGAAAGCCGACCCGGAAACCGACCGCCCTACCAGTCGCGCCCGGCGATCTCCCGGATCCCCGGCAGCGCCGCCTCGAAGACCGTCTCGAACCACACCGAGAACGGCCGTTCCGCCCGCAGCTCCCGTAGCTCCTGCGCGGTCACGAAGGCGAAGTCGTCCACCTCGTCCGGGTTGGGTGCGACCGGAGCGGTGACCAGACCCACGAACAGGTGGTTCCACTCCCGCTCGATCAGCCCGGAGGCCTCGTCCGGCAGGTCGTAGCGGACCGTCCCCGCCTCGCAGAGCAGCGCCGGTGCGACGCCCAGCTCCTCGGCGGTGCGCCGGGCGGCGGCCACGAAGGGCGGCTCGTCCGGGTACGGGTGCCCGCAGCAGGTGTTCGACCAGACGCCGGGGGAGTGGTACTTGCCGAGCGCCCGGCGCTGCAGCAGCAGTCGGCCCTGGCGGTCGAAGAGGAACACCGAGAAGGCCCGGTGAAGTCGGCCGGGCTGCTGGTGGGCCCAGAGCTTCTCGGCGGTGCCGATCGTGACACCCTCGTCGTCGACCAGTTCCAGCAGGATCTCGGTGCCCGTGGGGGCGGTGGACAGGCCCCGTGGGTCGACCGTCACGTCTGTCTCCACGTTGAGACCGGTGTCGATCTCGGCGTCGAAATGTGTCGGTTCGGTCGGCAGACTCTGGGGCATGAGGCCTCTTTCGGGGGCGGGGGCAACGGAAGCATCGGGTGCGTCGTGTGCATCGGGTGGAGTGCAGCGGACACAGCGGGGGCACCGGCGCCGGCGTCGGGCTCCAGTCTGCCGTATGGGTGGCGGTCGGGACGGGTCCCACGCACAACCGGGCGGATCACGACCTGCAGGAGTCCGGATCCGGGCAGAGAAGGGTCCGGGACGCCCTCGGAAGGGTCATTCGATTCGCAGAACCGTTCGGAACCCGTTCGAGGTCCGTTCGGTCACGGCTCGATCACCTCACCGTCACCTGGCCGCCACCGGGCGCGTTCGGGTCGATCGCCCGGGTCGCCTACCATCACTTACGACACGCTGCCCGGATCTGTGCCGGTACCGGCGCGCCGCCGCCCGGCCGGGTCGAACACCGGTCCGGCGCACCGGAGCGTCGCCGAACCGTCGGCACGTCCCCGCGCGCACAGCACGACGCACGACGGATCAGGAGACCCCGCATGATCGGCCTCGTTCTGGCAGCCGGCGCCGGCCGCCGGCTGCGCCCGTACACCGACACCCTGCCCAAGGCGCTGGTGCCGGTCGACGGGGAGCGGACCGTCCTGGACCTCACCCTGGGCAACTTCGCCGAGGTCGGACTGCGCGAGGCCGCGATCGTCGTGGGCTACCGCAAGGAGGCGGTGTACGACCGCAAGGACGCCCTGGAGGACAAGTACGGCGTCAAGCTCCACCTGGTCGAGAACGACAAGGCCGAGGAGTGGAACAACGCCTACTCGCTCTGGTGCGCCCGTGAGCTGTTCTCCGAGGGCCTGCTGCTGGCCAACGGCGACACCGTCCACCCGGCCTCGGTCCAGCGCACCATGTTGGAGGGCAACCGGCGCCTCGCCGAGAGCGGCCGGGCCCCCGGCATCCTGCTCGCCCTCGACACGGTGAAGAAGCTCGCCGACGAGGAGATGAAGGTCGTCGTCGACCCGGCCGCCGGCATGCGCCGCATCACCAAGCTGATGGACCCGGCCGAGGCCACCGGCGAGTACATCGGCGTCACCGTGATCAACCCCTCCGCCGCCGCCGACCTGACCGACGCGCTGCGCGCCACCTACGAGCGCGACCCGCAGCTGTACTACGAGGACGGCTACCAGGAGATGGTCAACCGGGGCCTTCGGATCGACGTGCAGCCGATCGGCGAGGTGTCCTGGGTCGAGGTCGACAACCACGACGACCTGGCGAAGGCGCGGGAGATCGCGTGCCAGTACTGACCCGACTGGTCCCGTCGCCGCTGTTCGCGGAGATCCGCCCGGGCGCGCTGGACGCGCTCGGCGGCATCCTCGCGGACCAGCGGCTGTCGGCCTCGGGCCGGATCGCGGTGGCGATCAGCAACGGCTCCGGCGCCGTGATGCGCGAGCGCCTGGAGCCCGCCCTGCCCGGCGCCGACTGGTACAACGTGGACGACGGCAGCCTCGACAGCGCGGTGCGCTTCGCCGAGGAGATGCGCGGCAAGCACTACGACGCGGTCGTCGGCCTCGGTGGCGGCAAGATCATCGACGCCGCCAAGTACGCCGCCGCCCGGGTCGGCCTGCCGGTGGTCGCGGTGGCGACCAACCTGGCCCACGACGGCATCTGCTCGCCGGTCTCCACGCTCGACAACGACGCCGGCCGGGGCTCCTACGGCGTGCCCGGCCCGATCGGCATCATCGTCGACCTGGACGTGATCCGGCAGGCCCCACAGCGCTTCGTGGCGGCCGGCATCGGGGACGTCGTCTCCAACATCTCGGCCTGCGCGGACTGGGAGTTGTCGCACGCCGTCACCGGCGAACCGGTGGACGGACTGGCCGTCGCGATGGCCCGCTCGGCGGGCGAGAACCTGCTGCGGCACCCAGGAAGCACTCAGGATCAGGACCTCCTGACGGCCCTCGCGGAAGCCCTGGTACTGTCCGGCATCGCGATGAACATCGCGGGCAGCACCCGGCCTTCCTCGGGCGCCTGCCACGAGATCTCGCATGCCCTGGACGTGCTGTACCCCAAGCGTTCCGCCCAGCACGGCGAACAGGTGGGCCTCGGTGCCGCGTTCGCCAGCTACCTGCGGGGCGAGCGCGAGCTGACCGGTCTGATCGTGGAGCGCCTGGCGAGCCACGGGCTGCCGGTGACCGCAGCTCAGATCGGTTTCACCGAGGCGGAGTTCACCGAAGCTGTGCACTACGCTCCGAACACCCGTCCGGGGCGCTTCACCATCCTGGAACACCTCGACCTCTCCCCTTCCGCAATCAGGGACGCGTACGCCGACTATGTCCAAGCCGTCAACAGCTGACCCCTCCACCGCGGGCGCGCGGCCCCCGGTGGACCTGACCCGCCGGCCCTCGATCGAGGAACTGCGCGCGGTGATCCACCCGGAGGGCATGCTCCAGCGCCGCAGTGCCGAGCACTGGGCCGGGCGCCTGTACATGCGGAAGATCTCGCTGCGGATCACCCGCGTGCTGTCCACCATGACAGCGATCACGCCCAACGGCCTGACCTACCTGATGATGTTCACCGGCATCCTGGCCGGTGCCGCGCTGGTCGTCCCGGGCATCGCCGGCGCGATCCTGGGCGCCCTGCTGATCCAGGTCTACCTGCTGCTGGACTGCGTGGACGGCGAGGTGGCCCGCTGGCGCCGGCAGACCTCGCTCACCGGTGTCTACCTGGACCGGGTCGGCCACTACATGTCCGAGGCGGCCCTGCTGACCGGCCTCGGCCTGCGCGCCACCGACCTGCTGCACCGTGAGGGCCACGGCTCGCACTGGGAGTGGGCGTTCCTGGGCACGCTGGCCGCGCTCGGCGCCATTCTGATCAAGTCCGAGACGGACCTGGTGGACGTGGCCCGCGCCCGCAGCGGCATGACGGCGGTCGAGGACAGTGCCTCGGTGCCGCGCTCCGCCTCGGTGGCCAAGGCCCGCCGGGCGGCCTCCGTGCTGAAGTTCCACCGCCTGGTCGGCGCGGTCGAGGCCTCGCTGTTCATCCTGGCGGCCGGGATCGCCGACGCCGTGCACGGCGGGCTGTTCTTCACCCGGCTCGCGGTCGTGGTGCTGGCGGCGATCGCCATGCTGCAGACCGTGCTGCACCTGCTGAGCATCGTCCTGTCGAGCAGGCTGCGATGAACGGGCGGAGCGAGTTCATGATCGAGAGGTGCGCGTGGGCGAATGCCCTCGCCGAGTGCAGCGAGGCGAGCGCATGAGTGTTCCCACCACTGCGGAGAGCTTCCGTCTCGGCGTCGTCATCATCACCATGGGCAACCGGCCCGCCGAGCTCAACGCCCTGATCGACTCCGTCCGCGCCCAGGAGGGCCCGGCCGTCGAGTTCGCCGTGGTCGGCCAGGGCGCCGAGCTGCCCCCGCTGCCGGAGGGCGTGCGCAGCGTCGAGCTGCCGGAGAACCTCGGCATCCCGGGCGGGCGCAACGTCGGCATCGAGCTGTTCGGGCCGGACGGCCGGGACGTGGACGCCGTCCTCTTCCTGGACGACGACGGTCTGCTGCCGCGCACCGACTCGGCCCGCCTGCTGCGCGAGGCCTTCACCACCGACCCGGAGCTGGGCATCGTCTCCTTCCGGATCGAGGACCCGGACACCGGTGTCACCCAGCGCCGGCACGTCCCCCGGCTGCGCGCCAGCGACCCGATGCGCTCCTCCCGGGTGACCACCTTCCTGGGCGGCGCGAGCGCCGTGCGCTGCAAGGTGTTCGAGCAGGCCGGGCAGCTGCCCGCCGAGTTCTTCTACGCCCACGAGGAGACCGACCTCGCGTGGCGCGCGCTGGACGCGGGCTGGGCCATCGACTACCGGTCCGACGTGGTGCTGCACCACCCGGCCACCTCGCCGGCCCGGCACGCCGCCTACTTCCACAACGTGGCCCGTAACAGGGTCTGGCTTGCGAGGCGGAACCTTCCGGCCCCGTTGGTGCCTCTCTATCTGGGAACCTGGTTTCTGCTGACCGTGGCCCGACGCCCCTCCGCCGAGGGACTGAAGGCCTGGTTGGGCGGATTCCGGGCGGGTTTCCGCGAACCCTGCGGTCCGCGGAAGCCCATGCGATGGCGTACCGTCTGGCGACTGACCAAGATGGGCCGACCTCCGATCATCTGATTTGATCAGGTGATCGATCGCCACGGCCGGTGACCACACACCGGTCGGAATCCCCCCGTGATCCCAGTGGATCCCCATCGGCGCAAGGCCGGCGGACCCCCGCCGACCGGCCGCCCCGACCGATCCCGCGTGAAGGACGAATGTGTCGACAGTGAGTGAACCCGTCAGCCTCTCAGCCCCGAGGGGGGCGGACGCGGGCCTGACCCCCAAGCAGCTTGCGGACAAGTACCGTCTGTCGGTGAGCGGCGCACGGCCCGGTCTGTTCGCCTACACCAAGCAGCTCTGGGCCCGGCGCCACTTCATCTGGGCCTTCGCCACCGCCCGCCTGGTGGCCCAGTACACCGATGCCAAGCTCGGGCAGCTGTGGCAGGTCGTGACCCCACTGCTCAACTGCGGTGTGTTCTACCTGGTCTTCGGCGTCATCCTGAAGAGCAAGGACAACTTCCCGCCGAACACCTACATCGCCTGGCTCTGCATCGGCGTCTTCGTCTTCCAGTTCACGCAGAACGCGGTGCAGTCCGGCACCCGGGCGATCTCCGACAACCTCGGCCTGATCCGCGCGCTGCACTTCCCGCGCGCCAGCCTGCCGATCGCCTTCACCGTGATCCAGCTCCAGCAGCTGCTGATCTCGATGATCGTGCTGGTCGTCACCGTGCTGGCGGCGGGCATCACGCCGGGCAAGACCTGGCTGCTGATCGTCCCGGCGCTGTTCCTGCAGACCCTGTTCAACACCGGCGTCTCACTGATCTTCGCCCGGATCGGTTCCAAGACCAGCGACATCTCGCAGCTGATCCCGTTCGTGATGCGCGCCTGGATGTTCCTTTCCGGTGTGATGTTCAGCATCCAGGACAAGATCTCGACCTGGCCGCACTACATCCAGACGATCATGGCCCTCAACCCGGCCTCGGTCTACATGGACCTGCTCCGGCACGCCTTCGCGCCGATCATCTACAACAAGCACCAGTCCGCGCACCAGACCATCCCGCCGCACCAGTGGACGTACGGTCTGGCCTGGGGCGTCGGCATGTTCGTCATCGGATACGTCTTCTTCTGGAAGGCCGAGGAGGAGTACGGCCGTGGCTGACACCGACCTGAGCAAGCGCGACGCCGTCCCGGCCTCGAACGTCGCCCGCGAGCCCACCGTCGTCGTCGACGACGTGCACATCGTCTACCGGGTGCACGGCGCCGGCTCCGGCAAGGGCAGCGCCACCTCGGCGCTGAGCCGCATCATCAGCCGCAAGCGCGCCGCCGGCGTGCGCGAGGTGCACGCGGTGAAGGGCATCAGCTTCACCGCCTACAAGGGCGAGGCCGTCGGCCTGATCGGCTCCAACGGCTCCGGCAAGTCGACCATGCTGGCCGCCATCGCGGGCCTGCTGCCGACCGAGAAGGGCGGCATCTACACCAACGGCCAGCCCTCGCTGCTGGGCGTCAACGCGGCCCTGATGAACGAGCTGACCGGTGAGCGCAACGTCATCCTGGGCTGCCTGGCGATGGGCATGACCCCGGCCCAGGTGAAGGCGCGCTACCAGGACATCGTCGACTTCTCCGGAATCAACGACAAGGGCGACTTCATCTCCCTGCCGATGCGCACCTACTCCTCCGGCATGGGCGCCCGCCTGCGCTTCTCGATCGCCGCCGCCAAGGCCCACGACGTGCTGCTGATCGACGAGGCGCTGGCCACCGGTGACCAGGCCTTCCAGCAGCGCAGCAAGCGGCGCATCGACGAGCTGCGCGGGTCCGCCGGTACGGTCTTCCTGGTCAGCCACGACAACAACTCGATCCGCGAGGTCTGCGAGCGGACCATCTGGATCGAGGCCGGCGAGCTGATCATGGACGGCCCGACCGAGGAGGTCGTCGGCCGTTACGAGCGCGGCGAGCGTCCGTAAACCCGGCTGCGAGAATTCCTGGCTCCGAAGGGCCGGCTCCGGAATACTCCGGAGCCGGCCCTTCGGCATGCGGGTCACCGGTCCCCCAGGTGGCCCGCCGCCGCGGGGGTGAGCGCCCCCGTGCGCCGGGCGGGGCGCTCTTCTCGGGCGCGCCCCGTGGTGTCAGGCTGTAGGCGCGGGGGTGGTGTGCCGTAGGTGACGCCCGCGCTCGGACGCGTGTCCGAGTCGGACCGGTGATACCCGGCGGTGTAGAACGGGGGAGTGACAGCAGTGTCGGCTTCGGCCCAGCCCAGTGATACGCCGGTGAACCCGTCCGCGGGACAGACCCTGGAGAAGGCGGGTGCGGAGAACTTCCCGGTCGCCCCGTTCTTCCTGCCCGCGGCCTGGCGCGACGACCTGATGAGGGTCTACGGCTTCGCCCGGCTGGTCGACGACGCCGGCGACGGCGACCTGGCCGACCCGGCCGCCACCGCCGCCCTGCTCGGGGTCGAGCAGCGGCCCCCCGCCACCCCTTCGGACCAGTCCGGCCCGCCGAGCCCGGCGGAGGTCGCCTTCCGGCTCGCCCTGCTCGACGGGCTGGAGCGCGACCTCGACCAGGTCTTCGAGACCACTCTGCACCCCGGCGGCGCCGACCGACCCCGCCACCCGCTGCTGCGGGCGCTCGTCCCGCTGGTCGACAAGCGCAACCTCACCCCCGAGCCGTTCCGCCGTCTGATCGAGGCCAACCGGGTGGACCAGACCACCACCCGCTACGCCACCTACGACGACCTGATCGGCTACTGCAGGCTCTCCGCCGACCCGGTCGGCCGCCTGGTGCTCGCCATCGCGGGGGTCGCCACCCCCGAGCGGATCGCGCTGTCGGACGCCGTCTGCAGCGGCCTCCAGGTGGTCGAGCACCTGCAGGACGTGGCCGAGGACCTGTCCCGCGGCCGGATCTACCTCCCCACCGAGGACCTCGAACGCTTCGGCGTCACCGAGGCCGAGCTCGCCGCCCCCAGCGCGAACGGGGCGGTGCGGGAGCTGATCGCCTTCGAGGCCGAACGGGCCCGCACCCTGCTCGACCGCGGCGCACCATTGGTAGGTACGGTTCGGGGGAGGCTTCGACTGCTCCTGGCGGGATTCACCGCCGGCGGCTACGCGGCCCTGGCGGCCGTCGAGGACGCCGGGTACGACGTACTCGCCCAGCAGGCGAAGCCGGACAAGCGCCGCCTCGCAGCGAAGGCGGCGGCCATCTTCGCGAAGGGAAGGTGAACGCCCGAGTGGCGGCATCACCACTGGCGTCGGCCCAGGTCATGGCGGCGTACCGGTACTGCGAGGCAGTAACCGGGATGCAGGCGCGCAACTTCAGCTACGGCATCCGGCTGTTGCCCGAGCCCAAGCGGCTGGCCATGTCGGCCCTGTACGCCCTCGCCCGCCGGGTGGACGACATCGGCGACGGCGACCTCCCGGACGACCGTAAGGCCGAGGCGCTGCTGCGTACCCGGGAACTGGTGGACGAGGTCCGCTCCGGGGCGGTGGCCGAGGACGACACCGACCCGATCAAGGTCGCCCTGGCCGACACGGCCCGGCGCTTCCCGATCCCGCTCGGCGGCTTCGACGAGCTGATCGACGGCGTCGAGATGGACCTCAAGGGCGCCGAGTACCAGACGTACGAGGAGCTGAAGGTCTACTGCCGCTGTGTGGCCGGCGCGATCGGCCGGCTCTCGCTGGGCGTGTACGGCTGCGACGACCCCGAGCGCGGGGCCCGGTACGCGGACACCCTGGGCCTGGCCCTGCAGCTCACCAACATCCTGCGCGACCTGCGCGAGGACGCCCTGAACGGCCGCACCTACCTGCCCACCGAGGACCTGGTCCGGTTCGGCTGCGAGCAGGGCTTCGCGCTGCCCAAGCCGCCGGTCGGCGCCGACTTCACCGGCCTGGTGGCCTTCGAGGCCGCCCGCGCCCAGGCCGCGTTCGAGGAGGGCCTGCGGCTGCTGCCGATGCTCGACCGCCGCAGCCGGGCCTGCACCGCCGCGATGGCCGGGATCTACCACCGGCTGCTCGGTCGGATCGCCGCCGACCCCGAGTCGGTGCTGCGCGGTCGGGTCTCGCTGCCGGGCTGGGAGAAGGCGTACGTGGCGCTTTCCGGGCTCGCCGGGGGGCGTTCTTGATTCTTGCCACAGTTCTGTCACGCTGTGTCAGCGGGGAATCACATCCGGGTAGAGCCGTGTTGACCACGTTGACCACGACCGGGTCGACCACGACGGCGCCGACCGTCTGCGTGCCGGCCACAGCGACCGCCACCGCGCGGTCCTGCGACTTCGAGGGGGAGGGCCGATGACCGGGCGAGCCGATGCCGCGCGCCCGGCCGCCGTCGTGGTCGGCGGCGGCCTGGCCGGGATCACCGCCGCCCTGCGGCTGGCCGAGGCCGGCCACGACGTCACCCTCGCCGAGGGTCGGCCCCGGCTCGGCGGGCTGGCCTTCTCCTTCCAGCGCGGCGAGCTGACCGTCGACAACGGCCAGCACGTCTTCCTGCGCTGCTGCACCGCCTACCGCGGCCTGCTGGAACGTCTCGGCGCCACCCGGATGACCCACCTGCAGGAGCGCCTGGACGTCCCGGTGCTCTCCGCCACTGGCCCCGTCGAGGCCCCGGTGCGCACCCTGGGCCGACTGCGCAGGGCCGGCCTGCCGGTCCCGCTGCACCTGGCCGGCAGCCTCGCCCGCTACCCGCACCTGTCGGCGGCCGACCGCGCCCGGGTGGTCCGCGGCGCGCTCGCCCTCAAGGGCCTGGACCTCGATGACCCGGCGCTGGACCGGCTCTCCTTCGGAGAGTGGCTGCGCCGCAACGGGCAGAACGCCGCCACCACGGCCGCGCTGTGGGACCTGGTCGGCATCGCCACCCTGAACGCCCGGGCCGACCAGGTGTCGCTGGCGCTCGCCGCCAAGGTGTTCAAGACCGGCCTGCTCTCCGACCCGGGCGCCGCCGACATCGGCATCGCCGCCGTCCCGCTCGGCGTGATCCACCACGACCGGGCGCTCGCCGAGCTGGAACGCGCCGGCGTGAAGGTGCGGCTACGTGCCCGGGTCGCGGAACTCAAGCCGGCCGAGCCCCAGCACGCCGTCCGGCTGGAGAGCGGGGAACTGCTCACCGCCGACACCGTGGTGTTGGCCGGCGCCCAGGACACCGCGGCCGCCCTGCTGCCGCCGGGGGCCGTGTCCCAACGGCTGGCCGACTTCGGCACCGCGCCGATCCTCAACGTGCACGTGGTATACGACCGCAAGGTGCTGCGCCGGCCCTTCTTCGCCGCGCTCGACTCCCCGGTCCAGTGGGTCTTCGACCGCACCACCCACTCCGGCCTGGCCGGCACCTCGATCGGCCGGGCCCACCCCGGCGCCCAGTACCTGGCACTCTCCCAGTCCGCCGTCCAGGACGAGATCGACCTGCCGGTGGCCGAACTGCGCCGCCGCTACCTGCCCGAGTTGGCCCGGCTGCTGCCGGCCGCAGCCGGGGCCGAGGTGCTGGACTTCTTCGTCACCCGGGAGCGCGCCGCCACCTTCGACGGCGCCCCGGGCACCGCCGTACTGCGCCCGTCGGCCGCGACGGCCGTCGCCGGTCTGCTGCTGGCCGGCTCGTGGACGGCCACCGGCTGGCCCGCGACCATGGAGGGCGCCGTGCGCAGCGGCCACGCCGCCGCCGACGCCGCGCTCACCGCGGCCGGCGCCCGGGTACCGGTGGACCGCGGTGACGGGAGGTGGCCCAGGTGACGGCGGGCCCCTGCGCCGGAGAGCCCGCGAGAGCCGACGGGCGTACTGTCGGCCGCACCGGCCCGACCGGCCGCACCGACACCGTTCGCTTCGGCACCACCATCGACACCAGCCGTACCGACAGCACCCGGCCGCCCCGTGCGGTCCGGCACCACGAGGGAGAGGGAACGCACGTGGAGTCACGCACCGGCTTCGCCGTCGGAGGCACGGCGCACGCCGAACCGGTCTCGGTGCCGGAGCTGCTCGCCCGCAGCCGTACGCTCTGCACCCCGCCGCTGCGGGCCGCCGTCGCCCGGTTGGCCGCACCGATGGACACCGTCGCGGCGTACCACTTCGGCTGGATCGACCGGGACGGCACCCCGGTCGAGGGGGACGGCGGCAAGGCGGTGCGCCCGGCGCTGGCGCTGCTGTCCGCCCAGGCCACCGGTGCGGTGGCTGAGGTGGGCGTGCCCGGTGGGGTGGCCGTTGAACTGGTGCACAACTTCTCCCTCCTCCATGATGATCTGATGGACGGTGACGAGACCCGGCGGCATCGGGCCACAGCCTGGACGGTCTTCGGACCGGCCCAGGCGATCCTGGCCGGCGACGCCCTGGCCACGCTCGGCACGGAGGTGCTGCTCGACGCCGCGGTGACCGGTGGCACGAGCCCCGCCGACGCCGTGCGCGCCGTCCGGCTGCTCACCACGGCGACCCGCCGGCTGATCGACGGCCAGGCCATGGACGTCGCCTTCGAGCAGCGCGACAGCGTCACCGTGGCCGAGTGCCTGGAGATGGAGGGCGGCAAGACGGCGGCACTGCTGGCCGCCGCCTCGGCGATCGGCGCCGTGCTGGCCGGGGCCGACGACAAGGTCTCCGACGCGCTCGAGCGCTACGGCCACCACCTGGGCCTGGCCTTCCAGGCGGTGGACGACCTGCTCGGCATCTGGGGCGCGACCGAGGTCACCGGCAAGCCGCACTGGGGCGACCTGCGCCAGCGCAAGAAGTCCCTCCCGGTCGCCGCCGCGCTGGCCGAGGGCGGCCAGGCCTCGCGTCGGCTGGCCGAGCAGCTGGCGGACCCGAAGGGCCGGGGCGAGGAGAGCGAGCCCGAGCTCGCCGCCCGGGCCGCGCTGATCGAGGAGGCCGGCGGTCGGGCCTGGACCCAGGAGGAGGCCCGCCGCCAGCACACGACTGCCCTCGCCGCCCTGGACGAGGTGCCCATGTCCGACGGGGTGCGCGAGCACTTCGTCGCACTCGCCGAATTCGTGGTGGTACGAGAGAGGTGACGTTACGTTGACAGCAACCGCGGACGGCCGGCTCGACCCTGAGTACGATCCCGAGCCGGTCGCGGTGGGCGACCGCCCCCCGACCCTGCTGGGCACGGGGCGGTGGCAGCCCGAGGACACCGACCAGCTCCGGCCGGCCGGTGAGGCGGAACTCCGGCCCGCCGACGCGCGCGAGGCCCTGGCGCGCGCCACCACCCACCTGCTCTCGCTGCAGTCCTCCGAGGGCTGGTGGAAAGGCGACCTGGAGACCAACGTCACCATGGACGCCGAGGACTTACTGCTCCGCCAGTTCCTGGGCATCAGGACCGAGGAGCAGACCCGGGCCACCGCCGAGTGGATCCGCTCACAGCAGCGGGAGGACGGCACCTGGGCCACCTTCCACGGCGGGCCGCCCGAGCTGTCCACCACCGTCGAGGCGTACGTCGCCCTCAAGCTCGCCGGCGACGACCCGGACGCCCCGCACATGCTCGCCGCCGCCCGCTACGTCCGCTCCGCCGGGGGCATCGCGGCCGCCCGGGTGTTCACCCGGATCTGGCTCGCGCTCTTCGGCTGGTGGCCCTGGGCGCGGCTGCCGGAGATGCCGCCCGAGATCATCTTCCTGCCCAAGTGGCTGCCGCTGAACATCTACGCCTTCGGCTGCTGGGCCCGCCAGACCATCGTCCCGCTGACCGTCGTCTCGGCCCACCGCCCGGTCCGTCCGGCCCCCTTCGCGCTCACCGAGCTGCACACCGACCCGGACCACCCCTACCCCGACCGGCCGCTCGCCCCCGCCACCAGCTGGGACGGCATGTTCGAGCGCCTCGACAAGGCGCTGCACGCCTACCACCGCCGGGCCTTCCGGCCGCTGCGCCGACTCGCCGTCTCCCAGGCCTGCCGCTGGATCGTCGAGCGGCAGGAGGCCGACGGCTGCTGGGGCGGCATCCAGCCCCCGGCCGTCTACTCGCTGATCGCCCTGCACCTGGAGGGCTACGAGCTGGAGCACCCGGTGGTGAAGGCCGGGCTCTCCTCCTTCGACCGCTTCACCGTGCACACCGAGGACGGCATGCGCTGGATGGAGGCCTGCCAGTCCCCGGTCTGGGACACCTGCCTGGCCACCATCGCGCTGGTCGACGCCGGGGTGCCGGCCGACCACCCGGCGCTGGTCTCCGCCGTCGACTGGATGCTCGGCGAGGAGATCCGCAAGCGCGGCGACTGGTCCGTCCAACGGCCCGGGCTGCCGGCCGGCGGCTGGGCCTTCGAGTTCGAGAACGACACCTACCCCGACATCGACGACACCGCCGAGGTGGTGCTCGCGCTGCGCCGGGTCGCCCACCCCGACCCGGCCAAGGTCGACGCGGCGATGGACCGGGGCGTGCTCTGGAACCTCGGCATGCAGTCCAAGAACGGCGCCTGGGGCGCCTTCGACGTCGACAACACCAGCGTGCTGCCCAACAAGCTGCCGTTCTGCGACTTCGGCGAGGTGGTCGACCCGCCGTCCGCCGACGTCACCGCCCACGTGGTGGAGATGCTCGCCGAGACCGGCCGGGCCCGGGACCCGCGGACCCGGCGGGGCATCGAGTGGCTGCTGCGCAACCAGGAGGCGGACGGCTCCTGGTTCGGCCGTTGGGGCACCAACTACATCTACGGCACCGGCTCGGTGCTGCCCGCCCTGGTGGCGGCCGGCGTCCCGGACGAGCACCCGGCGATCCGCCGGGCGGTGCGCTGGCTGGAGGACCGGCAGAACGCCGACGGCGGCTGGGGCGAGGACATGCGCTCCTACGACGACCCGGCGCGCTGGGCCGGGCGGGGCGACTCCACCGCCTCGCAGACCGCGTGGGCGCTGATGGCGCTGCTCGCGGCCGGCGAGGGCCCGGACGGCCGGGCCAACCCGGCGGTGGAACGCGGTGTGGACTGGCTGGTGCGCACCCAGCTGCCCGAAGGCACCTGGGACGAGCCGCAGTTCACCGGCACCGGCTTCCCGTGGGACTTCTCCATCAACTACCACCTGTACCGACTGGTCTTCCCGGTCACCGCGCTCGGCCGCTACCTCAACGGCACCCCGGGCCGGGCGAAGCCGAGCGGTACCCCGGCGATCGGGGCGGCGCGGTGACCACCGCCCCCCTGCTGGTGCTCTGCGCGCTGGGCCCCGAGGTGTGGGCGCTGCGCGGCGGTGACTGGCGCGGCGCCGCCGGTGGGCCGCCGGTGCTGGTGCGCACCGGGGTCGGCCGACGGCGGGCCGGGCTGGCCGTCCGACGGCTGCTCAACTCCGCCCCGGGCGGCTACGGCGCGGTCGTGGTGGCCGGCTTCGGCGCCGCCGTCGGCCCGGGTGTGGCGCCGGGTGACGTGGTCGCCGCAGACGGCGTGCGCGACGCCGAGGGCCACCTGTACCCGGTCGACTCCGGGCCGGAGCTGGCCCGGGCGCTCAAGGAGTACGGCCTGACCACCCACACCGGGGTGCACCACACCGCCGACCACGTGGTGCGCGGCATCGAGCGGCGCGCCCTGCACCTGCAGGGCGCCCTCGCCGTCGACATGGAGGCCGTCGCCGTCCTGGCCGCACTGCGGGAGGTGCGCCCGGCGTTGCCCGTCGCCGTCCTGCGGGTGGTGGTGGACACCCCCGAGCGCGAGCTGCTGCGGCCCGGCACCCTCCCGGCCGGGGTGCGCGCCTGGCGGAGCCTGCGGGCGACGGTACCCGCCCTGGTCGACTGGTACCGACAGGAGCCCGGGACCGGCTCCGCAGACCCGAACCACCCCACATCCTCGACGCTCCCCCAGGAGGCGAGCTAGCCATGGCCATGCCGTTGCGCCAGACCGTGCGGGTCGGCACCTACCTGATGCAGCAGAAGCTGTTCAAGCGACGGGACAAGTTCCCGCTGATCGTCGAGCTGGAACCGCTGTTCGCGTGCAACCTCGCCTGTGAGGGCTGCGGCAAGATCCAGCACCCGGCCGGTGTGCTCAAGCAGCGGATGCCCGTCGCGCAGGCGGTCGGCGCGGTCCTGGAGTCGGGTGCCCCGATGGTCTCGATCGCCGGCGGCGAGCCGCTGATGCACCCGCAGATCGACGAGATCGTGCGGCAACTGGTCGGGCACCGCAAATACGTCTTCCTCTGCACCAACGCGCTGCTGCTGCGCAAGAAGATCGACAAGTTCAAGCCCTCGCCGTACTTCACCTTCGCGGTGCACATCGACGGCCTGCGCGAGCGGCACGACGAGTCGGTGGCCAAGGAGGGTACCTTCGACGAGGCGGTGGCCGCGATCAAGGAGGCCAAGCGGCGCGGGTTCCGGGTCACCACCAACAGCACCTTCTTCAACACCGACACCCCGCAGACCGTCATCGACGTCCTCGACTACCTCAACGACGAGTTGAAGGTGGACGAGATGATGATCTCCCCGGCCTACGCCTACGAGAAGGCGCCCGACCAGGAGCACTTCCTCGGCGTCGAGCAGACCCGGGAGCTCTTCCGCAAGGCCTTCGCCGGCGGCAACCGCAAGCGCTGGCGCCTCAACCACAGCCCGCTCTTCCTGGACTTCCTGGAGGGCAAGGCCGACTTCGAGTGCACCCCCTGGGGCATCCCCAACTACTCGCTGTTCGGCTGGCAGCGACCCTGCTACCTGATGGCCGACGGCTACGTGCCGACGTACCGCGAACTGGTCGAGAAGACCGACTGGAGCAAGTACGGCCGCGGCAAGGACCCGCGCTGCGAGAACTGCATGGCCCACTGCGGCTACGAGCCGACCGCCGTCCTCGCGACCATGGGCTCGCTCCAGCAGTCGCTGCGCGCCATCACCGAGACCGTCAGCGCCAACCGCGGGCACTGAGCCCGGTTGAGCTCCCGTCCGGCCCGGGCCGCGGTGCCCGGGCCGGCCCCGCCCTTCCCCCGGGGGCGGAGGCACCACCGCACCACTTCGAGTCGTGAGGTGTACCCATGTCACTGCTCTCCCGCGTCACGTCCCCGGCCGAGCTGCGCAAGCTCCCCACACCGGAACTCCCGCTGCTCGCCGAGGAGATCCGCGACTTCCTGATCGACGCCGTCACCCGCACCGGCGGCCACCTCGGGCCCAACCTCGGCGTGGTGGAGCTGACCATCGCGCTGCACCGGGTCTTCGACTCGCCGTACGACCGGATCGTCTTCGACACCGGGCACCAGAGCTACGTCCACAAGCTGCTCACCGGCCGCCAGGACTTCTCGGAACTGCGGACGAAGGGCGGGCTGTCCGGCTACCCCTCGCGCGCCGAGTCCGAACACGACCTGGTCGAGAACTCGCACGCCTCCACCGCGCTCTCCTACGCCGACGGACTCGCCAAGGCCGCCAGGCTGCTCGGCCAGCACGACCGGCACACCGTCGCGGTGATCGGCGACGGCGCGCTCACCGGCGGGCTCGCCTGGGAGGCGCTCAACAACATCGCCGAGGCCCGCGACCGGCCGCTGGTCATCGTCGTCAACGACAACGAGCGCTCCTACGCCAAGACCATCGGTGGCCTGGCCAACCACCTGGCCACCCTGCGCACCACCCAGGGCTACGAGCGCTTCCTCGCCCTCGGCAAGGAGGCGCTGCAACGCACCCCGCTGGTCGGTCAGCCGATCTTCGACGCGCTGCACGGCGCCAAGAAGGGGTTCAAGGACGCCTTCGCTCCGCAGGGCATGTTCGAGGACCTCGGGCTCAAGTACCTCGGACCGATCGACGGCCACGACCTGGGCGCGGTCGAACAGGCGCTGCGCCAGGCCAGGAACTTCGGCGGCCCGGTCATCGTGCACTGCCTGACCGTCAAGGGGCGCGGCTACCTGCCCGCCGAGCAGGACGAGGCCGACCGCTTCCACGCCGTCAACCCGATCGACCCGTACACCTGCCTGCCGATCTCGCCCAGCGCCGGGGTCTCCTGGACCTCCGTGTTCGGCGAGGAGCTGGTCGAGATCGGCGCCGAGCGGCCCGACCTGGTGGCGATCACCGCCGCGATGCTCCAGCCGGTCGGGCTGGGGCCGTTCGCCAAGGCGTACCCGGACCGGACCTTCGACGTCGGGATCGCCGAGCAGCACGCCGTCACCAGCGCGGCCGGCCTGGCCATCGGCGGGCTGCACCCGGTGGTCGCGGTGTACGCGACCTTCCTCAACCGGGCCTTCGACCAGGTACTGATGGACGTCGCCCTGCACCGGCTGGGCGTCACCTTCGTGCTCGACCGCTCCGGGGTGACCGGGCCGGACGGCGCCTCGCACAACGGCATGTGGGACATGTCGATCCTCCAGGTCGTCCCCGGCCTGCGGCTGGCCGCGCCGCGCGACGCCGACCAGCTGCGCGCCCAGCTGCGCGAGGCCGTCGAGGTCGAGGACGCGCCCACCGTGGTCCGCTTCCCCAAGGGGAACGTCGGGCCCGCCGTCGCGGCGATCGAACGGATCGGCGGGACGGACGTGCTGCTGCGCACCGGCGCGGAGCCGGAGATCCTGCTGATCGCGGTCGGCACCACCGCCTCCGCCTGCCTGGACGCCGCGCGGCTGCTGCTCGCCGAGGGCTTCACCGCGACCGTGGTCGACCCGCGCTGGGTCAAGCCGGTCGACCCGGCGCTGCCCGAACTCGCCTCCGCCCACCGGCTGGTGGTCACGGTCGAGGACAACGGCCGTACCGGAGGCGTCGGTTCGGCCGTCTCCCAGGCGCTGCGCGACGCCGACGTGGACGTCCCGGTGCGGGTGCTCGGCCTGCCGCAGGAGTTCCTCGGCCACGCCGCGCGCGGGGAGATCCTGGAGGAGACCGGCCTGACCGGGACCGGGGTCGCCGCCCAGACCGCCGTCTTCGCCAAGAAGCTGCTACCGACCCGAGGAGCGAACCCGCGCCATGTCGGCTGACCCAGACCGCCCCGCCTTCGACCTCGCCGCCCTCATCGCCGAACGAGGCGCCGAGCGCTACGAGTTGCACAGCCGCTACCTCAACCCGCAGCTGCCGCGGATGCTCCACACCATCGGCTTCGACAAGTACTACGACCGCGCCAAGGGCCAGTACTTCTACGACGCCGAGGGCAACGAGTACCTCGACATGCTGGCCGGCTTCGGCATCTTCGCGCTCGGCCGCCACCACCCGGTGGTGCGCTCGGCGATCCAGCAGGTGATGGACCTGGACCTGCCGGACCTGGTCCGCTTCGACTGCTCGCCGCTGCCCGGGCTGCTGGCCGAGCGGCTGCTGTCGTACGCGCCCGGGCTGGACCGGGTGTTCTTCGGCAACAGCGGCACCGAGGCGGTGGAGACCGCGCTCAAGTTCGCCCGGTACGCCACCGGGCGCAAGCGGATCCTCTACGCCGACCACGCCTTCCACGGGCTGACCACCGGCTCGCTCTCGGTCAACGGGGAGAGCGGCTTCCGCAAGGGCTTCGACCCGCTGCTGCCGGACACCGCCATCCCGCTCGGCGACATCGGCGCGCTGGCCAAGGAACTGAAGCGCGGCGACGTCGCGGCGCTGATCGTCGAACCGATCCAGGGCAAGGGCGTCCAGGCGCCGCCGCCCGGCTGGCTGCGCGCGGCCCAGGCGCTGCTGCACGAGCACAGGGCGCTGCTGATCTGCGACGAGGTGCAGACCGGGATCGGCCGCACCGGCGGGTTCTTCGCCTACCAGAGCGAGGAGGGCGTGCTGCCCGACCTGGTCTGCGTGGCCAAGGCGCTCTCCGGCGGGTACGTGCCGGTCGGGGCGACGCTCGGCAAGGGCTGGATCTTCGAGAAGGTGTACTCCTCGATGGACCGGGTGCTGGTGCACTCGGCCAGCTTCGGGTCCAACGCCCAGGCCATGGCGGCGGGGCTGGCGACCCTGGAGGTGATGCGCGACGAGAAGGTGGTCGAGAACGCCCGACGGGTCGGCGACCGGTTCCGTGAGCGGCTGACCGCGCTGGTCGACAAGTACGAGCTGCTCGCCGAGGTACGCGGCCGCGGGCTGATGATCGGCATCGAGTTCGGCCGGCCCAGGTCGCTGAAGCTGCGCACCGGGTGGACGGCGCTGCAGGCGGCGCGCAAGGGGTTGTTCGCGCAGATGGTGGTCGTGCCGCTGCTGCAGCGGCACCGGATTCTGACCCAGGTGTCCGGTGACCATCTGGAAGTGATCAAGCTGATTCCGCCGCTGATCATCACCGATCAGGATGTGGACCGGTTCGTCGATGCGTTCACCGAGATCATGGACGAGGCCCACCGGGGGAACGGCCTGATGTGGGACTTCGGACGGACGCTGGTGAAGCAGGCGGTCGGCAACCGCTGACGGTCGGCCCTGGAGCCGGGGGGGGGGGGGGGGGGGGGGGGGGGGGGGGCCCCCCCCCCCCCCCCCCCCCCCCCCCCCGCGGCCCCCCCCCCCCCCCCCCCCCCCCCCCCCCCCACACCCC